>NZ_JNUP01000003.1 GCF_000758165.1 Spirochaeta lutea | reverse complement strand
ACTTCGGGACCTACGTGCCGAAGTACATTTCGGCGTGATGAGGCGGGTGTGCGCTGGGGGGTTCTGAGGCGCGAAAAAGTTACAGGCTTTTGCGCACTACCTAAGTATCAGGGTGTAAATGTCTTTCTCGGTATTTTACATTTTCAGTGAACATTTGATTTGAATCAAAGCGCCGCAATCCTCCTCAGCGTATCCTCTGGGTACATCACGGCGGGATCCTATCCACGCCGGAAATACCCAAGAAGGAGGTCGCTGTATGACCGTAAAAACATATCAACTGGAAACCGTATCCTGCCCGAGCTGCATTGCCAAAATTGAGGGCATGCTGAAGAAAACAGGGGGTGTCACGGAGGCTGAGGTATTGTTTAACTCCTCCCGGGTCCGGGTTCAGTTCGACGAGACCGAGGTAGACTCCCAAACCCTCAAGTCCAGGATCACCGCCCTAGGATATCCCGTGAAGGGCGAACGATAGAGGGGTCACAGGAGGGTCTATGCGTATTCCACACATGTCAAAGGTACAACGCCTTGTTCTGTCTGCGGTTCTAATTATCCTTGGTTTCGCCGGCCGGGAGCTGTGGCAGCTTCAGCTGGTATTCTCCTGGCTCATGGTAGCCGCCGGGCTCTTGGCTGGGTATCCGATCTTCAAGAAAGCCTTCTCCGCCCTTCGCTATAAGATTCTCGGGATTGACGCCTTGGTGACCATCGCGGTTATCGGTGCGGTGATCATCGGGGAATACTGGGAAGCCGCTGCGGTAACCTTTTTGTTTTCCCTGGGGGATTATCTTGAATCCCGGAGTATCGAGAAAACCCGGTCCTCCATTAGGGCGCTGCTGGACCTTGCTCCGGTAACCGCCCGGGTTCTCAGGGACGGGCGGGAGGAGGTGATACCCGCCGAGGGGGTGGTACAGGATGATTTGATTGTCGTTAAGCCCGGAGAAAAGGTTTCGGTGGACGGGGTTGTGACCCAGGGGTACGGGGCGCTGAATCAAGCGGCCATTACCGGCGAGCCCCTGCCTGTCGAGGCCCTTTCCGGAAGCGAGGTATTCTCGGGAAGCATTCTCGAATCCGGGTACCTGATAATCAAGGCCCGGAGGGTGGGGGAAGAGACAACCTTCGCCAGGATACTGCACATGGTAGAGGATGCCCAGGATAAAAAAGCCCGGACCCAGAAATTCCTGGAAAAATTCAGCCGCTACTATACCCCGGGAATTATTATTTTGGCGGTGATTCTGTTTGTCCTGACCCGGGACGTGACCCTATCCCTCACCTTGCTGGTTATAGCCTGCCCCGGAGCCCTGGTGATCTCAACCCCGGTGTCAATTGTAGCCGGAATTGGAGCCGGGGCACGCCAGGGAATCCTCATTAAGGGCGGTGATATCATGGAGCGCTTGGGGACTGTTACGGCCGTCGCCTTGGATAAAACCGGCACCTTGACCGAAGGAAGACCCCGGGTATCGGAAGTGATTCCCTTGGGCAGCCATTGTTCGGATGAGCTCATGAGAATTGCCGCCTCGGGAGAAGCCTATTCCGAACATCCCTTAGGAACCGCAGTGGTGAGCCACGCGGAAACCCAGTTCGGGATTACCGGCCTAAACAAACCGGATGATTCGCGGATTATCCCCGGACAGGGCATTGAGTTCTCCCTGGAGGGGAATCGGTATTTCATCGGAAACCGAAGACTTTTCACGGACATGGAAATCACTCTAGAGGAGGAAACCGAGGCCCGGCTTACTGCCCAAGAGGAGTTGGGAAGAACCGGGGTGCTTGTCGGAACCCCCCAGGGGGTTCTTGGTATCATCGCCATTGAGGACAGCCTGCGGCCGGGGGTGCAGGAGCTGGTTCAGGAACTCAGGGACCAGGGGGTGCGGCACATCGCCATGCTCACCGGGGATGGCAGACGGACGGCCCAGGCTGTAGCCGGGAACCTCGGGTTGGACAGCGTTCATTCCGGACTTCTGCCCGAGGACAAGGTGCGGGTGTTGGCAGAACTCCAGGTTGGGTACGGCCAGACCGCCATGGTGGGAGACGGGGTGAACGATGCACCGGCTCTGGCTGCTGCCGACCTTGGTATTGCCTTAGGCGGGGCGGGAAAGGATATTGCCATGGAAACGGCCGATGTCGTTCTACTATCCTCCCGTATCCAGAAGCTCAGCGCGGCCCTCTCCCTAAGCCGGGCTACAGTACGGAATATGAAGCAGAATATCGTCTTTGCCCTGGGCGTCGCAGGGCTATTGCTGGCGGGTGTTCTGGTAAAGACGGTGAACCTTTCATTTGGTATGCTTGTACACGAGCTGTCGGTATTACTGGTGATTCTTAATGCCCTGAGGTTGATGTATTTCAGGGCGCCGGGGGATACCGGCAGGTCTCTGCCCCGGCGGCTCTCGAAGCTTCATGGGAGGAAGCGGGGCAGGAAGAAATCCAGGATGGAGGTGGTATGACCGTACCGAATCATGAGGATTACGACCCGGGATGTATTTCCCTGGTACCGATTTTTTCAGATCTCTCCCTTCAGGAAATGGGAGAGGTGGCAGCCATCACCCAGGAACGCCATGTTTCCAAGGGTGAGACGGTGTATTTTGCCGGAAGAACGGAAAAACAGCTCTTTGTGATCCACCAGGGGCGGGTGAAGATTTCCCGGATCTCCGAATCCGGAAAGGTTCAGGTCATCCGGGTTTTGGGTCCGGGGGATTTCATGGGAGAGCTGAGCGTTCTCCATGATATGCCCCGTACGGATTTTGCCGAGGCTCTCCAGGATTGTACGATGTGCGTCATTCCCGGAGAAGCCTTAAAGACCCTCATGCAGCGCTTCCCTTCCATCGCATTGAAGGCCCTGGAGGAGTTAAGCACCCGGGTGGAGCAGCTTCAGACTCGGCTGGAGCAGAACCAGCACAGCTCCCCGGAGTACCGGATAGCCCGGGCCATTCTGGATTTGTCAGGGGGCAGCTCGACGGTTACCCTTCCCATGACCAAGGGTGATCTGGCGAGCCAGTTGGGTATGACCCAGGAAACCCTCTCCCGTAAACTCTCCAGCCTCCAGGAGGCAGGATTGATCAATCAGCCCAGCCCCGGGGTTATACGGATCATCGACCGCTCCGGTTTGGAGGCGGTGATTTAACAATACCGGGACGGGCAGTCCGCCGGGGTTTAGAGCCCTGTTAACGCAGGTGCCGGGATAAAAAATCAACCATCACCTCAGCGGTTTGATTCTGTTGGTCCTCCCTGGATATGATTGCCGAATCCGCCGGGGAGGCTCCAGGTTTCTTGCCCTGGGGAAGGAGGGAAATCTAATCGTCCCCGAGGTCCAACCAGCCCTGATGTTCGAGCAGGGAGGCAAGATCGGTTGCCTGGGTATCGGGCTGATAGGAGGGACCGAAGACCGCGCAGGACCCGAGACCGAGTAATACCAGACTGGTTAGCACGACCAGGGTAGGCTTGAGTCCGGAAAACGGTTTCACTGGATTCATGGGGTTGGTATCGGATATAGTCATAGATGAAACAATAAACTCGTTTTTTACTGGGGAAAACCATGGTTAATGCGCATGACAAGGAACTTTCTCAATTAAGTTTGGCCGAGCTTTGGCAGCTGTTTCCTATTATTCTGGAAGAGTATAATCCTGAATATCCCCGGTGGTATGAGGATGAATCCCGGGCTCTCACAGCCGGTCTGGACCAGGCGGGTTTAGGTAAGGCCCTGGCCCGGATGAACCATGTGGGGAGTACCGCGATTCCGGGTCTGGTATCTAAACCCACTGTGGACATCCTCCTAGAGGTTCATCAAAATCCGGGGAGGATTTCCGAGGAAACCCATTTCCAGGGGAATGGCCACCAACAGCCCGGCTGTATCGGATTGGACCGGTTCCGCCCGGCCTTGGAGTCCTTAGGATGGACCCTCATGTCTGAACAGCGGGATAATCCGGTGCAGCCTGGGGATGAGAAAAACCGAGGAGAAGGAACTGAAGAATCCGGCGGGAATGCCCCGGGAGAGGGTGAGGCCCCCGGGGATGCCCGGGGAAATCCGTCCGGATCTGATACGGGACCGCGGATGGTCTTCAACAAGGGCTACACTCCCCAGGGGTACGCTCCCCGGGTATTTCACCTCCACCTCCGGTATCTGGGTGATTGGAATGAGTTGTACTTCCGCGATTACCTCAGGGTCCACCCGGATATTGCACGGCGGTACGGTGACCTGAAGAGGAGCCTCCTTGCCGAGTTCAGGCATAACCGAGACGGATATACCGAAGCAAAGACGGAATTTATCCAAACGCACACCCGGCGGGCCCTGGAGGAGTATTCGGGCCGGTACAGTAGTCCGGGGCTCTATCTGAATAAGTAGGAGTTCAGTATCGCTGCCAACTCCGTAATGATCTGCCCTTTCCTATCCTCGGACTCCTCACCGAGGGAGTGAATGGTTGATTCGATGAGATCGTACAGGATAGGCAGACCTAGTTCCAGGGAAATATCGGGGCGTACCAGGGGCTTGAGAACCGGATATAGCCGGTCAAGGAGCCGGCTATCCAGTTCATTCTTCAGTTGAGCGACCTCAGGTTCAGCGATACCCAGGAGATCGGATTCAAGGTAGAAGGTTTTGCTATGGTTGTGGGCAGAGGCTTGAAATTGAAGAAGATTTAGCACCAGGGCCCGAGGATCCGGATTTTCCGGTATTCCTTGCCTAATGAGAAGGAGGAACCGCTCGGCTATTTTTTCATGTTCTTGGCGGTAGACCGCCAGGTACAGGTGAAGCTTATCCGGGAAATAATTATAGAACGAACCGATGGCGATGCCTGCTGTTCTGGCGATGGCACGGATATCGGTTTTGTAATATCCGGGGTTTTGAAACAATTCCAACCCGGCGGATAGAATCGCTGTCCTCGTTTTTTGTCGTGTCCTGCTTGGCATGACGGTTATTGTACCGCGTACCCTCCCCGAGAATCAAACAAGAAATGAACCTATGTTCAATTTGTTGACGAGATTCCGTGTGTATGTGATACTTTGTGAACAAACGTTCAGAAAAAGGCGGTTCCAGTGCACCTAATTCTCGAGTATGTGATGGTTTTGATTCCCGGTCTGGTGTTGGGCGGGGTCCTGCTCTGGGGGCTGAAGAGGAACAGTCCCCTCTGGCACCTGGGTATTTTTATTATGGTTTTTATTTTTACCCGGGATGCCATGACTCCCCTGGGATTGTGGCGGATCGGGAGCCAGGGTGGTATTTGGCTCCGGTTTTACCCCGATCCGCTTGTCCTGGCATTTTTGGGAGCAAGCGGCGTTGTACTGGTTCTTCTGTTTCAGGTGGCTTCACCAGCCTTAGCTGAAACGGTGGTATGGTTTCGAAGGCGGTGGTGGACAGGGCTGCTCGTCGGGCTTGCCGGGGCGCTTGTCGTTGCAGCACCACTGCTTATCTATCAGGGACTCGCTATTCCCCTGGATGAACGGGGCGGCATGGTTCCCCGGGGTATGATCCCATTCTTATTAATGGTTACCCTGGGAGGGAATTTCCTTGAGGAGGTGCTGTTCCGGGGATACGTGTTCGGGTGGCTCACCACCAGGGAGGAGGTGGCCCCGGGGAAGGCTGCGGTTCTCAGCGGGGTCTTGTTCTCCTTCGGACATCTGTTTCTGGCCTTCACGGTAACCGATCTTGGGATAGGGTTACTGGTCTTTACCCTCTGGGAGGGCTGTCTGGCCGGTGTTGTTCGGTGGCACTACGGGGTAATTCCCGCTGTGGTGACCCACGGGCTGGCGATTTTCCTTTTAGCTGCGGGGGTGGTGTAGGATGAACAGGATGGTGATCATCGGCTGGTTGGCAGCAGCCGGTATTGCGGTTATAGCGTTCTTAGGGTGGATCGTGATTGCGGATAGACGGTTCCCCAAGGCGATGCCTGATGGAATTATCCCGGTTACTATGGATATGACTACCTCATACCTCATCCCGTTACCCCATGGGTATTTATTAGTCGATACCAATTATCCCCATAATTATGAGCTATTCAAGGAATTAATCCTCCAAGAGGGTGTGGATCCCAAGGATATTCGGTTTTTGCTGCTAACCCACCATCATGATGACCATGCTGGTTTTGTTCAAATCTTAGTATCGGAAAATCCTGATATCCAGGTTTTGATTCATGAACGGTCTATTCCTCTTATAGCCCGGGGTAGGAATAATACCGACAACGGTGGGGCTATTGTGAATGGAGGTGTGAACCTCCTTTTTCATCTTAAGAAGGCTGTTTCGCCCTGGTGGGATCATCAATTTCCTGGGTTTATACCCCGGAATCGGGATCGTATTCTCCGGGGAGCTGAAGTATCGTTGGACGCACACCTGGGGATTGATACCGCAGTACTGTCGACCCCCGGTCATACGGACGATTCGGTTTCGTTACTACTAGAGAACCGCTATCTTTTCGCCGGTGATTTAGCATCCAATTTCCTCAATTGGGCCGGAACCCGGTACCTTACGATTTATAATGAGGACCTTGCGCAGGTATATGAATCTTGGGTGAACATTCTAAATAGGAATGTTGAAGTAATTTTGCCTTCCCACGGGAGGCCATTTGCCCCGGAGGCGTTAAAAAAGAACCTGTATAAAAGTCCTCCTGAAAATCAGATCCTGTATAAACCCTATTAATTACATAGTGCGCAAAAGGTTGTAACTTTTACCTTCGGCGGCACTGTCCCTGGGCAGGCCACCAGGCGTCACCGCTATATCTGGTGTAGTTTACAACCTTTTGCGCACTAGGTATTAATTAAGAGCAGAGAATTCTCCCGGGACTGCTGCCGATAACACCGACCTATCCCGAGACTTCCCAGGTGCACCCAAGAGAAACTAATCCTCGCCACACCCTAGAGACCGGGTTATAATTGCCATTAGAAACAAACAGAGGCGGTGGAATCACCCTAAAACAGGGAGGAAGTAATGGAGAAACGGAAGCTTGGACGGACAGGAATTACGGTTAACCCTCTAGGAATGGGGCTTTGGGCTATGGGCGGCAGCGGTTGGGGTCATACCGAGGACGGGGAGTCCCTGGAGGCTATCAACCGGGCCCTGGAGATGGGGGTGGATTTTTTTGATACTGCGGATGTGTATGGAGACGGGCACAGCGAGGAGCTTCTTGGCCGGGCCATGAAGGGCAGACGGGATCGCTTCGTTGTGGGAACGAAGATCGGCTGGAAGGGCTTCGACGGGGAGGCGGGCAGATCTGCCTATACCAGTGCCCAGAGGGTTATGGCCGAGGTGGAACAAAATCTCCGACGGCTCAAGACGGACTACATTGATGTCCTGCAGTGGCATGTGAACTTCCAGGAGCCCACCATGGAGATGTTTATCCGGGGCTGCGAGGGGCTGAAGGAACAGGGAAAGATCCGGGCCTACGGGGTGAGTACCAGCGATCTGCCCTACATTCGGGCCTTTGCCCAAGCCGGGAACCAGGACACTCTTCAGATCGATTACAGTATCCTAAACCGCACTGCCGAAGAGAATATCTTTCCCTTTTGCCGGGAGAAGGGTATCGGCACGATTATCCGGGGCGGTCTGGCTATGGGGATTCTAACGGGCAAGTTCTCCCCTGACTCCCAGTTCGAAGAGGATGATTTCCGGTCAGCCTGGCAGAGCGATCCAGAGCAACATCGGCAGTATCTGGCTGATCTTGAACGGGTAGAGGGTTTGCGTCAGGCCTTTCCCGGAGAGAATCTGGCCCAGATTGCCCTGGGGTTTCTGCTCTCAAACCGGGATGTGAGTTGCGTCATAGCAGGGGCAAAACGGGTGGACCAGCTCGTTTCCAATGTTAACGCCGCCCAGAAAGGACCCCTGTCAGCCCGGGAATTAGCCCTCATCGACGATATTGTCGCTCCAGGCGGCGGCCGGAAAATCTGGCCGGCTTGAGGGAGCCCCCGATATCGCAATAACGGCGGGTTTGTCCCCAGGAAGGATTGGCTCGTTATCTGACCTATGCCTAGGGGATAAAACTGGATATCCATGCGTCCCTAGGGCAGCTCTAATCCAACTCGTTTCCCATATTCTGTGCCGCCAAGCCTTCCCGCGGTTCTCAACTCTTGGGATTGCAAGAGTCTGCGAGGGTCTGCCTTGTAAGTATCGGGTGTTTCCATGATATAGTGGGAATATGGAGAATTCTTCAAAAATCATCCTCGTAACCGGAGCGAGCAGCGGAATGGGGTTGGCCCTCTCTAAACGGCTTGCCATGGATGGGCACCGGGTCATAATGCTTTGCCGGAATAACCAGCGGGGCAAAACTGCTCTCCAAACGATTCGAGCTGAGGTCCCCGGAAGCAATCCGGAACTCGCTATCTGCGACCTGGCCAGTTTGGATGACATCCGGAGGTTTTGTGGTGATTTTCTGACCCGGCACTCCCGGCTGGATGTGTTGGTGAATAATGCCGGGGTGATTTTACCCGGCCGCCACGAAACCCTTGACGGATTTGAACTCCAGTTCGGGGTGAACTACCTGGGACATTTTTTACTCACCAACCTCCTGCTGCCGGCCCTCAAACCCAAGGGCGGCGGTCCTGTTGGACGAATTATTATCGTCAGCTCCGGGGCCCATTCCATCGGAAGGATGTACTGGGACGATCTGCAGCTTGAAGAGCATTTTACGGTCATCCGGGCGTACAGCCGTTCGAAACTGGCTAATTTACTCTTTGGTTACGAACTGGACCGGAGACTGGAAGGAAAGGGGCCATGGGTCACCATGCTCCATCCCGGGGCTGTCGCAACCAACATGGGTATTAACAGAGAGACTGGGTTCGGCAAGGGGATAACCCGCCTATTAAAACCCTTCTTTAAAACACCCTGCCAAGGCGCAGATACCGCCTACTACCTCGCCACCAGCCCCGAGGTGGAGGGTATATCCGGCCGGTATTTCGTAAACCGCCGGGAAAAGCGCCCAGCAAAACGGGCGCTGGACCCCAAGGACGCCGCACACCTCTGGCGTCTCAGCGAGGAGCTGACCGGTCTGGCTACCTAGTCCGACTGAGGGTTTCTAAGAAACTCTATCTATGCGCCAACAGCAATACACATAACCCCAAGGAGGCCATCATGTGGATACGAACCCAAGATAAAAAGAAACTCATCACCAGGATATCCGGGATCTCGGTACAGAAAAACTTCGGCAGCAGGAGTAAATTCAGCCTGGTAGTAGCCTACGGCGGGGCAGCATCCCTGGAGATGGCCACGGAGGTGCTGGGTCAGTACACCTCCGAGGAGGAGGCCTTAGCGGAACTGCAGCGCCTCCAGGAGCATATAAACAGCGGTATAGACCAGGTCTTCACCATGGCTGAATAGCCGGCCGGCAGACTGGAGGGTAGTTTGGCCGGCAGACTGGCAGTCAGACCTCTCGGGAAGAGTGGGGCACGGCATACATCAGAGTTAGGCGGCCCGGGTCTGTTTTCCCTTCCCAAGAACCAAAGCCACTGCCAGGAAGGCCAGTCCGAATCCAATCTGGAGCCCTACACTCTGAATTACCTCGGGGTTTGTCAGCACCGCGCCCAACCCCTGTGAACCCGGAAGCCCGGCAAACAGCCCGTTGGCCCGGACAAACCAGAACGTGGGGGTGAAGCGTGCAACCTGGAGTACTCCCTCTCCGAGGAGTTCATGGGGAACAAATACCCCGGCTATGAAACTCGTTCCCAATGCCACCACATTCGTTATGGAGTTAATACCATTTCTGCTCTTCGCCAGATGGGCAATGAGGAAGCTCAGGCTGGCAGCCCAGAAGGTGAGCACCAGGGAATTAATCAGAAAGGGTATGATTCTTCCGCTTTGTAGGATGTTCGGTATAAAAATGACACTGGCAATTCCCATAATAGACCAGCACACCAGGGCAAAGAGAAAGTTTGCAGCCGCCAAGGACAGGTTGATTCTCCGGGCCGGTTGGGGTGAGCTGGCGAGACGCATTCGGATATTCCGGTTGTTAAACACCAGAAGATTGGTGCTGATCCCGAGAATCAGGATGGCCAGGAGAGAGTAGGCCTGGAAGTTGAAGTAGACCTGGGCCTGTTCGGCAGCCGCCGGAGCCGGATTGGGGCTGTCTACCGTCGTCTGAGAACCATCTGCAACCAGCCCCGGACTCATGGTTACCCGGCTCCTACTGCGAAGATCCTCCCGGACGGCCCGGACGGTCTCCACAAGAGGTTCCTGAGGCATGGCGGCCCGATAGATCGCCAGGGTGTTGAGGTACCGGTTTATGACCATATCCAGGTAAACGCCCCGGGTTTCATTGGGGCCGAGGATTTTTTCCAGGGGTACCGCCGGTTTCAAAACCTGAGCTGCCAGGGAATCCAGGGTCTGACTTCCCAGGGGTGATGCTTGTATACGATCTAGAAAGGATTGGGTGAATCCCAGGGGTACGGTGAGGACGTAGGACACATCCCCGAAAAACAAGCCATCCAATTGGGAGTCCAGGTCTGCTGACAGGGGGACGATCTCGGCAATACTGTTCAATTCAGCCCGGAGTCCGTCCACAATCGGGTTCGTTTCCTGGGGTATAAAGGCCATGGGGACTCGGGTTTGCTGAAAACTCTGAATCTGGGTGTCCGAACCTGAAAGGGTCACAATCACCGAAATAGCCAGAAACAGGCCGATAAAAAGGGCCATGGTGGGAATATCGCGCTTTATAAGCCGCAGAGAAAGGTTAAATACTGTCATAGCTGCGTCTCCTTAGAAAGAGGTATGAACCGAGGATGAATATCAGGGCATAGACGGCTAACAACCCCAGATTTTGGTAGTAGCGTTCCAGATCGGGAAAATAGTACAGGGCGTAGTAGGCATCGGCCAGGAGCCCCACGGGGTTGAGTTTTGCCGCCAGGGGGGCGTGCTGGTAAACAAGATGTTTTAGTCCGGGGAACATGAGTCCCGCGAGGAGGGATCCGATCATGCTCACCGCAGTAATCACCCCGTTTTTGATGTTCTCCCCCCAGGGCAGGGCTGACCCGATAAAAGCCCCCAGGCTAATACTCAGCACCGATCCCATCAGAGTTGTGGGAATCACCAGGACCAGCTGGGTACCAAAATCCACCCCCAACACGATACGCAGGTATGCCAAGAGCAGCAATTGGGTTAGGAAGTGGATGACCAGGGACGCTCCAGCGCTGGAGAGTAGTCCGGAAAGCTTATGTACCGGAGCCAGGGATACCCGTGCACCCCGGCTACTCAGGTTGGCCTGGATATCCAGGGCCTCTGCAAGGCCGTAATACCCCCCGTAGAAACTGGACATTGCCAGGAGGGCAAAATAAAAGACCATCAAGAGATTTAGAGGCGCCCTCCCTGGAACCTGTTCCTGGGTGAAGTCCGTAACAACCCCCAACGCCCGGACAGCCCCGGGCAGGGCATCAGGATTCTCCCGGGCAATACGGGTGATGCCGGCCTGGGCCTGGACGTACTGATCCAGAAAACTCCGTAACACACTCTGGCCGAGCCCCGAGGAAGCCACCTCCAAGCCAACCGGATCACCGGGCAGGATGATACCTGCTACCTCACCCTCTCGGAGCAGTTCCCTGGCCCTAGAAAGATCTACCCGCTGCAGCTTCAATAGGGGATCATCCCCCCGGCTCACCTGGGTAAGCACCTCATCCAACGCGCTGTCCTCCGAGGGGGTAACGACAGCAGCGGGAATCGGCAGCAGGCTGCCGCCGGTCTCAATATTCGCAAAGGCAATGCTGAACAGGGTAGCCAGAAGAATCGGAAAGAGGATGGTCCAAAACACCATTTCTTTATCCCGGAGAAGCACCCGAAGGCGGTAGCGGAACATATGGCTATTCATGGGAACCTCCGTCCCGGAGTTCCCGGCCGGTTATCTCCAGGAACACATCGTTCAGGCTCGGCTGCTCGGAGTATATCCGGCCGAAAACAATCCCCCGGCTCCGTAAAAACTCCAGGAGACGTTCCAGAATGTTGCTGCCCCGGTGACTTTTCACCACCAGCATATTGTCCTGGTAATGCGCCTCGGCTACCTCGGGCAAACCCCGGATTTCCCGTAACTCCTCCTCAGGCAGGTCGTAGACCTCAAAACTATTCTTTTCACCCAAATCGATCATGGATTTTAGAGCCTGCTTGGTTCCCGAGGCAATCTCCCGGCCATGATCCAGGATCATAATCCGGGAACATATCTGCTCCACCTCCTCCATGTAGTGGGAGGTGTAGATGATGGTGGCTCCCCGGCGGTTCAGCTCTTTAATGCCCTCCAGAATCTTATTCCGGCTCTGGGGATCCACCGCCACCGTGGGCTCGTCCATGAAGATGAGCCTGGGTTTATGGGCGATGCCGCAAGCGATGTTCAGCCGGCGCAACAGGCCGCCGCTCAGTTTTTTTGGCAGAAAGCCTTCAAATCCCCCTAACCCCGTAAAGGCTATCGCCTCCTGCACCAACCTGCGGCGCCGCTCGGTATCCCGGACATAGAGTCCGCAGAAGTAGTCGATATTCTGCTCCACCGTCAGGACGTCGAACACCGCCACATCCTGCATCACCACCCCGATTTCCGCCTTGGTCTTGTAACTCTCCGGTGTCATGGGCCGGTCGAAAATCCGAATCTCCCCCTTGTCGTACCTGAGCAGGGAGAGCATGCAGTTGATAGCCGTGGTCTTTCCCGATCCATTCGGTCCAAGGAGACCGAAAATCTCTCCCTCCCGTACCTCAAAACTCAGGTGATCCAAGGCCTGAAGGTCGCCGTATCGCTTAACCAGATCCTGTACACGTATTATCATGTCATCTCCTTGTATATGCGGAATTGTAGGATCGCTGAAGGGAAAACGGTAGTGCCGGGTGTCACAAATGGGGGTGACAAATGTCATTTTCTTGGGGACGAGAGGCTGCCGGGAAGAATACCCATGGATATCACCGGTTGGTTGGTGGTACCATGGGTCCGAGGCGCCGCCCTAAACCCGAGGAGGAATCGAACGTGCTGAACCAGCTCTTGGAATACCTGCTGTTATTTCTCTTGAGTTTTACCTGGGCGGGGGTCTGGTTCCAGCCTGAGACCCTGGTACTTCCGGTGGTGCTGGTGGTAGTCATTCAAGGGTTCTTTTTGTATCTGGGTGATTCACATGTTCTCGGCATCCTTCTGCTTCTGATCTTCGCCGGATTATGCATGGCAGTCCCTCTCCTGGTGGTTTTCCTCCCCCTGGTACTCTACGGGAGTCTTGAAACCCGCAAACTGCCCTGGGCGCTGCCCTCCCTGGCCGCCTCGGCAGCGGCATATCCCGCCTTAGGTCCCCAGGGCCTGGTGCTCACCGGGGTGGTCTGTACCGCCGCCCTGGTGCTCTATCTACGCTCCCGGGAACTAACCCGGCTTGGCCGCCGCTATTACAATCTCCGGGATGAATCCAAACTGCTCCATGCCCGGTTAGAATCCCGGCAACGCCAGCTCCTGGAGCGTCAGGATGCGGAGATCCATCTCGCCACCCTGAACGAACGGACCCGCATAGCCCGGGACATTCACGATAACGTGGGGCATCTGCTCTCCAGGGCCCTGCTTCAGGTTGCAGCCCTCCGGACATACAACCCCGCAGCCCCTCCTGATTCCCCTCCGGAAATCTGCCGCCAAACCCTGGACCAACTCCAGGATACCCTGAACCAGGGAATGACCAGCATCCGCAGCAGCGTGCACCAACTCCATGCCCAGGCCATTGATGTAAAGCACCATCTGGAAAAGTTGTTGGGGGAGGTGACCCATTGCTCCTGTGAGTACAGCATCGATCTGTACACCGAACCCGATAAGGATACGGCCTATGCAATCATTGCAATGGTCAAGGAGGCCCTGGCGAACCTCATGAAGCATAGCCGGGCCCGAATTTTTATCCTGCGGTTCCGGGAACACCCCGGATTTTACCAGCTCGTTATGGAGAACGACGGGGTAGAATACGGTTCCCCGACCCCATCCAATCACGGGAGAATCTCCCTGCCCGGACTGCAGCACACCCCCTCGAGGGGCGCCCGGGTGCCCGAGGGAGCCGGGACGTCGAGGGGCTCTCGGGCGCAGGGTGGCGCCGAAACGTCGAGGGGAGCCGGGGAATCCCAGGACTTCCTCGGAACACTTCTGGGAAGGACGGGAGGCTTAGGCCTCCAGAACATGCACGACAGGGTGGAAGCCCTGGGGGGAAGGATGCAGATTTCCCGGGGTATGGGTTTCCGCATCTTCATTACCCTCCCCAAACCAACGAAGGGAGCTAACCCATGATACATGTCCTTGTGGTGGATGATGATCCCCTGGTTGCCCAGTCTCTGAAGACCATCATCTGTACCGATCCGGAATTCAGGGTGGTGAACCTCGGTACGACGGGGGATCAGGCTATTGAGCTGTACCGTGTTCATCGCCCGGATATCCTTCTTTTAGATATCCGGATGCCCGGGAAAACCGGAATCCAGGCGGCCGCAGCCATTTTGCAGGACCATCCCGAGGCACGGATACTCTTTCTCACCACCTTCTCAGACGACCAGTACATTATTCAGGCCTTAACCATGGGAGCAGCCGGATACCTGTTAAAGCAAAACTACCAAAGTATTGTTCCCGCCCTCCGCTCGGTGTACCAGGGCCAGCGGGTCTTCGGCGATGCCGTGGCAGACCGGATTCCGTCCCTCGTGCTCCGCAGGACCGCCACTCCCCAGCCCGGTACCGGAAATGAAGACCGCGGGGGTCTTAGCGAGCGGGAATTCGAGATCATGAAGCAGGTCGCCCAGGGGCTCAGCAACCGGGAAATAAGCCAGAAGGTGTATCTCGGGGAGGGCACCGTACGAAACTATGTGAGTACCATCCTGGAGAAGCTCCAACTCCGAGACCGTACCCAGCTGGCGGTGTATTACTACAAGCACTATTCCGGCTGAATAACCACCCGAGCTGATTCCTTCCGCTGTGCCAATTGGTGCAGCTCCTCGGTGGCGATGAGGATCTTTGTCACCACATTCACCTTGTTCAGGGGGTAGAGGTAGTAGGTATCGTTCATGGTGGATAGCTCAAAACAATCACCCTTCCCGAAATAGTCATACTCAATATGGCATGAATACATGGACCTGACCGACTTATGAACGATCTCGGAGAAATACGCCGGATCGCCCTGGAGGGTAAACCCCGTGTTATCGTGAACAACCCGGGCATTCCCAGCGAAATAGTACCCCCGGTTATTCACCAGTGATTCCACCCGCACCTCATCCTCAAAGCGGTATCGTCCCGCTTCAATCTCCCGGCGAACCTGCTCCACCTGGTACTGGTACCAATCCGGCAGATGGCTGAACTCCGTGGGACCATCCAGGGCCTCCATCTGCCCAAGACTCGTCATCCGCCACTGTTTCCCGCAGTGGCCGCATTCCAAGATACTGCCCCGGGATCTCATGGCAAACTCGGTCTCACAGGCCGGGCAGCGGTAGATCACGTGGTGCAGGCCCTCGGCACGAAACTCCTCGGTTATGTGGATACCCCGGTCACGCTGCCAGGCGTACTCATCGTACTCAAAGGCCCGGCGGATGCCCTGGTGGATTTCCCCGGTATCCATGCCTAGCAGGTCTTCCGGCGTAAACAGACGGAACAGTTCAGCCTCGATGGGGGTCTTGCGCTGGCGCAGATTCCAAACCGGAGAGGACAGGTAGTTCCCGTGCATCCGCAGCATTACCACCGGCAGCTTGAACCGTTTAAGGAGTTTCCCCAGGGAGGGGGGAATGTAGGCAGGCACCCCGATGAGGGAATACCGTGCCTCGGGGTAAATGCTGACAACGTTTTTATGCTGATGCAGGATGGTGCGGAGATGGCGGATGAGAAACACATCCGAGGTTACCCGGCGCTTTAGAATCCCCCCGGCAAAGCGCAGAAGCCCCTCCCGTCCGATAAATCCGTCGATGGCAACCACGTAGTTGGACCGCCAGGGAAAGAGGGCGGCGGTGGTGACCTTAAAATCGATGAATGCCATGTGGTTGCACAGGAGAATGAAGGGAGGCTTGATCTTCTCCATGTCTCGTTTATGTACCCGGAGCCGTCGTTTCCACACCGAGGGGAAGCTCAGGAGCCATGTCAGGGGCCGGAGGATGTGCCATTGTTTGTAAGGCCGGCGTTCCATGTCGAATCGCCTGAGCCGTTTATAGTCATCGGGACTAACCCGTCGTAGTTTTGCTCGATAATCCATGAAGAAACCCATCATACCACGCCTAGCCAAAAATGGTTTGCTAAAAATGGTCAGACTCATTTAGAGATAATAGACTACTGGTAAATTGACACTGCCTGATGGTGCTTCTACTGTTATTTTATGAAAGAATACAACCCCGCACCGGCCGATTCCAACCGCACCGCCAGTTCAAAACGCCCGGTCTGCACCTCTCCCGCTGATACCGCCGGAGTCTTCAGACCAGTCATTGAATCAACCCTGCTTCCCCGGGGGGTGACCGTCCTTATGGCCCTCCTTCTCCTGGTATTTGCCTCGTGTTCCAACGGTTTGGCAGAGCCTTCCGGGTCTGATGAATCCCCGGCACCGGTTACCCAGCTGCCTGACCAGGTTCCCGATCCGCCCCAGTATCCCGGCCAGTCTTCGTTCTACGATACCCGGGTGGGGGATGCCCCGGTTTCCCGGCATGGAAATCACACCGGCACCTGGCTCGGAGCTGCCCGGAAATACTACCTGGAATTGTTTTTTGCCTTCCTGGAGCATGAAAGCCCCCTGGTAGGATACTTTTTTCCCCATTACGCCGAGCTCATCCTTACCAGTTACGACCCCCAGGCCGTTCCCCTGGCCGGCACCTACAACGGCCGGTTCCAGATCTCCGAGTATTTCCGCCAGCTTTTCAACACCATGGATATTCACGATATTGAGGTACAGTACCAGCTTGCCCAGGATCCCTATGTCAGTTCCCATGTACGACTCCGGGGCCGGTTTAAGGATTCAGGAACCAGGGTCGATATGGAGTTCGTATTTCTCTTCCAATTCGGCGAAGAAGGGTCTATTACGAAAACCAGGGTCTACTATGATACCCAGCTGTGGACCAGAGCCCATCAGACCCCATCCGATCAGGTTCTCCAGGACATCCAGCACCCCGGAGACGATTTCCGGATCCGTCCCACCGACTACGACCTGACCGGATTGGTGGATCAGCTCTACGCTAACTTTTACGCCGGGGATATTCCCGGGGTTATGGCCATGCTGTCCCCGGATGCCGCGGTCTACTTCAAGGGCGACCAGGAAAGCTACCCCTACGCCGGAATCTATGAGGGGCAGGAGAATATTCTGCAATTCATCCAGAACCTGGCAGGCACCGCCCAGCCCTACAATATCCAGATGTTCCAGGTCAGCGAAGGGAACCGCAGCGATGTGGTGCTCTTCGAGGAATGGACGGTTTTCGCCACCGGAAAGTCCTACCATGTTCACACCGTGAATTCCTGGGATGTGGATGCCCAGGGACGGCTTGGTGGATTTTACAACTACCCTGACAGCCAAGAAATAGCCCAGGCGTACATTCCCTAGGGGGACCCATGAAGCAACCTGCCGCGACAATATCCATCCGGATCGTATTGAATACCGTTATTGTGTTTCTCACAGCCCTGACGGTCCTGACAGTCACCGACTACCTGCTGGAAGGAGCGGTGACCGCCAGCGGCACCGCATCCGGTCTTTTCACCTACTACCTAACCTTCATGACCGGGAACGTCCTGCCCATCCTGGCGGTCTTCGGCATTTTTCTCTACTTCTACACCGGACCCATCCAGCGGGTTGCCCAGGCCTTGGAATCCTCCCAGGCGGTCGCTCCCAAAGAAATGGCCCGGGCGAAGGGCCGTATATTTGCTCTGCCCCGAATCATCCTCCTCCTCAACTTTTTGAGTTTTTTCGGGGGGACCATTCTCTTCTTTTCCACCCAGGGATATTTCAGCGATATAGCCAGCCCTCGGCTCTGGTTTCAACTGGTGTTTACCCTCTCAAGTTCCGGCGTCTACGCCTTCGTGCAAACCTCCATGAACAACCAGGTTCTGGCCCGGGCCCGGAGCCTCATGGGCATCCACCGGATTGAACAGCAGGGATTCAAGGACATGAGCCTAAACCGGAAGACCATGCTCATCACGGTGCTTCTGGCTCTGTATGGGATTTCTTATTTTGTTCCCAAGCTGGTTTTTGCCTACGAGATCGAGCTCGCCTATTCCGCGGAGTTGCAGCAGGTTGTTCTCGGACAGAAGAGCCTCGCCCAGGCCCAGGAGGATTTTTCCCGGCGCTTCGGGGATTTTTCGGTGCCTCCCGCCTTCAGTCTTGAGCAAAGGGATTTTAACGCCCAGCAGGCTCAGGTCCGGTCGTCTCTCTTCGGGGCGGGGATAGCCCTGGCAGTAATCATTGCCTTGATAGCCCTGGTGTACTCCCGGGAGCTGATCATGCAAATCCGCATGCAGCAGCGTAAGATGCGGGACATCCTGGAGGGCAGCGATGCCCTGTCCGAGCGTATTGCCATTACCAGTTACGACGAGGTAGGGCAACTGTCAGACCTTATCAACCGGTTTATGGATCTCCTGGCCGGTATGCTCACCGGTATAGCCCGGAGTGCGGGTTCTATTTCCCATTCCAGTCAGGTGGTGGACGGTTCCATTTCTGCGGCCTCGGATGCCATGCACGAGATCGTAACCACGGTGGAACAGATCAGCTCCAGTTCGGACGATCAGGCCCTGGCGGTGGATTCGGCGCGGAAGAAAATTCTCGCCATGCAGGAGAGCATCCGGCGCATCGGCAGCGATATGGAAAACCAGGCATCCTTTGTGGAACAGACCTCGGGTGCTATGACAGAAATGGCTGGAAACATAGCCTCGGTTTCCCGGAACACCCAGCAGGCCAATACCCTGGGGGAAAAACTAACCCGGGCAGCCCGGACCGGGGAGGAGAAAATCCGCCAGAGCGTACAGGCTATCGGGGCCGTAGAGGAGGCCACCGATACGGTATCGGCCATCGTTAAGGTCCTCTCCGATATCGCCGGCCAAACAAACCTCCTCGCCATGAACGCCGCCATCGAGGCAGCCCATGCGGGGGATGCCGGCCGGGGTTTCGCCGTAGTGGCGGCGGAGATCCGGAAGCTTGCAGAGAACAGTGCGGTACAAGCCAAAGAGATCGTACAGCAGATCGGCACCATGACCAGCCGGGTGGAGGCCGGTGTCACCCAAACCAGGGAGGCCGGCGAAGCCTTCCGCAGCATACTCCAGGACATCCAGGAAACAACCCAGCTCATCAACGAGGTGTCAGCCGCCATGGTGCAGCAGAAGGCCGGAACCGATGAGATTCTCTCCTCGGTGGGCAGCGTGGTGGATGCCAGTAACAGCATCAAAGAACGGACCCGGGAGCTCCAGGATCAGAGTTCTGTTATGGACCAGCAAATGCAGGATCTGGTGCAGGTAGCCACCCACATCCGAGAAGCGACCACCGAACAGAGCCGGAGCAATGTGGAGGTATCCCAGATGATTTCCCGCTTGAAGGAAACGTCCCAGGGAAACATGGAGGTGGTCAACCAGCTCCAAGCCATCCTCTCCAAGTTTCAGAGTGCTCAACTAGAAAAGGAAGGTCAGCAATGGACCAGTACATAAACCGCACCCTGGTGCATAAACAGCATAGTAAGAACGTTCTGCTCTCGAATCTACGGCGGATCTTACCCCGGGCGCTTCCCCTGGAAACCATGGAGCTGGCAGCAGGGCATGTATCCCCGGAAGACTACCAACTCTTACTCCGGGTGTACCGGCCCCTGGGCTGTCCTACCATCCTCGGCCAGGGGAAACGCTACATCCTCCGGGAATTCCTGGGTGCCCTCAGGCTGACCAAGGGACAGTATCAGGAGGTATTACAGGCGCTGCCCGAGGAAACATCCCAAGAATTTACCCGGCTGTACAGCCCCCACCAGGATTCCCGGGAGCGCACCCGCTACTATCTCGAGTCCCCCGTGGATGACGATTTGCTCAATCGAATTATAAAACAGGGTGGAAAGGCCGAATACTATATCGATAACGGAACCCAGGCCCGGGCCTCGGCAATTCTGGAATCCCTCGGCTACCCTCAGGTTCCCCAGGAGGATATCAGGGATATCTTTTTAGCCAACATGGTGGTGGATACCTCCCATGAGTTTTTCTTCGAGCATCCCAATGAGCATGTGCCGGGAATTATGATCCTCGAGGCCTGCCGCCAAATGATCATTGCCTGTTCCCACAGCTTCGGCGGGGTAAGCCGAGAACACTCCCACATGATTCTTGATCTCCTGGAAGCGCGGTTCACCGGATTCCTGGAACTCTATGCGCCCATCATCCTTCGGGCGGAGGTCATCCAAAAACGGGAGCATCGCGGTGCATGGACCAGCGTCACCCTGGATATCACCATCCACCAGAACGGCTCCCAATTGGGACGCGTAACCTGTAGCGGAAGCACCGTAGGCAGCGGAGCCTTCAAGCGGATCCGGCGGCTAAAACGGGACGAGCTTGGCCTGCTGCCCTTTATCCCCGGTCCCGACCTGGACTATACCCTTCTGGTCAAACCCCAGGAGGAATCTGTATGGCAGGAGGCCCGGTTGCAGGAGCTAAACCTGAAAACCCTGGTCCTCAGGGTTCCGCCCAGGGATACCCGCCCTCCCAACCGAGGTGTGTACGACTTTGTACTCGTCGTATCGGGTGCGGGGTCAGCCAAGGGACAGTGCACCTTGGCCAGCAGGCTGAGTAACGGTCTGCTTCGGTTTACCCTGGAGAGCCTGAGCCGTACGGAAGAAGAACAGCTGGAACTCATTCTGAAGCGGTACTGTAAGGTACCCGAAAGGGCGGTTATTTAAATGAAACTGGATGATAAACGAATCCTTGTAACCGGCGGTACCAGCGGTATCGGAGAAGCCAGCTGTCAGCTCTTCTGCAGAGAAGGCGCCCAGGTCATCTTCGTTGGCCGCCGGGAGGACAGGGGCGTTGAGGTTCAGAACGGCCTCAGGGGTAAGGGGTTTAGCGCGGAGTACTGGCCCTGCGATATATCCCGGGAGGATCAGCTTGACGAGCTTTTCGCATACATCAGGACCCGGTACGGGAGGTTAGACGGCGCATTTAACTGCGGAGGTATTGACGGTGAAAAAGCCTCCATCCTGGACAGCACCCTGGAGGAATGGGATAAGATTATGAACGTAAATCTCCGGGGAACCTTCATGCTGGTTCAACGGGAGCTTAAAATGATGGTGCCCCAGGGCCACGGGAGTATCGTTAACATGTCCAGCGTGTGCGGAACCATTGCTCGCCAGGGAAGGGTCGCCTATACAGCCAGCCGCCACGGTGTTGATGCTATAACAAAAACGGCGGCTCTAGAGTTTGCTTCCAAGGGGATTCGAATAAACGCCGTCGCCCCGGGTTCGGTGCGTACCGATATCTTTTACCGGAGTACCCAGGGTAATGCCGAGAAGGAACGGATGTACAACAAGGGGCATCCCATCGGACGCATCGGCGAGCCCGAGGAAATCGCCCGAGCCGCCCTATGGCTGCTTAGTGAGGCTCCGGATTTCCTCCAGGGCCATACGATGATGATTGACGGCGGATTTACCGTTCAGTAAAACCACTGGCCCAGCCCCGGGATCGGGCCAACCGGTAGAGACTCGCCGACCGAGGGTCCCGGCCCAGTTCATGGCGAGGCTGCTGTGGTTTCAGTTCCGGGGTACGGTGGGCTGTTAAGAAATAGTGGAATCCGGGGAATCTTCGTGCCCGTAGTACCAACGTATCTTCTCGATGAGTTGCTGCTTCGTACCGACCCCCGCCTTGCGCCGCATGGATTTCAGGTGATTCCGCACCGTGTCGGGTGATACCTGCATCCGCCAGGCGATTTCTTTATCCGTTTCCTGGAAATGGATGAGGTACCGGCCAACATCAATCTCACGTTTAGTAAATTTGAGGGCCTCAAGATCAATCGGCTCCCCGGACATTGCCTGAATGCGCTGTTTGTAGTCCTTATCCCGTTGACGGAGGGTCTGAATCCACTGCCATTCGCCAAGGAAGAAGGCAACAAAGAAAAACAGGACAAAGGCCATAACATTCAACCCTATGCTCACATGGGTTTTTCCGAGAATAGAAGTCAAGATCAGGGCATACACCACGGCCATGAGGCCTATGCTCTTCGCCACGAAGTGGCTGTGCAGGTATCCATATTTATACAATAGATAAATGCACATAAGCATGAACCCCAGGCCGTAAACCGAATTGGGATCATCAGTAATCCCTACTGCACTGATGATAAACAAGAACACAATATGTGAAATCTTGACTATTATACCTCGGGTAAGTTGGAGAAGGGAGAAATACAGAGTTCCGATGACAGGAAAAAGGAACAGTGGATCCGTGAATAGAGCCAGGCTTATACCGTGTTTCCCAATTAGAAAGAGGTTGTTTGTCAGGGTGACAATCAACCCGAATCCTATGAACAGAATATTTATCCGCTTCTCCATGCGTATCCTTGTTGCGCTTTTTAACCTACGTTCCAAAACGCCATTGTCACCATCCCCAGGGCAAAGACAGCGTCCAGCCGCCGGGAGGTAACGCGTCTAACCGTGGCGGTGAGCTTTTTCTGGATTTCCTCGAAATTCCATGCTCCAGCAGCCAAGGGATTATACTTGTTCTGCTCGCGGTCTGTCTGTAGGTCCTCCTGATAATCTTTCAGCATTACCAGGGATGCCAGGGCAAGACCCTTTTCTACGACATCCTGATCTCCCTGGATCATGATATTCCGGAAGGGCTGAAGACGGGATGTTATGTCCCGGTCATGTTCGGGGCCGTGCAGGAACAGATCCCGGCCGGCTTTACGCTCACCGAGATAGGTTAACACATTGAGGAATCCGGTTCCTTCGGGATTCGGGCAGCCGGCAAAGCTGGGCAGAAGCCCGAACATCCGCAGAAGACTATGTTCCTCCACCTTCCGGGTCTCATCATCACTGAGGTTCATGGCAACCTGAGTACGCTTCACAATGGTATTCCAGAGGATTTTTTCCTCGTCCAATAATTCCCTGTGCAGTTCATTCATGGCGAACTACCTCCTTGAATTTGGTTTCTTGAATTTTGGCCCCAGTTTCCGGTATGCACAAGACGGTTCCGGACGAATGACCAAAATTGGCTATGGCAAAATAGATACTTTTGGATTATCTACAAACAGAGGCAGGCGCTGTTTTTCTATCTATGGGAGAAATGATTTTCATCGCTCATAGGCCCCTGATTGGCCAAATTAGATCAATTCAGAGAAACTTCCCGGGCATACATGGCTTGTATTGGCTGAGGATCGGGGCATACCAGGCTGGGATACCCTCGGTACACCCATGGATTCTCTGGGAACCGAAACCGGGTTCCCAGGGTTTGATGCTGCGGCACTAGACCGGTTTTTATTCTCCGGTGAGGAAGGCTGTGAAAAAATGAACTATACTGCGGATATGAACGTGAAGAAACACTCCACCGGTACCCGTATACTCATGGGGCTCCATGTTTCTACCATCCTCTTTGCTCTTTGGTTCGTGCTCTTTTATTCCATGCATCACCCCGAGCCGGGACTTACCGGGTATGCCCGGCATCTGCCGCGGTTGTTCACCTGGTTTATGTTGCTGTTGTGCACCATCCTGGCGGTGCGCTTTGAGATTCTCGGCGGCTTGGCCCTGCTGCTGTATTCCCCGGCAGTCCTTGGGTATTCCATCCTCAAGGCGGAGGAGCTATCGGATTTTGCAGTTGTAGGGTTGATTCTCTGTGCAGCCGCCGGATTTTTCTCTGTTACCCATGGACTAATAGGCAGAAAAGGGCAATAAATTCTAACCATGGAAATACGAATCTACAATGATACTGAGGACAGAGAGGCGGTCAAAGACCTGTGGCAACGGGTCTTCGGCTACCAGGATGCACGGAACGAACCCGGCTTTGTCATTGATCTGAAGCTGTCCCGGCAGGACGGGCTGTTTTTCATTGCCCGGGAATCCCAGAATCTCCTGGGCACAATTATGGCCGGATACGACGGACACCGCGGCTGGATCTACAGCCTGGGGGTTGATCCGAACAGCCGCCTCAAAGGGGTGGGTACCGCCTTGCTCCGCCGGGCCGAGCAGGCCTTGTCGGATTTGGGGTGCGTTAAAATCAATCTGCAAATAATGGATTACAACGGCCGCGTTCAGGAGTTCTACCGTAAAAACGGGTATGCAGCCGAGCCGCGGATCAGCATGGGCAAGGAGATATCCCATAACATTCCCAGCCGGGATTTTCAGAAGGAGGGGAAATGAGGTTCAGAGAGTTCATTAAACGGGGAAATGTGGTTGATCTCGCCGTCGCGGTTATCATGGGTGGTGCCTTCGGGAAGATCGTAAACTCCCTGGTAAATGATATTATCATGCCCGGGGTAGGGGTGCTTCTGGGAGGGGTGGATGTTTCCAGCCTGAGTATTACCCTGGGGGCAGTGGTACTGAATTACGGATCCTTTATTCAAAGCGTAATCGATTTCTTCATCATTGCCCTGGTGATTTTCATTGCCGTGCGAACCAGGGACTCCCTGGCAGAAGGCTTTAAGGAAGGTTGGCAGCCTAAAAAACCAGGGGGGATACCTGAACCGCCCTCGAACCAGGGTACTCCTGAAGGCCCCGCCTCGGAAAGAGCCGGGGAGCCCGATTCCACCAAGACCTGCCCCTACTGCCAGTCGGTCATTCACATCAAGGCCCTGCGGTGTCCTCACTGCACCACCGTACTGAAAAAACGTTCCTCAGCCCCCGGCGGCCGGGTTGAGCTTACCTAAGCCGGAGCCGTTCCATGGCATTTAGAGAAGAACGGAAGGAGATACCCGACAAGGGCTCGAAGCGGGTGCAGCGGCTTTTAATGGACCGGAAACCGAAGGTGCATCGGCGCCGTACCGGGTTCCGTAGACTGGCGAAGGCCAGGGAACTAACCAGCACCATGAGGCTGCTGCGCTTCTTCCGCATTTACGATGCCAACAACGGGCCGATCCTGGCCAAGGGCATAGCCTTTAGCCTGCTCTTCGGAAGCATACCCCTGCTCTTTATTCTGGTAAGCCTCAGATCCGTACTCCTGGTCCCCGAGGTAATGACCCTCATCGAGAACCAGCTCCTGGGTTTTTTACCCCCGGATATAAAGCAGCAGGTAATAGACAGGGTTCTCGGGGAGGCTCCGTCCCTGTCATCCCTGGATTTTGTGACCATCGGTGCGTTTCTCTACGCCGTGAATACCCTGTTCACCGACCTTGGTACGGGTATGGCCACCATGCTCGGTTCTAGTATGCAGCAGACCCTGGTATACCGGGTGGTTGCCATTCCGCTCATGGCGGTGTTTCTTTTACTGTTCTACGCCGGTGCTGTGCTCACTCCGCTGCTGGATGTGGCGAGTTCCCTGGTGGTACTGCCGGGGTGGGTATCGGGGTTGTTGTCCCGTCTTGCGGCTTGGATGCTGTACACAGTAATTATTGCAGGCATGTACTATCTCTTTTCCGGCCGTATCCTGCGGTTTATACCGACCCTGGTAATCGCCGGCCTGGCGGCGGGTGCGAGTCAGGCGTTTGCGGTTCTGGGTTCCCGGATTATCCTGGGATTGGGTGCACGGTTACTCATCCTCGGGGCGGTGGCTTCGGTTTTGGTGGTACTATTCTACATGAGAATCCTCTCGGATATCCTACTCATCTCCAGCGTATTGGTACGGATATACGCCGTTCCCCAGGGTATCGCAGAGACCGAATCCAAGGGCGAACCGTGGTGGCATCCCAAGGCGTTCTGGCGGTATTTGACGGCTGGGCTGCGAAAGACATCCCAGGATTAACGCCTCCAGTAAAAGGGACGTTTGCAGAGTCCAAAATCCTGCATTAGACTTTCACTACAGCCGATCGCGCAAGTCATCTGCAATTGGCATAACAGTGAGTTTTTTTCTTAGTCCAGCGCAAGGTTCCGGTATAACGGTATTCCGAAGGAGCCTCGCTATCCCATCCGTATACCTAGGAGACTAGAAACAAGGAGGCCGGTTGTGAAGGCGGTACTTGAGGGCGGAACAGCCTTTAGTTACATAACCATTACCCTTGACCCGGGTGAACAGGTCATTGCGGAATCCGGTGCTATGCAATCCATGGATGCCGGTTTAGATATGGACGCTAAACCCAACGGGGGGTTTTTTTCAGCCCTGGGTAAGCGGACCTTCGGGGGAGAATCCTTCTTTGTAAACCATTTCCGGAACAACAAGACGGTTTCTCAAAATCTGGTGTTAGCTCAGGACGTGCCCGGCCAAATTGTGGAGATCGCCCTGGGTCCCGACCAGGAGATTTGCCTGCAGCGGGGCAGTTTTCTTGCCTGCACCCCCGGGGTCAGTCTCTCCACCGCCTGGGCGGGGTTCGCCTCCTGGATCGGTGGCGAGGGACTGGTGAAGCTCCGGGCCCGGGGGCAGGGTATTCTCTGGTTCGGTGCCTACGGGGGGATTCTCACGCGCCAGGTTTCGGGCGAGCTTCTGGTGGATTCAGGGCATCTGGTAGCCTACGATCCCGGCCTATCCCTGGGAATCCGTGCTCCCGGCGGTGCCTTCGCTTCCATTTTTGGCGGGGAGGGATTGGTAACCCGTCTTCAGGGCCAGGGAACGGTGTACCTTCAGACCCGGAGTATCCGGGGGTTGGCAGCCTGGCTAAATCCGAAATTCCGGTAAGGGGGTAAGAAGGATGACTATAAATCTTGTGCAACGTCCGGCGAACACCGCCGCGCATCTGACCCTGGCTCCCGGGGAAACCTGCACCGCCGAGGGTGGTGCTATGATCGCCATGTCCGAGGATATGGGGATTCAAACCCGGGTAAGCAAGGGTAAGGGTCTGAAGGCAGCCCTCAAGGGAATGAGCCGAAGCCTGGCCGGTGAAGGCTTTTTTCTCAATCATTTTACCGCAGGATCCAGAGGCGGTGAGATCTACCTTGCGACGGATTTGCCGGGAGATATGCAAGTGGTAGAGCTGGAGCCGGGAATGAAGCTGACAGCCCAGAGCGGAGCCTTTGTTGCCCATAGCGATGAAATCACCATGGACATCCAATGGGGAGGCTTTAAGAACCTGTTTTCAGGAGAGAATTTCGTATGGCTCAATCTTTCGGGGAGTGGTGTAGTCCTGCTCAGTGCCTTCGGTGCCATATACCCCGTGGATGTTTCAGGGGAGTACATCGTCGATACGGGAAATATTGTAGCCTTTGAATCGGGGCTGGAGTTCTCGGTCAGCAAGGCCGGAAAAAGCTGGGTATCCTCCTTTCTGGGAGGGGAGGGGCTGGTTTGCCGCTTCACCGGTCACGGAAGGGTATGGTGTCAGACCCACAGCGATCGAGCCCTGGGAGCGAAGTTGACACCCCATCTGACCGCAAAGAAACAGTAGGGAGAACGGCATGAACAGTCAAAAATCCGATTATAGATATTCCATTGAGGCATCCCCGGACTATGCCCTGGCGGAGGTAACCCTCCAGCAAGGCCAATCTCTCCGGGTGGAGGCCTCAGCCATGGCCTATATGGATTCTTCTCTGGCCATGAAGACCAGCGCCAAAGGCGGCCTTGGACGGCTGCTCTCCGGGGAGCGGTTATTCCAGAATGAGTTTAGTGCACCCCAGGGCTCCGGCACCATCGGTATAGCCCCCGGTTGCCCTGGTGATATCACCCATCTCTACCTGGAGGACGAGGGGGTCTACATTCAAAACTCCGCGTATCTGGCCTCCAGTCCCGAACTTGAGGTTCGCGCCGACTTCCAAGGTTGGAAAGGGTTCTTTTCCGGTGAGAAACTCTTCATGATCGGGGTCGAGGGCAGAGGGGATCTTTGGTTCAATTCCTATGGAGGTATCTTGGCCATCGATGTCCAGGATAGTTATGTAGTCGATACCGGATACATTGCAGCATTCACCCAGGGGCTGACCTACGATGTGCGGCCGGTCAGCGGCCTCAAGAGCCTCTTTTTCTCCGGAGAGGGGCTGGTGTGCCGGTTTACCGGACGGGGAACCGTATGGATTCAGACCCGGCTCGCCCCCGCATTTGTTCAGTGGGCGGACGCCTACCGGCGGGTGCAGAAACAATCCAATTCCTAGTGTAGTATTGAAGTGCAATGATCTCCAGCATCCAGCAATCTTCTCCGGAAGAGCCCGGTCTTTACGCCGGGTTTATTACCGATACCTGGAACTACCGGAATACCCTCCGTATTGCGGGACGGTTCGCCGAAGGAGGGAGTTTCGCGGCTCAAATTCTCGGGTACCGGCCCGCATTCTTCAGACCCGATCCTCAGGGGGTATGGCAGAGCTTTGCGGGCGAACCCCTCAAGAAGGCGCGGCCTTCCGATCCGGGAGCCTTCGGGTCGGGGCTTTCCCCGGCGGATGATTTTCTTATCTTCACAGGCATCCGCGGCCCCGTGCTCCTTCGGGGAACCCGGGCTGCCGGCAGGCGGGTCGATTACTTCCTGCATAATCCGGAGATCACCCCCTGGGATGGGAACACCACCCTGGTGTGGCTCTCCTTGGACATCGAAACAGATCCCAGGAACCAAGTCCGGGCAATATCCCTTGCAGATACCCGAGGAAATCAGGCGGTATTGTTCTGGGGTGAGTCTTACCACGGAATCCGGGACCCCAGGATCTTGATCTGCGAAAACGAGGCCCAGCTGCTCCATCGATGCGCCGCTATGCTCCTGGAATGGGATCCGGATGTCATAACCGGCTGGAACGTGGCGGAGTTTGATATGGCTGTGTTGTTCCAGCGCTTCCAGGCACTGGGAATGGATTTTGATTTCGGCAGGGCAGTGGGGGAACCTTCCACCCTTCGGAAGACCAATTCGGGACTCACCAGGGTCTTGGTACCCGGCAGACAGGTGGTGGATGCCATGAGGATAATGCGCAGTTCAGGCCTGAAATTTCCCGACCACCGCCTTGAGACGGTGGCTAACCAAATTTTGGGCCGGGGCAAGCTCATCCACCAGAGCGGACCGGAAAAAATACAGCTCCTCGAAACCCTTCGCCGGGAATCCCCCCAAGACTACTGCCTGTACTGTCTGGAAGATGCAACCCTGGTACTAGACATCCTAAAGACAACCAGGATGGATGAGTTAACCGTCTCCCGGGCCCGCCTCACGGGGATGAACCTGGAAATGTCCTGGACCAGCATCCCCGCCTTTGAACGGATCTACGCCATGGAACTCATACGACGCCGTGTTCTTCCTCCCGCCGAAAAACCCCAGAAACCCGTCACCGGTGCTGCGGGAGGCACGGTTTTGGAACCCGTCCCGGGCCTCTTCTCCCAGGTCATGGTCTTTGATTTCCGCAGCCTCTACCCGTCCATCATGCGCACCTTCAATATTGATCCCCTCTCCTTCCAACGGGCTGAATCGATAGCATCCCCCCCAGATAACCCGGAAACCCTCATCACCGCGCCCAACGGTGCACGCTTCTCCCGCCAGACGGGTATTCTTCCGGGTCTCTTAGATACCTATGTAACCAACCGGGAAGCCAGCCTCGCATCCGGGGATGAGGTCGGAGCCTTTGTTTACAAGATTCTCATGAATAGTTTTTACGGCGTATTGGGTTCGCCGGGGTGCACCTACGGCCGAACCGAGCTCGCCGGTGCCATCACGGGTTTTGGGAAGGTGTGTCTGCATTTCGCCCGGGATTTTTTTACCCGTAAGGGCTACAGCGTCTTGTACGGTGATACGGATTCGGTTTTTGTTACCCTACCCGGGGGGGTACAGGGTGATTTGAATGCCCGTGGCTCATCCATGGCAGAGCAGGCCACTGCCGAGCTGGGCGCATATATCCAAGAAACCTACAAGGTTGCCAGCCGCATCCAGCTCCGTTTTGAAACCTGGTACCGCCGTTTTCTCCTGCCCCCCCTGCGTTCAACCCTCCCTGGCGAACCGATCCGGGGAAGAGCCAAAGGCTATGCCGGTACAAGGGGAGACCCTGAGACAATCGAAATCAAGGGCATGGAGGCGGCCCGGAGCGACTACACCCCCCTGGCTCAGAACTTTCAGCGGGAGCTCTTGACCCTGCTTTTCTCCGATGCTCCCCCGGAAACCCTTGAACGCTTCGTCCGGGAATTCACCGCCTCCCTAACCGCCGGCAGGTTGGATGATCAACTAGTCTACAAAAAAATTCTCCGGCGGCCAGCCCAGGAATACGAAAAAGGCGCACCGCCCCAGGTTCGGGCTGCCCGGCTCCTGGGCTGGACCCGTCAAAAGGGCCGGATTCAATACCTCATGACAACCCAGGGACCTCAGCCCCTTTCGATTCGCCACGCCCCCATAGACTACGCCCACTATATACAACACCAGCTGCTGCCTGTCTGGCAGAGCCTCGCCGAAGCCGCCGATCTCGGAGATAGCTTCCTCCGGGGAACACCTTCTTCCGGCCCCGGTCCCTACACGAGCCTCTCACCCCTCTCCGATCAGCTGGAGTTGGGATTGTAGGGACAAACCGGATCTTCCGTCTACTTCCGCCAAAAGGTGGGAGTAAGGATTACCAGTACGGTGTAAAGTCTGAAGTTCAACCCTGCTAAAACCATGAAGATGGTCACCACTACATGAATGTAGGGGGATGAAAAGGCCCCGAGGCTCGTATTCCTGGTACTGAATCCACCGGTAGCCATGGTTGCGAAACTATGGGTTGACGCATCAAACCAGTCCATACCCCCCGCCATCAATAACATGGTCTGAACCGCCGTCAGCCCGAAATATAGAAGGGCAGGGCCCCCATCACAGAAGCCAACACCCAGCTCAAGGTTACAATCAGGAACCCATCATTGGGTGTCAGGTTTTCAGCAGTCTTGCCCCTGGACAGAAGCTTCGTAACGACTTGGATTACCAGGGCAAAAACCGCGGCTATTCCAATGGCAATTCCGAAGCCTGCCGCCGAAGCACCCTCACCATACCCCAGGGCAATGAGCAGGGGAATCACCATAAAACCCGAGAGAATGCCCACGATGGCCGAAACTACCCCTAGTACAAAAAATCCATGAATCATAGGACGCTGAATAACTCATCAATGCGCTAATGGTTGATTGATGGGAAATCACCACCACATGATCGCCGGTTTGAAAGGTCAGATCCCCCCGGGGAATAATATTCTTGCCATCCCGGGTTACCATCAGAATGAGACTGTCTTTAGGAAAGCGAAGTGATTTGATTGCCTGACCCAGAACGGGGCAGTTGTCTACAATAGACAATTCAATGATCACGAATTTACTCTCCGATATAGTATGAATACTCCGGGCATTGCCCTTCCGGATCCGTTTCAGGATGCTTTTTACCGTTGTTGTATTCATGCTCACCGCGACATCAATTCCCAACTCCTGGGTAATACTGGTGTAGCCCACCTTGTTTACAAGCGCGATTACCCGCTGAACCCCCTTCCGCTTTGCATACATGGAAGAAATGATATTTAGCTCCTGATTTCCCGTGGTGGCAATCAGCAGATCGTAACGGTATCGGAGATATGGTCGTGTTGTTGATCTCCGAGGTAATCTGCCAGGAAGCAGGCAACATTCCTCCCGCCTACAAAGGCAATCTTTCTTATCCCCTGGGGTTTTTTGTGGGCGAGTTCGAAGATGGCTTCGAACCCTGATTCGCTGGCCAGGATGAAAAGCTTGTCATTCTCCAAGAGACGGGTGGCTCCTGTGGGAATAATGTACTCCTCCATCCTGAGCAGAAAGGGTGCGATAAAATCTACTGCAATAGATGATCGCAGTTCCTGGAGGGGCTTATATTTGAAGGGTGATTCTTCGTCTATCGTCAGATTGCGAATTTGCAGCGACGAGTTTTCCAGGGTCATGATATTGCTTCGAACGCCGTGTTTAATAATATTGGTTATTTCCCGGGCAACCTCAATCTCGGAATTGATGATGTGATCAATCCCGAATAGGGGGTTGTCCCAGGTCGTCGCCTCGGAGTAGTCGTAGTTTCGCACCCTGGCTATGGTTTTTGGTTTCTGAAACTCCCCGGAGACAAGACCACAGCTGAGAAGGTTCATCTCGTCCGATTCGGTAACGCTTATAAAGAAATCCGCATCCGCAGCACCGGCCTTAGCTAAAAGGGTCAGGTTATTCCCTTCATCGTTCAGCACCATGCAGTCCAGTTGGGCTTGGGCATACCGGGCTTTGGCCGGGTCTTTCTCGATGAGGGTTACCTGGCGTCCCTCATCCGAAAGCTGTTTCGCCAGCTAAAAACCGACCCGGCCTGCGCCGAGTATAATAACGTTCATGATTTCCAGAGTTCCTAGTATACGAACCGGAATTCATAGGAACCGGAAAAGCTCTTGGCATTCACCTGGAGGTTCCAGGTTCCGACGCTGCTTTCCAGTGCCCAGTTAACGGAACCCGAGGTTCCCTGGCCATAGTTCTCGTTTCTCACCTCTTCACCATCGGGGTTGGTAATTACGACTGTCAAGGTTCCTGCATCAATCTGGTAACTCCCTTCCAGCTGCAGATCCCTGGTGGTGTCTCCAACAATAATTTCCGTGGTCCCAGAGCTGTCCGTGCCGGTAATGCTGCCTGAAAGCCCCGAAGAATTGGGTAGATTACAGCTTCCCAAAAGTAGTAGTCCAGCGGTCAGTACGCCAAGGAAAAGCCTTTTTATGTTCATATGCCCAAACCTCCATCTCACTGTATATACCATAATCACTCATGGGTGTCATGTCGAGATGGTTTTCTCCTGGGGTTCTGGGGGATTACACGATTCTCCCGCCATGAAACAGGCATTGGTATACCTCTGTTCCCCGGACGTAGATGAATTCTCTTCCCTCAAACCAGTCCATGGTACCGCTGACCTGGCTGATATAGGTGTATTCGCCCCGGGAGAAGTATTCAGGCCCCCGGTATGGTCGACTAGGAACCCCTGATTTCAGGGCTTCCTTTAGAAAGTCCCCGGAGAACCCCTCCCCGGTAACCCTTCCTAGGTAATTCATGCTCCATAGGGGGGTTCGGTCAAGCCACACTGCCTCCTCTCCGGCGAACGCCATTCCTCCCAGAAATGTATCTACATAGAGAAGAGGGCCCTCCCGGTATTCCAGGTCGTGGCTGGAGGGGCGTGACGATTCCGTCTCCGGGCCCTTCCCGGCATAGGTTGCTGCCTTCGCCCGGAGCAGGAATGAGCAGAAGCCCTGAACCCCGTACCGCTTGGCCTCCTCTTCCACCAGGGAGTCAACCCCTCCGGCGGCATCCCCGGGACGAAGGGGCCCGAGACAGTCGTTCTCATCCTTCAGCAACCGGTCGAGGCTTACCTGAAACATGCGACTCAGGGTCACCAGGGTTTCAACCTCCGGAACACTCTGGCCAAGTTCCCACTTTGCAACGGCTTGTCGGGAAACACTAAGCTGCTCCGCCATGGTCTCCTGGCTCATACCCGATGCTACCCGTAGGGCCCGTATCTTGTCTTTCAGTATCATAGCACTCCTCCGTGGTGCTTATTCTACGATAGCCTATAACCTCCCCGCTACCATCTTCCGGCTGGCAGAATGACAACTCCTGGTTGACAAGCCCCTGGCGTGTGACTACTCCCGGTCACCTTGTATGCAGAAGGTTGTACCCCTTGGTGCTGGTGATCCTACCCATGGCGTGGGCAGTAAACCGAGTCGTCGTATCCAGCGTTGTTTACCTTCTGTTACCCAAGACCTAGGGGGTACATCACCCAAGAAAAAAAATGCTTGCAGACCCGGAATAGGCCCCGTAGTATGATGCAATTGAATAGGAGGAACATTATGGCATATGGATCGTCACCCAAGAGCAGGCTTGCGGCATTGTTGCTATGCTTCTTTCTCGGATACCTTGGGATTCATCGATTTTACGTAGGCAAGACCGGAACCGGGCTCCTCTACCTATTTACCGGTGGGTTGTTCGGGATTGGTTGGCTTGTAGATCTTGTGTTTATCATTCTTGGAATGTTCACCGATGGTGATGGCAGGAAGGTCTAATTCCTTCACCTCCTGCCTGACAACCATCGTCCCACGTCTAATAGCTGCTCTGGTACAACCGTAGGCGCGTTATACCTGTGCTCAAAGGGTTGAACCGCCTTCACCGTAATGACACCGTCACCAGGATTAATCCTGGGGGGCTCCCCTATATCTGACATGGTTCACAGGCACTTGGGCATTTCGTAAGCCAAAAGAGGGAGTTGAACCCTCGACCTGCTCATTACGAGTGAGCTGCTCTACCTCTGAGCTATTTTGGCACCAATTAATAAAAAGTTTATACCAGAAATAACGAAATCCGTCTATGCATACGGTTAATTTCCCGGGCCATGCGGCCGATACAGAAAAGAGCAGGGTATCATGAGCGCATACCCTGGTTATTAACGTTGCGGGTAGAACCCGTGATCTGATGATGATCGGCGCGACCCCAGGGAGGAACCGTGTTACGAGGATTGTACACCAGCGCGAGCGGAATGATGGCCCAGCAATGGCGGTTGGATGCCATTTCAAATAACCTAGCCAATGTTGATACCACAGGGTACAAGGAGGATAGGTCCATCCATAAGGCTTTCCCTCAACTTCTCTTACGGAGAATGAATACGAATCTCACCATGATTCCTCCCTCCCAGGAATATCCCATTCTTGGAAGTGTCGATAAGGCCCCTGTGGTGGGGAAGCTGGGAACCGGGGTTGAACTCAACGAGTTATTCACCATCTTTGAACAGGGATCTCTTAAGGAAACAACGAACCCCTTTGATGTCGCCTTGGAAGGCGAGGGTTTTTTCGTGGTGCAGACTCCCTTGGGCGAACGACTCACCCGCAACGGTTCCTTTCACCTCGGACCCGAGGGGCTTTTGGTAACAAAAGAGGGCTATCCGGTGCTGGGCGAGAACGGCCCAATTTCGGTAAAGGCTAATAATTTTATGGTGGATCAACAGGGGCGCATTTTTCATAATGCAGAATTCGCCGATGATCCCCAACGCTTGGTCTCCATGCAGGAAAATGAATGGAATCAGACCGAGATGGTGGATAGTCTTCGCCTGGTAACAGTGGATCGAACCCGCTATCTGCAGAAACAGGGTTCGAGTCTCTACCGCTTTACCCCTGATTCAGGGGATCCTAGGGAGCTGGTAGGTGACGACCGGCCTCAGGTGCGCCAAGGGTTTTTAGAGACCTCAAATGTCAATGCGGTAAAACAGATGGTGCAGATGATCGAAGTAAACCGGGCCTATGAGGCCAACCAGAAGGTCATTCAGTCACAGGACCAAGCTGCCGATAAACTCATTAACAGCGCCATGCAGGCAGCCCGATAGTAGACGGATTTTTGAATCTTTTTGAATCGAAGAAGGAGCCCTAAATTATGATGAGGTCGTTATGGACCGCTGCGAGCGGTATGATTGGACAACAGTTCAATATCGATACAATCTCCAACAACCTTTCGAACGTTAATACAACAGGATTCAAAAAGAACCGTCCTGACTTCGAAGACCTGCTTTACCAGACGACCAGAACGGCAGGAACTCCTGCCACGGAAGAGACTCTAGTCCCCGTAGGGGTTCAGATCGGTCATGGAGTGAAGGTAAGCGCTACCCAGAAAATATTTACCCAGGGGAGCCTACAAAATACCGGGAACGTCAGTGATGTAGCTATAGAGGGTGAGGGGTTTTTCCGTGTGCTTATGTATGACGGTACCTACGGCTATACCCGGGACGGAGCCTTCAAGATTGATAGCAATGGCCAGTTCGTCAGTTCCAACGGGTACCGTCTGATGCCCGAGCTGGTATTGCCGGAAAACTTTATCCGAGAATCGGTTGCTATTAGCCAGGACGGTATCGTAACCGTAAACCTACCCGGACAGGATGATCCTGTGACGGTGGGACAGCTGGAACTGTACCGGTTCACCAATCCTGCTGGACTTCAGGCTGTGGGAGAGAACCTCTTCAAAATATCTAACGCTAGTGGAGATCCCATCGGCGGGCAGCCGGGATTCGATGGGATGGGAAAAACCGTCCACCGGTTCCTGGAAATGTCAAACGTAGAAATAGTAAAGGAAATGGTCAATATGATCGTTGCTCAGAGGGCTTACGAGTTTAACTCGAAGTCTGTTCAGACCAGTGATTCCATGTTGGGAATCGCGGCAAACCTGAAGCGGTAGGAGCGTAGATCATGGATGTAGGTGCAGCTCAGGTACTGGGTCGGTTTCAAGCCATAAGTCAGGATAGCAGTCTTCCACGGATAGATGCCTCCATGGAAAACAGCAAGCTTCGCGAGGTTGCTAAGGAGTTTGAGTCTATCTTTATTAAGCAACTCCTGGACACCATGAAAAATACCCTCAACAAAGAAAACCGGTTAGTGGATGGTGGTATGGCCGAGAACGTTTTCGAAGACATGCTGTACACCGAGTATTCCCGTCTAATGTCTAAGAGCGGGAATTTCGGGATTGCAGAAATGATTGTACAGCAGTATTCCAGGGACACGACGGAATTGTCCGCAGTCCAGGACACAGGGATGATAGCCCGGGCTGCGGGACAGATAACTCGAACGGATCAGGCTGCCCGGGCATATCGTAGTAATTCTTGAATTTGTATAAAAAAAGTAACACAAGTGGCGCCCTGGTGATGTTATATCTCCGGGGCGTTTTTTATACCATTGCAATATAAAGAGATATAAAAACGCCTCAAAAAATTCATGCTTGGCATGGATGTTGCTTTATCAATAGCGGAGGTTACCAATGGTGAAACAGCAAACAAAATCCGAACAGGTAAATGGTGAGGACAGTGTTCAATCCTACTTCGATGACATCAAACGAAATCCGTTGCTGACCTTCGATGAAGAGCTTGAATTGTCCAGAAGAATCGAAGCCGGCGATCCTGATGCCAAACAACGCCTTATCGAATCTAACCTTCGCCTGGTAATTAAAATCGCGAAGCAGTACATCTGTCCCGGCGTGACCTTCCTCGACCTTGTGCAAGAAGGGAATCTTGGGTTACTGCAGGCCGCGTCCAAGTATGATTACAGGAAGGAAGTACGGTTTTCTACCTACGCTTCTTGGTGGATCAAGCAGAGCATCACCCGAGCCCTGGCGAATAAAAAGCGTCAGATCCGCTTGCCCCACCGGAAAGAGGATACCCTGAAAAAAATTCAGGCTGCCTATAACGTCCTCAGTCAGCGATTTATGCGTAAACCCAGGGCAGAAGAAATCGCCGATTTTTTAGGGGTAACCCGGGACGAGGTGGTTTCCATTATGAGTCTATCAGAAACAGTAGTAAGTCTCGATAGTGAGCTTCAAAGCGACGGCGGCACCCTCTATGATCTTTGCCTAGATTATTCCTATTCTCCTGACCGGTTTCTTATGCAGAAGGTGGTTCATGATACCATGGAAGATCTCCTGGATCGTCTGGAGGCCCGGGAGCGGCGGGTGCTTTGTGCTCGATACGGACTGAACGGTGAAGCAAAAAGGACCCTGAAAGAGATTGCAGAGGTCTTCGACGTGAGTCCGGAAACAGTGAGGCAAATTGAAATGCGGTCCATACGAAAACTTCGGATCATGGCCGAAGAGCTTAAGGATGTATTTCTCTGAATATCCCCGGTGGCTCCAGCTGCCGGGCCGGCCGGAGGGTTAAATCTCCGAAAGTCTTCGATTGACCAACCACGCGAACTATCGTACCTTTTCATATCTAACGCATGACACAATCAACAACCCATGGGGCACCCAACAGAAACAATAAAAAAAAGCCTACTCCCAGCCAGGCTCGAAACAGGTTTATCCGCCAGGTAACGGTATTGCTGGTGGGGATCATTGTGCTTCTTTTTGCCCTGGTTTTGCTTTTAAATCCTCCTGGTGATTCTCATGCCCCCGGTACCCCTGAACCTTCCTCGGACCAGCAGGATCAGGGGGTTGATACTTGGGACTCCAGGACCCAGATCATCCCAGAACCCACTGAACCCCAGGAACCGGCCATTGGTCCGGAAACCTACCCCGAGGGGGATGCAACACCCCAGGGTGAGTACGATGAAGATCCAGGAACTAAGGGGGAGGGAGGGGAAGATCGAACCAGCCCTCCTGGTACCCGGGAGCCTGTTCCGGAAATTCCTCCGGCGCAAACCATGGGTGGTAGAGCACCCCAGCTGGTGGTGGTCATTGACGATGTGGGATACGATGCGGGGCTATTAACTCCCTTCCTGTCCTTTTCGGATAAAATGACCTTTGCCGTACTTCCAGCCCTGAATGACTCGGTGATATCCGCCGAGATTATACGCACATCGGGACAGGAAGTAATCCTTCATTTACCCCTGGAATCCCAGGGTGGAATAGAACCGGGTCCCGGAACCATCCGGGATGAGATGCCGGACCAAGAGGTGCGTGACCTTCTACGACGCAACCTTCAGGATGTACCGGGTTTAGTCGGGGTAAATAACCATATGGGATCGGCTGGCACCCAGGATACCCGGCTGATGAATATTATCCTGGATGAGTTGAAAAAACAGAATCTGTTTTTTCTGGATTCGCGAACAACCGCAGAAACAGTGGCCCCCCGGGTGGCTGCTGAGATAGGAATGACAATAGTGGAACGGGATATTTTTTTAGACAATCAGAATGATCGGGAATCCATCCGTCAAGCTGTACTACAGGGTTTGGAAACAGCTAATAAGCGGGGATACGCCGTGATGATAGGTCATATCTGGACCGAGACTCTTGCGGAGGTCCTCATCGATATGTATCCGGCAATATTAGAATCCGGGTACGAGTTTAATAACCTCTCAAGTATTATTATGAGGGGTGAGCCGTGAAGATCCTAGGGATAGAAAGCTCCTGCGATGAATGTTCTATCGCGGTGGTGGAGGATGGAAAAACCATACTCAGTCACGTAGTCGCCACTCAAATAGAATTTCACAAACCCTTCGCCGGTGTCGTACCGGAAATTGCCAGCAGAAAACATGTAGAATGGATTCTGCCGGTGTTTCATCAGGCTCTGGAGCAGGGGGGGCTATCACCGGGAGATATTCAGGGTATAGGGGTAACAAATCGCCCGGGACTTTCGGGATCATTGATTGTCGGACTAACCTTCGCAAAAGCCCTGTCCCTGTCCTGGAAGGTTCCCTTCGTAGGGGTGGATCATGTCTTAGCTCATCTATATGCGCCCCAACTCTCTGCAGAAATCGACTATCCCTTTATCGGGCTTCTGGTATCCGGCGGCCACAGCATCATAGCCCGGGTATCCGGGCCACTAACGGTGGAGGTGCTGGGCGCCAGTATAGATGATGCCATCGGGGAGGCCTTTGACAAGGTCGCCAAGCATCTAGGGTTGGGGTACCCCGGCGGAAAGGTTATCGATGATCTCGCCCGGAAGGGTAATGCCAAGGCCTTCCAGTTCCCCTTTGCCAATCTGTATAAATCCGGTCATGCCTACGATGTGAGTTACTCAGGCCTTAAAAACGCGGTCATCAATCAGCAGGACCTTTTTTGGGATGGGGAATCGCCCCGGAGTATCGAGAATATATGTGCTTCCTTTGAACGGGTAGCTGTAGACACCCTATTGAAAAAGCTTCAGGCAGCGTGCAGGGATACAGGAATCAACCGGGTTGTTGCGGGGGGTGGAGTGGCTGCAAACAGCTACCTACGCGACCGGTTGCAGGGTATGCAGGATATCCGGGCATACTACCCGCCTTTGGACCTCTGTACGGACAACGGAGCCATGATTGCTGGGCTTGCCTTCCATTATCTTACCGCCGGTCTGCGATCTGGACTGGATGAGACCGTGTATGCCAAGGTTCCAGGATTCAGACGGATTACCTCATAAGCCCATGCGTTCATGAGATTAAAACTGACTTTCTTTCCCGAGTTCCTCAAGATCAGGGGGAATGTACCGGTTGGTGACGCTGTTTTCAAAACTCAGGACCCGTTGTGCTAGGTGGCGGTATGACTTAGCGGTGGAACTATCGGGTGCCTGAGAAAACAGGTTGTTCTTACCGTTGACCAGACTCCGCATCTGGGCGTACCAGGGGACAAAACCAATAAAATCACTCTTTACACCCAGATGCGCCATGGTTACGTCCCGGAGGGTTGATCCGAAATCTAAATCCTTGGGATTGGTCCCCAGAGTCAAAACCAATTGGGGTCTAAGCAGGGTTAGCTGTTCGCTACAACGCTCAGCTAATTCAGGGTTTTGGGAATGCAATTCCTCGATGAGGTGAGGGAGTGTTGTGCCTTTGCTGCCGATGTTGCGACGGTGTAGGTTCTCAAAAAATGCGCCTTCCGGGGTGTTCCGCGGAGTAAGTTGTTGCATGCTCCGCAGAGCCGCATGTTTTATGAAGGAGTAACTGTTCAAAAGGGATGGAATTTCCGGAGTGGTTACCACCAGCCCAAAATTTGAAAGAAGAAACATATCCAGGGTGAACAATCCGGTGCCCGGACTCAGATCGAGAATCACAAAATCGGCCACCAGTTCCTGGAGCTCCTTCCCGAGACGACGTTTTACCCAATAGGGAGGGTTGGAGGTGCCGGTATTCCAGCCGTCGCCCGGGATAAAAAACAGATGATCGGCTGACGTGGCGAGAATTAGATCGGAGATGTGGCGCTCTTGCCGTTGGATGATGCTCCCGATACCCGGTTGTTCCTTCGGCACACCCAACAGGGTGTGCAGGTTAGAACTACCTGAATCCCCGTCTACCAAAACCACTGCCTTTCCATGGGAGGCAAGACCGAGAGCGAGGTGCAGGGCGGTGATAGTCTTTCCAACACCGCCCTTTCCACTGGCTATAGGAACAATTACCGGCATGGCTAAAGTATGAGGGCAGCATAGAGACTTTGCAAGGCGGTTTTTTTGGAACTGGGATCAGGCGGCGGAATCCAGGTAATTACGGGTTTCTTGCTTCTTTGCAAGGCCGGCCTCCCATGGTATAGTCCCTACCTATGACAGTACAAGAACTGGATAAGGCCATCCGGCGGGTGCCGGATTTTCCCAAACCGGGTATTTGTTTTTATGACATTACCAGCATCCTTATGAACCCCGAAGCATTCCGCTATTGTGTGGACCAACTAGCGGCTATCACCAAGGATTTGAACGCCCAGGTGATTGGCGCAATTGAGGCTCGGGGATTTCTGTTTGCCACCCCGGTTGCGCAGGCATTAGGGCTTCCGGTGCTGTTACTCCGGAAAAAAGGAAAGCTGCCGGGGAAGACCTTGAGCAAACGCTATGCCTTGGAATACGGTGAGGATGAGATATTCGTGCACCAAGAGGATGTTACTCCGGGATCCAGGGTAGTGCTGCTTGATGACCTCATTGCCACCGGGGGTACCCTAAAGGCTGGAGGTGCAATGCTTCAGGAAGCTGGGGCAATGGTTGTGGGGGCCTTGGGAGTAATCGGTCTACCGTTTTTAGGCTATGAAAAATTTTTAGACCCGGTTCCCGTTCGTACCATCATTACCTATGAAAGCGAATGAATCTGCTTGACAGGGTACTGTAAACCTGATAATTTTTCGTCGAATCAATTCCCGGTAGTGTAACGGTAGCACCACAGATTCTGGTTCTGTTTGTGGGGGTTCAAATCCTCCCCGGGAAGTAAACCGATGCCTGTGGAAGCGTCCAGGCATACTGCACGAATGTGCTGTCGCTACCCGTGACGATCGTATGCCGGCTCCATAGCCGGTTTTTTTTTAACCTAAGGCGAATGTAGTACGTAGAACCATGTACAGTATGCCAGATAGGGCGGAGCAGTCCGGGATAAAATCCGAGGTAGCCTCGCCGGGGTGAACAGCTACAGCCCTTTGCGCACTGGGTAAGGTTTGAGCGCCTGCCGAGGGTTAGTTACGCTATCGGCTACAAGCATACGATGGGTAAAACCTCAATGGGAAAAGGACGGCCTATGAACGAGCGAACCTATCTGCTCCTGGAGGACGGGACAGTGTATACCGGGGAGGCATTTGGATATCCAGCCCCCTTGGTTGGCGACCTGGATAAGGGAATTCTGCGGTTCTCGGCAGTGGGCGAGGTAGTTTTTAATACTGCTATGTCTGGGTACCATGAGGTTCTCACCGATCCCTCCTACACCGGTCAGCTGATCACCATGACCTACCCGCATATCGGGAATTACGGTGCCCAGGGTGATTGGAACGAGAGCAGCCGCGCTATAGATGACCGGGGTGCCAGCTGCGATACCCGGCCGGTAAAGGCTGCTGGGTTTATCGTCCGAAGTCTGTATCGGGGACCGGTCCCCAAGGGGCGCATCACTCTGGACGCCTTTCTTAATCAACATGGAATCCCCGGCATTAGCGGAATCGATACCCGGGAGTTAACCTTGGCACTCCGGGACGGGGGGAGCCAAAAGGGACTTATCCTGCGTTCCGGCGATCCCCAGGCATCAGAATTGTCCGATCAAGAGAAACAGGCTGGGATGGAATATCTGAAGGCCTATCCCGCCATGGAAGGTCTTAATCTGGTTCCAGAGGTAGGTACCCGGGCTGTGGTAGAAAATCCCGCCCAAGGCGGGCCCACCATCGCCTTGTTGGACTGCGGGGTGAAGGCTAATATTGTGCGTGAGTTCAACAAGCTGGGGTGCAGGGTTGTAAGCTATCCTGCTACGGCAAGCGCGGAAGAAATCCTCTCCCAAAAGCCCCAGGGAGTCATGATCTCCAATGGTCCAGGGGATCCTGCGACCCTTGATCAACAGATACAGACCATTAAAAAACTCATCGGTAGGGTGCCCGTCTTCGGTATCTGCCTGGGGCATCAACTAATTGCCCAAGCGGTGGGTGCTAAGACCTACAAAATGAAGTTTGGGCACCATGGCATCAACCACCCGGTACGGGATGAACGAACGAAGAAGGTATTTGTTACCAGTCAAAATCATGGCTTTGCTGTGGATGAAGCATCCTTACCCGACACCGTAAAGGTTTGGTTCCGCAATGCCAACGACCATAGTAACGAGGGCATATACAGCGATGAGCTTCGGATATACAGTGCCCAGTTCCATCCTGAATCCGCACCGGGCCCCTACGATAGCCTCTGGATTTTCGAGGCATTCCTCCAGGGAATACCGGGCTACTCACCCAGCAAACCAGCCGGTACCAGTAAAACGAAGGAGAATCGCTAATGCCCGCAAGAAAAGACATTAAGAAAATCCTCATCATCGGTTCCGGTCCAATTGTAATCGGTCAGGCCTGTGAGTTCGACTACTCGGGTAACCAAGCCGTAAAAGCCCTAAAAGAAGAAGGCTACGAGGTAGTACTGGTCAACCCGAACCCGGCAACCATCATGACCACACCGGGTACCGCTGACACCATCTACATGGATCCCCTGGAAGTACCCTACCTGGAAGCCATCATCGCCAAGGAACGCCCGGATGCAGTCCTGCCCACCATGGGCGGCCAGACCGCCCTCAATGTCACCCTCGACCTCGGGCGTGCCGGAGTCTTCGAGCGGTACAATGTAGAGCTTCTGGGGGCAAGCATCGAAAGTATCGAGCTCGCCGAAGACCGGGGCAAGTTTAAGGACCTCATGACCAAAATCGGCCTGGACAGTCCCCGATCAACCCTGGCTCACAACTACGATGAGGCCATGGCCTTCGCTGAGCAGCAGGGTGTGCCCCTCATTATCCGGCCCAGCTATACCCTGGGCGGCCGGGGAGGCAGTATCGCCAACAATTGGGAAGATGTTGGGCCCTTCATTAAGAGGGCCTTGGCTGAGAGCCCCGTCCATCAAATCCTTATTGAAGAAAGCCTTGTGGGGTGGAAAGAATTCGAAATGGAGGTCATGCGGGATCAGGCGGACAATGCCGTTATCATCTGCAGTATTGAAAACATAGATCCCATGGGCGTTCATACCGGGGATAGCATTACCGTGGCACCAATACAAACCCTCTCGGATGTGGAGTACCAGCGCATGCGTACAGCCTCCATAGAAATACTCAGGGCGGTAGGGGTGGATTGCGGCGGATCGAATGTTCAGTTCGCCCTTAATCCCGAGGACGGACGGATGATCGTCATTGAGATGAACCCCCGGGTAAGCCGGTCATCGGCTTTGGCTAGTAAGGCCACGGGCTTTCCCATTGCTCGGAGCTCTGCCAGGTTAGCCGTCGGGTTTACCCTGGATGAGATCATGAACGATATCACCGGCAAGACGGTCTCATGTTTTGAGCCCTCTCTGGATTATGCCGCCGTAAAGGTGCCCCGATTTGAGCTTGAAAAATTCCCCCGGGGTTATGCTGAGCTGGGTACCCAGATGAAAAGTGTGGGGGAGAGTCTTGCCCTGGGCCGGACCGTTTCGGAGGCACTAAATAAAGCCATCCGTGCCGCAGAGTTCGGCTTTGAGGGCTTGGAAGACCTGGCCCACCTAAACGATGAAGAAATTCTATCCATGCTAAAAAAACTGCATCCTCGGAGAATCTTCGCGGCATACACAGCCATTAAGAGGGGCGGGTATCCTGCAATTCAGCAGGTTGCCGATCTGACCGGCTACGACCCCTGGTTTCTCTACGGGATGCATGAGCAGGCCGAGCTCGAAAAGAAGCTGGCGCGCCAGGAATTAACCGATGAACTCCTGTTGGAGGCAAAACGCCTCGGATTAAGCGATAAGAGGATCTCGAAGCTGGTAGGCCAGGCAACCTTCGGTGAACGCGCCTCCCATCTGAGTCCTCGGGAGATCGAAGCCCGCCGTGAAGAGGCGGGGATCCATGCGGGGTACCATTTTGTGGATACCTGCTCCGGAGAATTTGAGGCTCAAACCCCGTATTTTTACAGCACCTACGGCGAAGTAAACGAGAGCCACCCTATGCAAGATCGCGGGGTGATAATCTTGGCATCAGGGCCGAACAGGATCGGTCAGGGGTTGGAGTTTGATACCTGCTGTACCCTCTCATCTCTGGCGTACCGGCGTCAGGGGGTAAAAACGGTAATCATCAACTCGAATCCGGAAACGGTCTCCACGGACTTCAATGTGAGCGACCGGTTATACATCGAACCGCTTACCCTTGAGGACGTAAAAGAGATTATGCGTGCTGAGGGAATCAGGGATGTGGTGGTCCAGCTGGGCGGTCAAACACCCCTGAACATGGCTGAAGCCCTGGAGCAATGGGGTGCCCGGGTTGTAGGAACCCCAGTTGGCAGCATCAAAGGCGCCGAAGATCGGCGGCTCTTCGCCGAATTGATAACCCGGACCGGCCTGCGGCAGCCGGAAAACCGGAGCGCTGGAACCATGAGTCAGGTTCGAGCCTATGCCCAGGAGATCGGGTATCCGGTACTGTTAAGGCCAAGCTACGTCCTTGGTGGACGGAGTATGATGGTCGCCTTCAATGAACAGGAACTCGCCGAGTATTTGGGCAGAACCGATGTGGAAGTTTCGGAGGAAAAACCCATCCTGGTGGATCAATTCCTGGAGGATGCATACGAATACGATGTGGACGCTCTGGCGGACGGGACACATGTCTACGTTGCCGGGCTCATGCAGCATATCGAAGCAGCCGGAGTTCACTCCGGGGACAGTGCTTGTGTATTCCCGCCCTATGAGGCAAGTCAGGATATTCGGTCACAGTTGGTTGATGCTACTGCCCGGATAGCCCGGGAGGTTGGTGTCCAGGGCTTTTTGAATATCCAGTTTGCTGTGAAGGACGGAGTTCTCTACGTTCTCGAGGTAAATCCCCGGGCCAGTAGAACCGTACCCTTTATCTCCAAGGCCAGCGGAGTGGACCTGGTAGATGCGGCGGTTAAGCTCTGGGAGGGCACGGATCTTGCCGCCCAAGGGCTTATAAACGACGACCACACCGGAATTCCCGGAGTGGGTCTCGGCGATTGCATAACAGGCTGGGCGGTAAAAGAGGCGATGTTTAGCTTCGACCGCTTCCGCGATACCGATCCCATGCTCGGTCCTGAGATGAAGTCCACCGGAGAGGTGATCGGGCTGGGAGCAAGCTTCGGCGAGGCCTTCTCTAAGGCCACAGCCGCAACCGGTACCATCCTTCCCACCAAGGGCAGTGTTTTTGTGGCTGTCAACGATTATGACAAACCGAAGATCGTGCCCATTGTTCGGGAGCTGGAGCAGATGGGTTTCGCCATAAAGGCAACCCGGGGCACCGCGGAATACCTGTTCTCCCAGGGCATAATCGCGGAGGTCATTCTTAAATACCATGAAGGCCACCCGAATATCGTGGATCACCTTCAGGCTGGTAAAATTGATCTGGTAATCAACACACCCCTGGGACGGTATACACAGAAGGATGACGGATACCTGCGTATTGAGGCTATGAAGAACAAGGTGCCTTACACCACCACGACCTCAGCAGCCAAGGCCGCCTTGGAAGGAATCAAATACCTGCTCACCGGAGAGGTTATTCCCCGTCCCCTTCCGTCTGGGCGGTTGTAGGTTCCGGAGACTCGGTAGTTTCGGGTTCTGCTTCCCCGGGGGTCGATTCAGGCTCCCGGGCGGTCTTGAAGAACTGCAGCTCTTGGTCAAGGGTTTCGCTGGTCTTAACCATTGAATCGGTCTGTTCCCTCAGGCTAAGCATTTCCTGATTGATATGGGTGATTCCAATGGTTATTTCCTCCATGCCTGCATAGACCTGGTGGGACAGGTTCTGTACCTCATCCATATGGCTGTGTACGTCGGACGCCTGCCCCTTCATGCCTTGGGATGTCCCCTGGGTCTTTTTCGCTACCTCCAAGAGGCCTGAAACTGAACCGAGAATCTGATTTCCCACCTCCTGCATGGAAGCTATTTCCTTAAAGAGCCGGTCATACCGCGAAGAAACCTCGTCAATTGCCTGGGTCATGGTATCAAACGCGGCTTCCATCTCCTTGCTTTGTTCGCCGGCACTGTCTATTACCGCAAGAATCCGCTTAACCGCATCAGAAATCTCTTTGCTGTTCCCCGATGATTGTTCAGCCAGTTTCCGGATCTCATGGGCGACCACGGCAAAACCCGCTCCACGGTCACCCGCATGGGCGGCCTCAATGGCGGCGTTCATGGCTAGGAGCTGGGTTTGGGCTGCGATATCCTCAATGAGAGAGGTCATCCGGGTAATATCGCTTACCCGTTGATCTACCTCGGATATGGCGCGGACGGTTTCCGTGAACTGTTTTTTACTACTTTCGGTAATGGTAACCAGTTCCTTGGTAGACTCGTTACTGCTGTTGGTAATCTCTAGAGTTCCGGTTAAGGACTGAGAGAGGGTATGCGCCGCGGTGCTAACCTGCTGAACCATCTGGGTCTCGTCCTGGACCATCTGATCGGTAACCTGGAGGCCGTTAATCAGCTCCTTATTCGCCGATACGATGCCCTCAATGGTGGTATCCAGGTGCTCCATCACCCCGCGAATGGACTGCATATTCCCCTGGATCTCGTTAACAGCTCCGGAGGTTTCATCAACAGAGAATACGATCTTCTCCCGAACCACCCTGTTCGATTGGGATTCCTGCTGGATTTGGCCGATAATTTGTTGAAGTCTGAGGGTGAAGCTGTCCAGGTTTCTGCTCAGACGACCGATCTCGTCCTTTCTGGTGCTGGCGCTTCTGGCCCGAAGGTCTCCCTCGGTCAATCCGCTGATAAGGGTTTCTATACCCCGGATGCCCGTTATCAGAGACCGTGAAATAAATATGGATAAGACCGAGTTGATGAGAAAGAATACGGCGATCAGAATGAGAGCGATCCGGTTCGAACGTGCTTCAAAGCGTTGAATACTGCCGGCGAGGTTGTCTTTCTGGGTATCTAATACGGTCAGAGACGAATCCAGACTATCGATAAGATTCGCCTTACTTGAGAGGGTGAGGGCGGCAGCCTGGCGCACCTCGGGGTACGCTTGGCCCTCTTCGATGAGCCGCTTAATTTGGAAGGTCCGCAGGAAACTAAATTGCGCTTCGGCAGCCTGGGCCAGGGTTGTAGCTGCCTCAAAAAACCGGGTCCGGTTATTCTGAATCAAACCGCTCAGCCGACCTATGGAATTGATGGCTTCTGCAGCGGAGTTGGAAATCCCCGGAATAAACTCCAAGCTTGCAACATTCTCAAAGGCTTCTAGGGTCTGTTGGGAGCTTCTCCGGTAGTTCTGAGTCTCCAGATCAAACTGCCCGGTTAGGATTCTGTGCAGGGTGAGTACCTCCCGGTGGATTGAACCCTCCAGTTGCTGAAGCACCACCTGTTCGGATTGGATCCGTGCGACAGGCTGCAGCAGAACCACAAAATACAGCGCAATTGAGATAAGAAAGGTAATCTGGACCAAGAAAATAACGGAAAAAATACGGCCTTGAATTTTCAAACGGTGCCTCCCATGTACTTTTTCACTACCCCATGGGTTTAGTATAGCATCAACGGGCCTCGGGCGGTAGTTCCTCATAGTGGTTGTTGTAATAGTATTCGTAACTATCCACCAATGCCTCCCATGACGCCTCGACGATGTTTTCGTTTACACCCACCGTTGTCCATTCCTCATCTCCGTTGGTGGAGGTTATAAAGACTCTGACCTTGGCTGCCGAGGCACTCTCCGGGTTGAGTACCCTGACCCGGTAGTCGGTAAGCCGGAGACCATCCAGGAAGGGGTAGTGGGGGCTGAGGGCATCCCGGAGCGAACCATCCAGGGTCTCAACCGGGCCGATACAAACCGCAGCTCCCATGACCTCCCGTCCCTGATCGCTGAGAAACATCCTGCCGACAGTCTTGGACTGGGCATTCGCCGTTTTATAGGATTCAAGATGGTAATTCTTGAGTTCAATGAGCTGTTTGTACTCCCCTAATGCCTGACGCATGAGCAGGTCGAAGCTTCCTTCTGCGGCTTCGTATTCATACCCGTCGTTTTCCTTATCCTTGAGGGTGCGGATGAGGGTCTCAACCGCAGGATGATTCTTTTCGAAGCTGCCGTATTTCTTCATTTTTTCCACGATGGTGGATTTTCCGGCAAGTTCGCTGAGCAGCACTTGGCGATGATTCCCTACCAGGCTGCCATCCAAATGTTCCATGAGATGGGCGGCCTTGAGGATGACATCGGCATGCTGACCTGCCTTGTGGGAAAAGCTAGCGATACCGACGTAGGGCTGACGCTTATCTGGAATGATATTCGCCTTTTCCGCAACGAACCGGGATAAACTGGTAAGTTTTTCCATATGATCCGCGCAGGCGGCGTGATACCCCATTTTGAGGGTAAGGTTGGGCATAATCGCACAGAGGTTCGCATTGCCGCAGCGCTCCCCCCATCCATTGATGGTGCCTTGGATATGCACCGCTCCACCTTGGACCGCTGCTAAGGAATTAGCTACGGCAGTACCGCAGTCGTTGTGGAAGTGGCCGCCGAGGGGTGCCAAGGATTGGCTTTTTAGATCTTCGTAGATAGCGGATACCTCGTGGGGCAGGGTTCCGCCGTTGGTATCGCAGGGTACCAGAACATCTGCTCCGGCATGGCTGGCGGTTTTAAGAACCTCCAGGGCGTAGTCCCGGTGATCCTTGTATCCGTCGAAAAAATGTTCTAAATCAAAGACAACCTCACGGCCCTCCCTTTTTAAGAAGCTGATGGAATCCGCAATCATGGCGAGGTTCTCTTTCGCTGTGGTCCCTAATACCTTTTCCACATGGGCCATCCAGGTTTTGCCGACAATAACCACCACTGGAGTTTGGGCCTCCAGGAGCGCTCGGATATGGCCGTCTGATTCAGCTTTTCCGCCAGGTTTACGGGTGCTACCGAAGGAGGCAATCTTGGCATGGGAAAAGCTCATGGACTTGCAGTGATTAAAGAAGGCGGCCTCCTTATCGTTGGAGAGGGGAAATCCTCCCTCGATATAATCAATGCCTATTTCGTCCAATTTTTTTGCTATAGAGAGTTTATCCTCCAGGGAGTAGTTAATTTCCAACCCCTGCATACCATCGCGGAGGGTGGTATCGAAGATAGCTACCGATTTTGTATGTGCCGACATAGAACACTCCTTTGATTAAAAAAAAAGCCGTCTTCCAGGAAGACGGCTGTTACCCTACAGGCTCCTTCCCAACACTACATCAGAGACTCAATAATAATGAGAATGATGATGGAGTTTTGGGCAGAATCGTAATGGTTCATAACAATACTAAGGTGAACCACTTTTTTTCTGTTGTCAAGGCGTATTAATTGACCTGCTAAAACTTTTTTGACATAAGAGTACCATGGATAGGAACTTTCTCAGCCTTTTGTCCCGAGGCCGATTCACCGCCGGTATAAGCACCCGCCGGATTGGAGACGGACAGCCGGATCCTGATTCTATATATGCTGCTCTTACCGGGGCTGCCGGAAGCGGTTCTGCTAATGGAACTCTGTTGGTGCATTCCCAGGTCCACAGCCTTCGGGTGGTGATTTATTCCTCGGAGATGCTTACCCGGACTGGCAAGGGATGGACCGGTCGGTTGGGAGTAGCAGAGGGGCGGTGGATCCACCTGCCGGATTCACCCGAGGATCGGTATACCCTTTCGGTATCCTTCCGGACCATGCCTGTCTTAAATCAGGATGAGCTTGGTGCCTTAGCACGGAGCATGGATGCCGATGGCGTTGTTACCGACCTGGAACAGGTTGTCCCCGGGGTGTTGGTGGCGGACTGTCATCCCCTCTATATCTGGGGCGAACTTCCAGGTAGGGAGGTGAGGGGAATTCTGCATTCCGGATGGCAGGGATGCGGGATTTCTATGGTAGCCGGCCGGGCAATGAATAGATACTGGGGGATTCCTTTTTCAGATATCTCTGTGTATAGTGGGCCAGGCATTTGCAGCCGTTGCTATCCGGTGACCGAGGATAGGGCTGCGGTGTTTGTATCCCGGTTCGGCGCCGGGGCTGTCGGAAGGGCACAGGGTACGGGTGAATTTTCCGGCAGGCTCATGCCGAGTATTGATATTCAGGAAGCAAACCGGTTGGCTACCCTGGATATGGGGATGCAGTGGCTCGGGGGGACCGGACTCTGTACCGCTGAGCAGGAAGTACTATGGTCCCATAGATGCCGGGAACGGCGGGGGGCCGGTCGGATGCTTGCGTTCTGGCTGCCTACAGCAGAGCTTTATGAATCGTGGAGGAGTTGAGATGGAACAGATGAAAGAACGGTGGCGCAGACTCTTATTTGCTGTTTTGGCGGAGATCGCTAGGGAGCGGGATATCGAATTCACCAGCAGTCTGGCTGATTTTCAGGTGGAAACGCCCCCGAAGGCTGAGCTCGGGGATGTGGCCTTTCCTATGTTTGCCTTCGCCAAGGTATTGCGGGTGGGGCCGCCCCAGATCAGTGCTTCCGTGGTTGGTGTGCTGGAGGCGTTGATCGCCGGGGAGAAGACGCTGACCTCTCCGGGTGGGGAACAGGTCACCGGCGATGGTCTGACGGAGGAATTCCGCCGGGGTAATCTTGGAACCGCCGAGGCCATGGGGCCCTATGTGAATGTGCGACTCCCCCGCCGTCGAATCACTCTAGATCTCTTAAAAACTGTACATACCCAGCAGGACCGCTTTGGGATTACCGATAGTCTGGCCGGTCAAAAGATCATGGTTGAGTTTTCCTGTCCGAACACCAATAAACCCCTGCATCTGGGGCATCTGAGGAACGATGCCCTCGGAGAAAGCATTGCTCGGATTTTGAAGGCTAACGGCGCCCAGGTTCGCAAGGTGAATCTGATAAATAACCGGGGTGTTCATATATGTAAATCCATGCTGGCGTACCAGCGCTTTGGCGAGGGGGAGACCCCGGAGAGCACGGGAATTAAGCCCGACCATTTTGTAGGAAAGTACTATGTAGCCTATGCCAACTGGGTAAAGGAGTATCCCCAGGCTGAGGCCATGGCTCAGGAAATGCTGCACCAATGGGAGCAGGGCGAGGCCGAAACCATGAAGCTCTGGAAGCAGATGAATGAATGGGCCGTAGAGGGGATCGAGGAAACCTACCAAAGGACCGGAATCAGTTTTGATCAGGTGTATTACGAAAGCGAAACCTACCTTCTGGGCCGAAGCGAGATTCTCCAGGGGCTTGAGGATGATATTTTTTACAAGGACGAGGAGGGGACGGTTTGGATTGATCTGGAGCCCATCGGTCTGGATAAAAAGGTTCTGCTCCGCAAGGATGGCACAAGCCTCTACATCACCCAGGATATCGGGACGGCCATAAACCGTCACAAGGACTGGCCCTTTGATCGCCTTATCTATGTGGTGGCCTCGGAGCAGCAGTACCACTTCCGGGTGTTGTTCCATGTGCTGTCTCAGCTCGGGTATCCCTGGGCTTCAAATCTTTACCACCTATCCTACGGTATGGTGAATCTGCCCGAGGGTAAAATGAAGAGCCGCGAGGGAACGGTGGTGGACGCCGACGATTTGCTTGACCAGCTAACAGCCATGGCGAAGGAGGAAATAGTCTCCAAGGAACGCCAGGATCAGGTAGAAGACCTGAATGCCACAAGTCACCAAATCGCCTTGGGGGCCCTGCATTACTATCTGCTGCAGACAACCCCCACCAAGGATATGATTTTTAATTCGAAGGATTCCCTGGCATTCAACGGGAACACCGGACCGTATTTGCAGTACACCGGTGCCCGGATATCTAGCATGCTCAGAAAGTGGGGTAAGGATCTGCCCCCGATGACGGAGGATCTAGCCGCAGTTCTTACTGAAGAGGTGGAGTGGGAGCTTGTAAAGCTCATCGGCTCCTTCCCCGGCATTGTGTCCCAGGCGGGTATGGAATACAACCCCGCGTCAATGACTGGCTATCTGTACGAGCTGGCAAAGACCTTTAGTCGGTTCTATCACGATCATCCCATGTTGAATGCCCCTGTTCCGGAATTGGTGCAGGCCCGGGTTGCCTTAGCCGGGGCTGTATTGCAGGTGCTTAAATCAGGAATGAATCTTATTAATGTGCCATTTCTTTCATCAATGTAGTACATAAATGTATGCCTACCTACTATTATGTAGGTTTTCTGGTTCTCCCATGCAGGCTATCCATGCTTCAGGATTCATTTCTGATCGTGGGTAGCCATTTTTTTATTTTACTACCGGTTTTGTCGTGTTTTGGGTGATTCTGTAACCCCTTTTAAGGTAAGGGATTATCAAAGATTCCTCTCGCGATTCCCCAGAGTTGGGGAGCGGCGGCTTCAAATACGGTCCCTGATGGTGAATTATTTTTGTTTCGCGTCGTCTTGGCATAAAAATTGCATATTTATCCATCCAGGGGATACGAACAAAGAGAAAGACCAGCATCTTACTACGGCGGTTTTGGGGGCAGAGGAACCTCTCCTCCATGGATACCGGAGATCCAGTCGCTGTATCTGAATACCAAGCCTTTGAAGATCCTGGACATCACTGTAACTAGAGGAGCAGCTATGGCGCTAAGACAACGTCCTAAAGAATATGGACTCTACAGTCCGGATTATGAACATGAAAACTGCGGAGTCGGGTTTGTCGCTCATATTAAGGGAGTGCAAAGCCGAAAGATCCTGGATGACGCCCGGGAAATCCTGGTCCGGATGACCCATCGAGGAGCCGTTGGGGCAGAAAAAAACACCGGTGATGGAGCTGGGATTTTAACAACCCTGCCGCACCGGTTTTTAGAAAAGGCTGCCAGAGAAGATCTGGGGCTTGAGCTTCCCGGAAGGGGACAGTATTCCGCAGGGGTGGTCTTTTTTCCCCAGGATGATGATCTTCGCCGGGGCTGCATTGCGGTGATGGAAAAAGCCATTTCGGACGAGGGTCTGACGCTCCTCGGGTGGAGGGAGCTGCCCCGGGATAATTCAATGATTGGACCATCGGCCTTGAGTGCTGAGCCTGTGATGAAGCAGGTTTTTATCGGGGCTGGTCAGCACATCGAACCCGGGGATTTTGAACGGGCATTGTATGTAATCCGGAAGCAGACCACCAACACCCTGCGGGGCTCCAAGGAGTATGATCCTGAGGATTTTTTCTACATCTGCAGCCTCTCAACCCGGGTTATGGTGTATAAGGGCATGCTGACACCCGAGCAGCTCTTCGCCTATTACTCTGATCTCCAAGACCCGGACTATACGAGTCACCTCGCTATGGTGCATAGCCGCTTTTCTACCAATACCTTTCCGAGTTGGGATAGGGCGCAGCCACTGCGGTTCATGAGTCATAACGGGGAGATTAATACCCTTCGTGGTAATGTGAATAAAATGCGGGGACGTGAGGGCAAACTGGCCAGCCCTGTTTTTGGTGATTCTATTACCCGGATTCTCCCGATCAACGAACCTGATCTTTCGGACTCTGGAAACTTCGATAACGTCCTTGAGTTGCTGCTTATGTCGGGTCGGGAGCTCCCGGAAGCCGTAATGATGATGGTTCCGGAAGCGTGGCAGCGCCATGAGCATATGCCGGCCAAAAAGCGGGCTATGTATGAATACTTCTCTAATCTCATGGAGCCGTGGGATGGTCCGGCATCGGTGGTTTTTTCCGATGGACGGTACATCGGCGCGGTGTTGGATAGGAATGGTTTGCGTCCCAGCCGCTACTATGTGACAGATGACGACCATGTTGTCATGGCAAGCGAGGTGGGGGTTCTGGATATTGATCCGGCACGGGTGGTTAAAAAAGGACGCCTTCAGCCGGGCCGGATGTTTTTGGTAAATTTTGAGCAGGGACGAATCGTCAGCGATGAGGAACTCAAAGAGACCTATTCCTCCGCTCGGCCCTATGAAGACTGGTTAGGAGAACAGCGGATAACCCTGGCGGATTTAGCGGTTCCAGGCATGGTTCCCGATCTTGACCGTACCTCCATCCTCCAGCGGATGAAGATGTTCGGATTTACCCTTGAACACCTGCGTGAGGTGTTAAAACCCATGGCAGAATTGGGTAAGGAGCCTCTGGGGTCCATGGGCAACGATACGCCCCTGGCGGTACTCTCTGATAAACCAAGACTTCTCTATGATTATTTTAAACAACTCTTTGCCCAGGTCACCAACCCTCCCATCGATTCCATCCGTGAATCGGTTATTATGAGTCTCAAGACCTACATCGGGCCCGAGGGGAACCTCCTGGATATTCAACCGGAGCATGCCCACCGGTTGATGTTGGAGCATCCTGTTCTCACGAATACCCAGCTCGCGCAGATAAAAACCATGGACCACCGGGGTTGGAAGGCCCAGACCATTGACATTACCTATTTGGTACAGTCCTCCGAGGAGGGCATGGTAGAGGCCCTGGACCGGATCTGCAGCGAGGCTGACGATGCTATTGCCAAGGGGTTTAGCGTAATCGTCCTTTCCGACCGGTCGGCAGGCGCCGAACGGATTCCCCTGAGTGCCCTGATGGCCACTGGTGCAGTACATCATCACTTAGTAAAAAACCATACCCGTACGCAGATCGGCATCGTACTTGAATCGGGGGAACCCAAGGAGGTTCACCATTTTTGTACCCTGGTCGGTTTTGGTGCTGATGCTGTTAATCCATACCTGGCCTTTGAGGCTATGTGGATGATGGATCAGGACGGACAGATTGAGGGAGAGATCAGCCGGCAGAAGATCGAGGAGGACTATCTCTCCGCCATCGAGTACGGGATGTTGAAAGTGTTCGGAAAAATGGGGATTTCAACCTTGGAAAGTTACAAGGGTGCCCAGATATTTGAGGCAGTGGGATTAGCATCTGAGGTGGTATCCCGCTGTTTTGCCGGCACCGCTTCCCGAATCGAGGGGGCCGGCTTTGCTGAATTAGAGTTCGAAGCATCCCGGCGGCATCACCTGGCCTTTCCGGAGGGCAACGAGCCCATTGGATCAGAGCTTCTGAATCCTGGGGACTATTCCTACCGCTATGGCGGGGAAAAGCACATGTGGGATCCTGAGTCTATCGCGAACCTTCAGATCGCGGTTCGCCAGGAGAGCCAGCATCATTATAACATCTTCTCCCAGCATCAAAACCAGAGATCCGTCGACCAGGCCACCCTCCGGGGTATGATGCGCTTTAAGCCGGGAACCCCAATCCCCCTGGATGAGGTTGAGTCTGCCGAGAGTATCATGAAACGCTTTGCTACCGGAGCCATGAGTTTTGGTTCCATTAGTCAGGAGGCCCATGAGACCCTGGCTATCGCCATGAACCGAATTGGCGGGAAATCCAATACCGGTGAGGGTGGAGAGATGCCTGAACGCTTTAAACCTCTGCCGAACGGAGATTCCAAGCGATCTGCCATTAAACAGGTCGCCTCTGGCCGGTTCGGGGTTACCATCGATTATCTGGTAAACGCTGATGAAATACAGATAAAGATGGCTCAGGGAGCCAAGCCGGGGGAAGGGGGAGAGCTTCCCGGCCATAAGGTATTTGAGGTAATTGCCAAAACCAGACACTCCACTCCCGGAGTAGGACTCATCAGTCCGCCTCCCCACCACGACATTTATTCGATTGAAGACCTGGCCCAGCTGATTTTCGATCTTAAAAACGCGAATCCCAAGGCTCGGATCAGTGTGAAGCTGGTTTCCGAGGTGGGGGTTGGTACCATTGCGGCCGGTGTTGCGAAGGCCCATGCGGATCACATCCTGGTTTCCGGCCATGACGGAGGTACCGGGGCCAGCCCCCTTACCGGTATTAAACACGCCGGACTTCCCTGGGAGTTGGGAATCAGCGAAACCCATCAAACCCTGGTGATGAATGATCTTCGAAGCCGGGTTGTGCTCCAGACCGACGGTCAGATTAAAACCGGAAGGGATGTGGTTATTGCTGCATTGTTAGGAGCGGAGGAATTCGGATTCGCCACCGGGGCCTTGATAACCGTGGGATGCATTATGATGCGGAAATGTCAAAAAAATACCTGCCCCGTGGGTGTCGCCACCCAGGATGAGCGCTTACGTGCGAAATTCACCGGCAAGCCTGAACATGTGGTCAACTATGTGCGGTTCATGGTAGAGGAAGCCCGGCAGTTAATGGCTGAGCTCGGATTCCGGACGATTGAAGAAATGGTAGGACGTACCGATATGCTTGAACCCGATGACAGCGTTTTACACTGGAAGAGCCGGGGTATAGACCTGTCTCGGATCCTTGCCCGGCCCCGGAACGACCTAGCCCCTTCGGGCAGCATTTGTTGTGTTCCCCAGGACCACGGAATCTCCGAAATACTGGATCGGGAGCTCATCCGCAGAGCAAAATCCACCCTGGATACCAAAACCCCGACACGCCTGGAGCTGCCGGTGAAAAACACCGACCGGGCAGTGGGAACCATGCTCTCCCACGAAATTGCATCCCGCTACGGCCTTGAGGGGCTCCCCCAGGACTGCCTTCATGTGAAGTTCACCGGTTCTGCCGGGCAGACATTCGCCGGGTGGTTATCCTCGGGCGTCCGGTTTGAGCTGGAAGGGGATGCCAACGACTACCTCGGTAAGGGACTTTCCGGCGGCGAGGTCATCGTGTACCCCCCCAAGGAGTCGGTGTTTACCCCGGAGGATAATATTATCATCGGAAACGTGGCCTTCTACGGAGCCATTACCGGACGGGCATTTATTCGCGGAACTGCAGCGGAGCGGTTTTGTGTTCGGAACTCAGGAGCTGAGGTGGTTATCGAGGGGGTCGGAGATCACGGATGTGAATACATGACCGGTGGTCGGGCTATTATTCTCGGTCAAACCGGAAGAAACTTCGGGGCAGGGATGTCCGGAGGGATTGGGTATGTCTGGGATTATAGGGGTGATTTCAAGGATCTGGTTAACCCGGAAATGATTACCCTGGGACCAGTTACCGGGGAGGATGAACAAGCCTACCTGGAGGCTATGATCCGAGAACACCTAATCCTCACGGGATCCACCCGGGCACAGTACATCCTCGATAATTGGAAAGAAGAACTGCCCCGTTTCGTACGGGTAATCGCTCCCGCGTTTCAGCACGTTCTTGATCAACAGAAATTACAGAAGGAGGCCATCCATGGGTAAACCCACCGGCTTTATGGAAATAGAACGGAAGAAGGTACAGTGGCGGGAACCCGCCGAAAGGGCTGGAGATTTCTCGGAATTCCAACAGGAATACGATGACAAGACCCGCCAGGACCAGGGAGCTCGCTGTATGGATTGTGGGGTTCCCTTCTGCCAGTCCAGTTACGGGTGTCCTATTCATAATCTCATTCCAGAATGGAACGACCTCATTTACCATGGAAAATGGGAAGAGGCCTATTACCGCCTGCGGAAAACGAACAACTTTCCCGAGTTCACCGGGCGGGTTTGTCCTGCTCCCTGTGAGTCGGCCTGTGTACTGGGGATTAATGAACCCGCAGTAACGATAAAGGATAACGAGGCTGCCATTATCGACCGGGCCTACGCCAGCGGTTTGGTAGTGCCCCGCCCGCCCAAAAAGCGGACCGGTAAACGGGTTGCCATCATCGGATCCGGGCCGGCTGGGTTGTCTGCCGCAGATGAGCTCAATCAAGCCGGGCATTCTGTCACCGTGTATGAACGGGAGGACCGGATCGGCGGCCTGCTCATGTACGGTATACCCAATATGAAACTGGACAAGGGATTGGTTTCCAAACGTATCAAGCTCATGGAGCAGGAGGGGGTGGAGTTTTGCCCGGGAACTGAGGTCGGGCGTACTGTTAGTACCGGTGACTTGGTAGAATCCTACGATGCAATTCTTGTTGCCACCGGAGCCACCAAGCCGCGGGATCTACCCGTTCCCGGAAGAGAGCTTCGGGGCGTTCATTTTGCCATGGAATTCCTTACCGAAAACACCCGGAGTCTACTTAATTCAAACCTGCAGGACGGAGCCTATATTTCTGCAGCTGGCAAGCGTGTGGTGGTCATCGGCGGGGGAGATACGGGTAATGACTGTATCGGAACCAGCGTCCGTCACGGGGCGGCCCAGGTAATCAACTTTGAGCTCATGCCTCAACCCGCATCGGAGCGAACCGACGAGTTCCCCTGGCCGACCTATCCCCGGTTACTTAAAAGTGATTATGGTCACCAGGAGGCACATAATGCCTATGGGGCGGATCCCCGACAGTGGTCGATTTTAACCAAGGAGTTCATCGGTAATGAAAGGGGTGAACTGAAGGGGATCAAAACTGTGCGCGTCCAGTGGAGTAAGGAGCCTGGGGAGCGACCCACATTTCAAGAGGTGCCCGGATCCGAGGAAGTCTGGGACGCTGATCTCGTCTTTCTTGCCATGGGGTTTCTTGGTCCGGAACAGGAACTACTTCAGGCCTTAGAATTGGAAGCGGATCAACGATCCAATGTGAAAGCTGAATACGGATCCTACCGTACCAGCCGCAAAAAGATTTTTGCTGCCGGTGATGCCCGTCGGGGCCAGAGCCTGGTTGTTTGGGCGATTAATGAAGGCCGGGGTGCGGCAAAAGAAATCGACACCGCACTCATGGGTAGTTCGAATCTTCCGGGGTAAGACGGGGTAGAAGTGCCCCGGGGGGAGGCTGTGCCAAATTACTGGACACTTCTTTACAAGTAATTTATAGTAGAGCGAGGTTTTTGCAAACCTGTGTTTTGCAACTACCATGCGCGGGACCGATGAAAATAAATCATTTCTGTGAAAAGATTTATTTTTTCCCATTTTTGCGCATGCCACGTGCAAAATTCATTTGTAATTGGTTATTGCCTCATGATAAATGAGACGACACTTCCTCGGTGGGAGCTTGACCTCTCCCGGAAAAGATGGTATTTGTTTACCTCAAAATATTTTGCATCTCAAAAGGATGAATAGGAACGATTATGTACGCAATGGTAGAGATTTTAGGCAAGCAGTATAAAGCTGAAAAGGGTGGCTTGCTGAAGGTAGATAAGATTGAAGCCGAAGAGGGAAAGGATCTGGACTTTGATACGGTTCTCCTTTTCCGCGGAGATGATTCAATCAAGGTCGGTGCGCCCTATGTAGAGGGTGCGAAGGTGACTGCAGTACTGGAAAAGCATGCCAAGGGCGACAAGGTTATCGTCTACAAGTACAAGCGCCGGAAAGATTACCAGCGGAAGCAGGGACATCGCCAGAACTACTCCTTTATCCGAATAAAGGAAGTAAGCCTGGCCTAGAGGCGTACGGGGCATGATTAACCTGGAACTTGAGTTTTCCCATGGAAAGCTTCAATGCATTAGTTCATCCGGTCATGCCCAACCCTATAATGGCGTGAGTATTCCCTGCGCTATTGTTTCTGCAGCACTAAAACACTTCGGGATGGCGGTGAGCGCCAGGTCCGGAGTGGAATTGCATGGAACGAGCAGGGGACCCGGCCATCTTGAAATTGAAATACGAGGGGTTGCTCCTTCATCAGAGGAGTGGTTCCAGGGGGCTGTGGATGTACTCTACAGCCTATTAATCGGCGCATCGAGTGAATTTCCCCAAGAGGTTCACTTGGATGAGATACACCGGTAACAGTACTATTGTGGTAGGAGAAGAACCATGGCACATAAAAAAGGTGGCGGTAGTTCCAAAAACGGCCGCGATTCAGAAAGTAAACGGTTAGGCGTAAAGCGATTTGGCGGACAGCTGGTGAAGGCTGGTGAGATTCTTGTCCGGCAGCGGGGAACAAAATTCCACCCCGGCGAGAATGTTGGCATAGGGAAGGATGATACCCTGTTTGCCACCACTGCCGGTGCGGTTGAGTTTAAAACCCGAAGGGGCAAAAAGCTCATCAACATCTCCCCTGTTGCAGCCCAATAGCGGGTACTAGACAATACCGGGCTGGGTTGATCAGCCCCTAGGACAAAACGCCGCGGATCCTTGAGTACTCAGGGTTTGTGGCGTTTTTTTTGCTGTTATACCCGTGTAGGGTATCTTATGGGAGAAAGTGGTGAATTCCTTTGTAGATGAATTAAAAATTACCGTAACCAGCGGAGACGGCGGACATGGCAGTGTTTCCTTCCGAAGAGAAAAATATGTACCCAAGGGAGGGCCGGACGGCGGGGACGGAGGCCGTGGCGGAGATATCATCTTTGAGGTCCGGCGTAACCTGAAGACGCTTACCCATCTACGCCCCAACAAGACCTATGCCGCGAAGAACGGCCAGCCCGGCATGGGAAGAAAAAAACACGGCTCGGACGGCCAGGATTTGATCATCCAGGTACCGCCCGGAACCCTGGTACGGGATAGCAGCAGCGGTGAGGTGCTCCTGGATTTGGTAGACGATACACGGATCGTGTTTTTGAAGGGCGGAATCGGTGGTCAGGGCAATAGCCATTTTGCGACTTCGCGGCGTCAGGCCCCGCGGTACGCTCAGGACGGGATGCCAGGAGAAACCCGGTCAGTACGATTGGAGTTAAACCTCATCGCCGACATAGGATTCGTTGGGTATCCCAATGCGGGTAAATCTAGCCTCCTACGGTTGATGACCGCCGCGAACCCCAAGATTGGAAACTACCCCTTTACTACAAAGATCCCCAACCTCGGGGTCCTCAACGTGTACAATGAAGATATTGTTCTGGCGGATATCCCCGGAATTATTGAGGGCGCCCATGACGGAGCCGGACTCGGTCTGCGCTTTCTAAAGCACATCGCACGCACCCGGGCACTGGCATTTATCATCGATGCGTCTGATCCCATGCCCATTGACAAGGCCTTTCAGAACCTCATGGTTGAACTAGGGGGATTCAATCCTGTTCTATTGGAAAAACCCCGGGTCATTCTCCTTAATAAGGTGGATATCCCGGAAGGACAGGAGGCGGCAGCTCAGGCTGCTGATCTTCTACCCGATGAAGATATCCTCAGCATAAGTGCTACCAGCCGTCTCCATCTGGACGAGGCGAGTAAAAAATTTCTTGCCCTAGCCCAATCAAAGGCTAGTTCCCAGGATAAGGAAACATCCCCGTCAATCCAGGCTCCCGGCTGGATGACTGAAACCGTTGAGCCAGAAACCCCAGAAGAAGAACCCGAGAAAAACTCAAGGCCTGCAAAGCTCCTAGCTGATATCCAGCAGGATTCTGAATGGTAAGGTATGCGCTCCTGGGTGGAAGTTTTGATCCCGTCCATATCGGGCACCTCTTCATAGCGGATACCGTCCTTCATGGGGTGGGACCGGAGTCTGTCATCTTCATGCCTGCCCAAGTCTCTCCCCATAAACAGGACCATAACCCCGTCGAAGCTCGTCACCGCCTAGAAATGTTGACCCTGGCGACCCGGGGAAACCGGCGTTTTGTGGTGTCCGATTCCGAGCTTCGTAGGGGCGGGCTCAGTTATACCTATGACACCGTGGTTGCATTGATGGCAGAACTAGGCTGCAGTCCCGGGGAAATCGGTCTGGTGGTCGGATATGATCTGGTAAAGGGACTACCGACCTGGTACAGGGCAGGGGAACTTTTTTCTCTTGTACGCTTGATTGTCCTTCGGAGACCAGGCATTATTTACACCAAGGAAGATGAGGAGAATCTTTTGGGGGGATTCATACGGGATCCTGATTGGATTATCCCCCTGGAAAACCCAGGCCTGGAAATATCATCTAGTATGATACGCCGGGCGATTCGAAGGGATGAGCCCTATCGATATCTTCTTCCAGAGGATGTGTATGATTATATACGAGAAAACTCGCTCTATTCGGTTTAGGAAGGTATCTCGCCTCCTACTCCAACGTTTACCCGGGCATGTGAGCCCCAGACGCTTCGAGCATATTCTTCGGGTCAGCGGTACAGCCCAAGAAATTGCAAAAAACCTGGGATGCTCCTTGGAAAAGGTGCGACTCGCCGCTCTCGGGCATGACCTGGCAAGGCAGTGGGACGGATCTAAATATATTCAATACCTGGAAGCCCGAGGGTTTTCGATACGGTACGAGTTCCGTGAACGCCCGATTTTACTCCACGGGCCGGTGGCAGCACAGATCTTAAAAGAGGAGTATAGAATCCACGATGAAGATATATTAGAGGCCGTACAGCATCACACCCTCGGAAAACCCGGTATGGGGCTGGTAGGTCGAATTCTCTATGTGGCGGATTACGTGGAACCGGGGAGAAAATACATAGACCAGGGCTTCTACCAACAGATCCTGGCTGAATCCTCCATCCACGGGATGGTACTAGGGGTGATCGAACATGCTCGGTCCCGGGGTAAAACAGTGAGTGGTCAGGCTCTTGATATGGAACAAGAGGCCCGGAACGCATATACCGATTCAACAAAAACGCAGGTGTCCTATGAAACCCAGGCTATTTGATCCAATCTATATCTTTATTGGGTTGATTGTACTCTCAGTGATTATGTTTGGAATCTTTCTCGGGGTAAAGCTCCAACAGGATCCCTTTTCAAGGACCTTGGAGAGCACCGAGAACGTAACGGTATTATTCGCCATCACCGATGAGAATAATATCGAACTTACCCAAGTGTTAATCTTCAACAAATCCAGCGGAAAGATGGCTCAAATTTCCATCCCCAATAATTTAGGCCAGATAATCAACCAACTAAACCGAGTTGACCGTGTAGGTGTGCTTTACGAAGAACAGGGCATTCAAGCCTACCGGGAGCTTCTCACCAAGTTTCTCGGAACACCAATCCACCATTATCTCATCATTGAAGAATCGGGGCTCTCCCGGTTCACCGATCTGGTAGGCGGGCTTCCGGTGTTCCTGGAACACAGTATAGATACCTGGGGAGAGGATGCGGATGACATCAACCGGATTCCCAATGGAAACGTGGTGCTGGACGGTGATAAGGTGCTTGATCTTCTGGGGTTCGTTCAGAGCGAGGAGCAGCCAGCGGAACGCACAAACCGCCAGTTCACCCTTACCCAAGGGTTTTTCCAGCGGCTGGGTACGAGCCATGAGTATTTTTCTCAGGGCGTGTTCCAGGAAATTATGGGCTCTCTCATCGAGTCCGATCTTGAGCTCTCTTCCATTGAAAAACTCTCGGAGTTCTTAGCGGAAGTAGATTACGAAACCCCGATAACCCAGCGAATCCTAGGAACAGAGCGGCTGGTACAGACCGGGGAGGGACAGCTATCACTGCTGTTTCCCCATTTTGAAGGCAAGTTAGTTCGAGATTCGGTAAATCAAATAAAAAAGAATCTTGAAACCCCCGATGAACTCTTTGCTGCTCAGGGAACCCTCCGGGTTGAGGTACTAAACGGTACCAGGATTAACGGTCTGGCAAGGCGTACCAGTGAGATGCTCCAAAACCAGGGGATAGAGGTCGTCGAGGTTGCTAATGCGGATCAACAGGATGTAGAGGAGACGCAAATCATTTACCATACTATAGAGGAGGCTGCCCAGCGTGTGGGGGCTATGATCCGGGGCGAAAATATAATTCCCGGTAGCGGAGAAAACGAAAACGCCGTTGATGTAACGGTGATATTAGGAAAGGATTTTGATGGTTGGTATGTTAGACCAGAAAACTAAATTGGAGCAGGCACAAATGACGGCCCAGTTCCTAAAAGAAAGCAATGCCGGCGATGTGAGTCTTATCGACTTAACCGGCCGAAGCAGTATCGCAGATTACTTCGTAATCGGTACGGTATCAAGTTTTGCAATGCTCAAGGGACTTGTACGGAATTTACAAGAATTTTTCTCAGAGCAGGACGTATACACCAGGGGCAGCACAAAACATCTGCGTGAAGATATTTGGACCCTCATTGATTGTGGTCACTTCCTGGTGCACCTCATGACGAAGGAGGCCCGGGATTTTTATGCCCTGGAGCGATTATGGTTCGAGGGACAATCCATCGATATTGATCCCCAGGATACAAAGCAGGACCAATGAGTATGCCAGACGATCCCTCGTTTCTACAGCGGCTTCTGGAACTATCCCTGGAAGAAGATCTCGATTCTGCCGGGGACATCACAACCCAGGCGGTTTTTTCCCAGCAGACCGGCGGGGCAAAAATCGTGGCCCGGGAGAGGGGCGTGCTTTCCGGTACCCGGGTTGTACAAGAGGTGTTTCATACGGTCGATCCCGGACTTACTCTCCGAATTCTACGGAATGATTCAGAAGCGGTTGAAGGGGGAGACTGCATAATTGAGGTGATTGGAAAAATCTCCTCAATCCTGACCGCTGAGCGCCTCGCGTTGAATTTTTTAGGCTACCTTAGCGGTGTCGCAACAAAAACCCGGCACTATCAAGAGATTTTATCTGCCGTGGGCGATACCCAAATACTTGACACTCGGAAAACCATTCCGGGCCTTCGGAGGCTTTCGAAACAGGCTGTTCGAGACGGCGGCGGGAGGAATCATCGCATGGGACTGTATGATATGGTCATGCTGAAAGACAACCACATTGATGCCGCCGGTGGTATTCGGAGGGCGGTGGATGCTGTGAGGCAGGTGTACGGAACAAAATTTCTCATAGAGGTTGAATGCCGATCTTTGGAGGATGTACAGCAAGCCCTTGATGCGGGGGCAGACTGGATTATGCTGGATAATATGAGCCCCCGGGATTGTGAGATGGCGCTGTCCCTTCGTCAGGACCGAGGAAGGGTTGTACCCTTTGAAGCCTCGGGTGATATGGATGAGGAAAAACTCCGGGTATTTGGCAGCCTTGGACTGGATTATATTTCTGCAGGAAAACTGACTCACTCGGTACAAACCATGAATTTTTCTCTGCAATTTACCGGTGCACTAGACTGAGGGGGGTGTGCCGGGTAAAACCGGTGAGGATGAAAAAATGGAAGATACGACAAGACGAAGCAATCTGTTAGTTATTGGATCGGGCCTCGCCGGGCTTTCGGCAGCGGTGGCTGCGGCAGAGCAGGGACTCACTGTGACCGTACTCTCTAAATCCGAAAATCTTACCGAGTCAAATACCCTCTACGCCCAGGGAGGTATTGTAGAAACCGGGATCGGCGATAGCCCCGACCTCCTCATTCGCGATATCATCGACGCCGGGTCAGGTCTGAACAACTCTAGGTCGGTGCGGATTCTGGCTGAGTCCGGTCCTGAACTCGTCGCAGATTATCTGGTACGCAAGGCTGAGGTACCCTTCGAGCGCGGAGAGGAAGGTGAGTTTGATCGTACCCGGGAGGGAGCCCACACGGTTCGGCGAATCCTCCATGTTAATGATCAGACGGGAAGAGCAATCCAGGAGCAGATGCTTGGGTATGCCAGGTCCTGCCCGGGAATAACCCTGCTCTCCGGGCATATCGCGGTGGATATAATTACCAATACCCACCATAGTACGGATTATCAACAACGGTACAAACGACACCGCGCCCTGGGTGCATACGTTTTGAATCAACAGACCGGTGAAATACGGCCTTTCTACGCAGAATCAACAGTCATAGCCACCGGAGGAATAGGCAATCTCTACCTCCATACCTCCAACCCTGAATCCGCTACCGGAGACGGCATCGCCATGGCCTACCGTGCTGGCTGTTCCATAATTAATGCTGAGTATGTCCAGTTCCATCCCACGGTGCTCTTCCACCGGGATGTGAAACGGTTTCTCATTACTGAAGCTCTACGCGGGGAAGGGGCGCGGCTGCTCAACACTAAAGGCGAGTATTTCATGGAGCGGTACCATCCCCGGCTGCGTGACCTTGCTCCCCGGGACGAGGTAGCACGAGCTATCTACCGAGAGATGGACGGATCAACCGGATATGTGTACCTGGATGCCCGGGATATCACCCATGTAAACATCGCCGATCGTTTTCCTGGCATATACGAGCAGTGTAAGGCCCTGGATATTGATATCGTAAATCAACCCATCCCCGTAGTGCCGGCTGCCCATTATTTCTGCGGGGGCATAAAGGTGGATGAACACAGTAAAACCGAGATCGACGGGCTGTATGTGGTTGGGGAGAGCAGCTGCACCGGTGTGCATGGGGCTAACCGTCTCGCATCGGTCAGTTTACTAGAAGCCCTGGTATTCGGAATCAGGGCAGGACATCATGCTGCAATCCAGCAAAAACCCCTACGGGATAACCTTATAGCATCCATCCCCGATTGGGTGTATCCGAAACAGCCCATTGATTTTGATCCCCTCCTCATCCAACATGATATGTTCACCCTGCAATCCACGATGTGGAACTATGTGGGAATAGTGCGGAGTAAACGTCGTTTAGACAGGGCCTTAGCCGATCTTAACTACTTTACCCATAGAATTGAAAAGTTTTATCAGGAAGCCAGGGCTGGGGAATCTATCTTGGCGCTTAGAAATGCCGTACTGGTCGGTACGCTCATCACTAAGGCAGCAGCCGGGAACCACCGATCCTTGGGCTGTCACTACCGAACGGATTCAATGCATTAAAATAATCCTTATCGGGCACATTGCATCAGGCATTCGCCTGTACTCTGGTGGAATAAAAGTAACTCATGATAAAAGAATGATTTATTTCTGGTACTCCAACGGAGGGGTCTTTCAAAACGGAGTTTTAACGGTACCTCATTTACTATAACTTTCTCTTTGTTAATCCATAGTTTATTTGACAGACGTGTAAAACGGCATATACTTTTACTATAACGCCTGTCAGAGGTGGTCACGCAAGTGCCGCAGCAGAGGCTGAAATTCGGTGCACCGAGTATGCAAGGAGCATGATATGCAGATCACAGATATCCGGATTCGGCGAGTGAATTCCGACGGTAAGCTCAAGGCGTATGTAACTGTTACCCTTGATGATTGCTTTGTGGTACACAATGTAAAAATTATCGAAGGGAAAAACGGGGTATTCATCGCCATGCCCTCCCGAAAAACGAAGAACGGTGACTATAAAGATATAGCCCACCCGATAAATTCCGATTTCAGGACCTCTTTACAAGATACTATTCTGAAGGCATATCAAGATTTGCCCGAGGATAGCGAGACGATAGAGGGTGATGATTTTCACGATTTCAGTTAGCATACCGAGGGTCTGAATCCGGCTTATTTCCCAGTTTTTTTTACTATTTCCATTTGACAATGCTCACGATTTTGGCTATGGTTTAGCACCACCAAGCATATTGGGACGTCGCCAAGCGGTAAGGCACCGGGTTTTGGTCCCGGCATGCGCAGGTTCGAATCCTGCCGTCCCAGCTACTATTTTATGGAGGATATTACATGGCAGTTAAAACCCTGAACGCACAGCTCCGGGATAAGAATGGTACCGGCGAAGCCCGGCGTCTGCGTGCTGCAGGCCTTATTCCCGCTGTTGTGTACGGCCACGAAAAACCAAAAAGTGTAACCATAGATGCCCAGGAATTTGAACGAGCATTTAAGCACATTTCTGAAAACGAAATCATTGAATTGACCATCGGAAAGAAGAAACACAGCGTCTTGATTCGTGATTACCAGGCGGACATTCTTAAAAACAAAATGGTTCACCTGGATTTTTATGAAATTGAAACGGGGAAAACCCTCAGAACTCATGTGCCCATCAAACTTAACGGAACCGCTAAGGGGGTTCGCGAGGGCGGAATCCTGGAGAACACCATTCATGAGCTCGAGGTTGAGTGTCTTCCCAAGGACCTGCCCGAGGTAGTTGAAATCGATATAACCACCCTCGATGCGGGACACGCCGTACACGTCGGTGATGTTAAACTAGGAAATGACATCCGGATTCTGAATGCACCCGAGCAGGTTATTGCATCCATCGGTCATGCTAAGGCCGTGATCACTGAAGAGACCGAGGAACAGGCAGCCGGAGAAGCTGTTGCTGAAGAAGAATAGCCCTTCCCCCGGTAAAACACTGGTAATCTTAGGACTCGGTAATCCGGGATCCCGCTATGACAAAACCCGGCATAATGCCGGGTTTTGGATTATTGATGCCTTGGCAGAGACGCTTTCCTGCAAACTGCGCCGGGTACCGTGTAAACCCCTATCTATAGGTCTTTCATATCCCGATGAAGGGGCCCGGTTTGCCAGAATTCTTATCGTTAAGCCCCAAACCTATATGAACCGCAGCGGTGATGTCATTCCGTGGGTACAATCCTTCTTGAGAACGGATCAGCCCCAGGATCACGAGCCGCCCAATATTGCCCAACAGGACACCATTTTTCTGGTGGTGGTGGATAATATGGATTTAGCACCGGGCAGAATCCGTATGAAAAGTAAGGGCGGCACTGCAGGCCACAATGGATTAAAATCTGTATCATCATTTTTAGGGAAGAATTTTATTCCTCTATACGTTGGTATTGGCAGACCCGGTCCCGGAGAAACGGTTATCGATTATGTCCTGGGGCAGCCCGATGAGCCGGAGATGTTCCGGTATGGGCAAGCAATAATCCATGCTGTAGAAGGAATCAAGCGTTTCATTAAGGAGCCTGAATATGGCCTCCACTATATTAACCGACCTACCGAGCTTCCTGAATAGGAAGCTGGATGAGTTTGGAATCAGTCCCGGAGCCACCCTTTTGCTGGGGTTCTCTGGGGGTAAAGATAGCACCGCCTTATTGGCATTGCTTGCCAGATTGACCCTTCCAGGGGGATGGGGCGGCAATGGGGAATCCCGCCCAAGGGGCCCCCATTCCACCTCTGGTTCTCCACGTATTAAGTTGATTGCCGTCAACATCCACCACCATTTACGTGAAGAGGATGAAATGGCTCACGAATTCGCCCTGGCTTCGCGCGTTTGTATTTCCCTGGGAGTCCCCCTGATTCGTGTCCATGGAAATCTCCTCAATCCAGGAACATCTCTGGTAGAGAAGGGGTATAGTACCGAAGAACGGGCCCGCCGGTTCCGGCTTTTCCATCTCAGACGGCTGCAGAAGGAACTCAACGCCGAAGCCGTCCTCCTGGGGCACCACCGTGATGATCAGCTTGAGACCATCCTGCATCAAATCTGTTCCGGTCGGTCATTCCATCGTATCGAGGGAATGCCTGAGTCAGCCCCTCCGGTTTTTCGCCCCTTGCTTCAAATACCCCAGAACCAGCTTCTGGCCTACCTCGATCAGGTATTTGGAGCGCACCACCGGATTTGGCATGAGGACAGCAGCAATGCTTCGTCGGAGTATCTGCGGAATCGGTTGAGACACGAGGCCCTGCCCCTGCTTCGAAGTCTGTACCCCGGCCTGGATAAGAATCTTCTACGGGGATTCGAAGGTTCTAAGCAAGATTATCAAACCTTAAAGATCCTGGAATCGGCATTCTTCCAGCGTTTCCCCTGGGAATATCACGCCTCGACTAGTTCTTGCCTGGGCTCAGTCTCTGCATTAGAAACAGGCGAGGCCGAGGTTCTTGGGGAATGGATTAAGAGGGGAATTGCCCTGCTGCATACCCGTCACCCCGGGAATCGAAAAGACGCGTTATACGGATATGGTGGCCCCCGGGGGTTACGGTTCTCCGGAGGATTTATCTCCTCTGCGGTCCAAAATCTCAAGGATGGAGCCCTAACCTCGGGTTACGGGATTGTCATCTACCGTGATAACCGGGAGGTGGTGATTAATCCTGAGCTTGCCCTGAAAAGCAAAAGAGGGTATCTTTGTGTACTGAAGAAGGGTGGTAGCTTTGAACGAAGACTGCCTTTGCCCGTAAAAACCCATGAGTTAGTGGTGCGCCAAAGCGGTGGGCTTCCCCCAGGAGATATACTACTGCGTTCTCCGCGGTTGGGTGAGTACTTCTTGTTACAGAATGGTATTAAAAAACCAATCTCCAAACTATGGCATGAGTATCATGTTCCTATGCGTTTACGGGGTTTCTGTATTATATTGGAGCAGGCAGGGGAGAAGACTGCAATTCTTGTGTTTCAGCAAGAGGAATCCCCCATGGTTATTCCGCTAAAAAAAAGAAATTCAGCGGCATCTGAACCTGATTTGGTTTTTCACATAGAGCCGCGGTATGGAGTTACACAGTGAGTGACAACAATCAGAATAAAAACAACGGTAATCAGGAACCGCGACAACCTAATTTTAATTTTAAGAACAATAGATTTGCATTGTTTCTGGTTATAGGGTTGTTTGGACTGTTTATTCTCATGTTTCTTCCCGGTACGGGTGGTATGGGTAGAGAAATACCCTATTCCCAGTTCCTGGCCTATCTTGAGCAAGGCGAGATAGCATCGGTAAAAATCATTGATTACCGAAAGATCGAGGGGCAATTAGCATCCCAGGAGGGAGAATACGGCCGGTTCATCAGTCGGATTCCCTACACAGATCAGACCCTCATTCCTCTTCTCAAAGAACAGGGCGTACGGTTTAGCGGTGAAGAAAGCCCCATCAGTCCCTTCGCGGTGATAATTCAGTTCCTACCCATACTCATTGGAATTGTATTTATATGGCTTTTGTTTCGCCAGGTTCAGGGTGGGGGAAATAAGGCCTTTACCTTTGGAAAAAGCAAGGCCAAGCGGTATGTGGATGTAAATAATGATAAGCGGATCAGCTTCGCCGATGTTGCCGGCCAAACCGAAGCGAAGTACGAACTCCAGGAGGTGGTGGAGTTCCTGAAAAATCCCGGACGGTTTACCCGAATGGGCGCGAAGATACCCAAAGGGGTATTATTGGTCGGTATGCCCGGAACCGGTAAAACCTTGTTAGCCAAGGCTACCGCCGGGGAGGCAGGCGTACCGTTTTTCCATATGAGCGGTTCGGATTTCGTGGAAATGTTTGTAGGTGTGGGTGCGAGCCGTGTGAGGGATCTGTTTGATCAGGGCCGGAAAAATGCCCCCTGTATTCTTTTTATCGACGAACTTGATGCTGTGGGCAGAACCCGGGGTGCTGGGTATGGCGGCGGACACGATGAACGGGAGCAGACCCTGAACCAGATGCTGGTAGAGATGGACGGGTTTGATACAAAAGACGGGGTCATTATGATCGCCGCCACCAACCGGCCTGATGTCTTGGATCCGGCGCTGCTACGCCCGGGCCGGTTTGATAGGCAAGTTGTCGTAGATATGCCGGATATGCAGGAGCGGGAGGCGATTTTAAAAATTCATGCCTCAAAAATCCCCCTTGGCAAATCGGTTGATTTGACTACAATTGCGAAAGCTACCCCCGGAGCATCTGGAGCGGATATTGCAAACCTCGTGAACGAATCGGCCCTCTATGCTGCTCGGAAAAACCGGGAGTATGTTGAGATGGAGGACTTCGAAGAGGCGCGAGATAAGATGCTCATGGGAGTTGCCCGTAAGTCAAAGGTTATCAGTGAAAAAGACAAGCTGGCGACGGCGTATCATGAGGCAGGTCATGCCCTGCTCCATTATTACCTTGACAATGCGGATCCCTTGCATAAGGTGAGCATAGTACCCCGAGGCAGGGCTCTGGGTGTTGCTATCAGTCTGCCCGATGAGGATAAGTACAGCCGTAACAAGGGCTGGCTGCAGGATAGGATTGTAATTGCCTACGGGGGGTATGTCGCCGAGGATCTGATGTACGGAGAAACCACCACTGGGACACAGAATGATTTAAAACAGGCTACTGATCTGGCAAGACGGATGGTCTGTGAATGGGGAATGAGCGATCTTGGTCCGGTTTCCTTCGGTCAGGAGGACGAACCCATTTTCCTCGGAAAAGAAATCGCAACCCATAAGGATTATTCCGAAGAGACTGCACAGCGTATTGATCAGCAGATTTCAAAAATCCTCAATGACGGATTAGCAAAAGCTAGGAAGATTATTGTCGACAATAAAGATAAATTGGAATCCCTGGCTCGTGCTCTCATGAGCCGAGAGACGCTTACTGATGTGGAGGTGCGTGAAGTTGTCGGTCTTGAAGAAAAAACACAGAAATAATCAGCTATCACCATCTATTCCCACTTCAAGAAAAGCACTGCCCAAAGGGTGGTGCTTTTTGTGTTTTTATCTTATCGCAGTAAGCTGGGGCCTCACCGGTCAAGAGGTTTCTGATGAAGGCTCCGTCAAGGCTATCAACCGAACCTTGGCCAACTACTACGCTGAACAAGCGGTCGAGTTGTTACGACGGAACGACATTGAATCAAGTAGGACTCTTGCCGAGGCAGGTGTGGAATTTGATGGTACTAACAGTGATTTGCTGCATGTCCTCGGGGTAACCTCCCATCAGCCGGTGAAGGATCGTATCGAACTATTTGAAGATGCGATTATATATTCCCGCTATCATCACGTTCTGCCCCGGGAAAGCCGTGAAGAGTTGATAGGTTTGTATGCCACAACAAAAAACTTCGACCGGGCATTTTATCACCTGGAGGCCTTAACTCAGCAGGAGATCCTGGAGTCTTCAGAGAGTACTGCCACTGCTTTAGAACTCATCCTTAAGGCTGGTAGAAGGGCGGATTTTCAATCCTTTATCCGGCAGGCCCAAGGGCGGTATCCGAACTCACTTAAAATCAGGGGATTGTTATTCCCGGATCATATTCCGCCTCGATTGAAGGAGGAGCAGTTCCTATCCTTGACTTCAACTGAACAAAAGGACTACCTGTGGTATCTTCGTAGATTCATCGAAAGACTTGATGCGGGACAAACCAGGGAGGAATGGATCAGGTTTTACTGGCAATCCGGCGGGCGTGACAACGGCGGTCTGGTTGCACTCTACCTGCAGGACGTTCGAGGGAATAATCCACGCATCTTGGCTGCCTTAGAGGAACATTTTTTCTCCCAGGAAATCATAGATAGGGAGGTTATAACCACAGTACTTGATACAGTCAGTGATGAGCAGGTTCTTAATCGGCTTAGAGCCTACCTTCTGGAAATGTTTGGCAATGGGACACGCCCCATGGTCTATGACAGCGATGGGGACAACCAGTATGACCAGTACTATTGGTATGATCAGGAAGCGCTCAAGAGATGGGAATACGATGAGGATCAGGACGGATACATGGATAGGGTTATTCAATTTGATTCTCGGCTTCCCGTACTGGTCCGGGTGAATCATCCTGGAGCTCACCATGAGTTTATTTTTTCCGGGTATCCCTATTTGGATAGGGTTCACTTTCGGAGCGGTGCATCTAGGGAGGAGACCTGGATTCTGCCGGGCCTGACTCTTCCCTGGAGAGCCGTGGATTCGTCCCTAGACCTAACCCGGTTTCAGGGGTTTCCAGGAAGCTATATGCACACCCTCGTTATGGGTGATACTTCGGCTGAGTCGATTGTACCGGTTGCGGAGAATCTCGCCTACCAACGGGTCCAACGATCTGCCGATTTCCTCAGGATAGAGTTCTTGTCTGAAGGTGAAATCACTGGGGTTGCGGAGGATCACCATCGAAATGGTTATTTTGAGATACAGCGTTTTGATAAGCCCCAAGGACTATCCGGGATAGATCAGGTCATCATGATTGACACTGAGGAGGACGGGAGATTTGAAATCATGCGGTTAGAACCTGGAGGCCTCGAAATCTACCAGCCAGAGCCCAGGGGTGAGTTAGAGGTTTTTATTCCCGCTGGACCATCACCCCCATTGCAGAGATATCCGATGATACTTGAGTCGATAAAAACCTCAGAGTTTCATTACTACCAAATACAAGCAGCATTGAGGAGCTCCCGTGACGAGAATTAAGCACATGGTCGTGCTGGGACTTGTAGCTCTCAGCATCTCCGCCTGTAGAACCTTTGTGATTGAACCGGGTACTGACGGTGGTAGCTGGAAATCGCAGCCGGATATTTCTATCATTTTTGATCAAATATCTATGCCCCTAGAGCGCATAGCCAAGGCTATAGCGTTGTTAGAGACCCAAAGCTTCCCGGATCAGGAACAATATCTTCATGAGGTAATACAGAAATCCGAGGCTGAACTACGCAGTACAAAGCCGTCCACCCATAGCCCAGGCTCAGATGACCAGCAAGCCCGAAGGAACCTGGCTCTGCTTGCCCGGTTTTTTCCGGATACTGTTCAATCTGCTCCGTTAACCCGGGATGGGGATGCTGAGGAAGAGGTAGAAGAGGCGTGGAGGGCTCTGGTAAATCGCGTTATGGCCAACGACGATCCTCCGGCCATGTTAGCCTACCAGTTTAAGTGGCTGATTCGAGAGCATCGCTCCCTTATCGAGAGAATTGAACAGTTACCATCTGAAGAAAAAGAGGTCCTGGTTGGGTTGGCTCGGGTTTTGAATGACTTCGAACTCCTGGAAATCCTGGGTATGGATGTTCAAGAAAATCAACCTGTCAGCCTTACCGCAAACCGGAGGACAACCGCTGTACTTCGGGCAGCCGTTACTGTGTGGGTAGATCAAGGAATGAGAATCGAATCAGGTATGGGGATACCTGATCAGGTTCTCGGCAGCGGATTTTTTGTCGATCCCCAAGGGTATATTGTAACCAACTACCATGTCATTGCTTCCCAGGTGGATCCTGCCTATAAGGGGGTTTCTCGACTGTTCATTAAGCCGTTTTCCGAATCATCCAATTCCCAATATCGGGTGCCGGCTAGGGTGGTGGGGTATGATGAGGTACTGGATCTGGCGCTACTGAAGGTTGAACTTGATCCTCCCGGGGTGGTGTCCCTTGATTTCTCTACCCGTTTTGAGCCAGGTGAATCCATGTTTGCCGCAGGCTCGCCGGGTGGACTGGAGAACACCCTTACCCTGGGAATCGTCTCGGCACTCGGACGCCGGTTTTTACAAATCGGAGAGGTTACCCAAATAGACATGCCGATAAATCCCGGCAATAGCGGCGGACCGATTTTTGAACCATCTGGTCGAGTAGCTGGGGTCGTGTTCGCGGGGATTGAGCAGTTTGAGGGGGTGAACTTTGCCATTCCAGCTCAGTGGATTTTTCCTATCTTCGGTGATCTGTTTACCCAAGGACCGGTGATGTATCCTTGGGCAGGTGTTGCTGCCCAGGGAAAGGGAAATGAACTTGTCATTACGTATATACATCCTACTGGTCCAGGGGCAGATATTCCCCTTAGGCCCGGCGATCGAATCACCTCGATTAACGGTCTAAGTATAACGAGCCTGCCGGATCTGCAGTATGAAATCATCACCAGGGATATTGGTGATATAGTTGTACTCGGTATTCAGAGCAAGAATGGTGAAGACCTCCAAATACCTGTGTTTTTAGAACAGCGACCGGCTATGCCCTTTGCCAAGGTGCTTTCTACAAAACGATTCCTGCAAAGCTGGTTTCCTCCCTTATTCGGCATGGAAGTTCAGAACCTCGGCGGATGGAACCCGAAATTTTCTATTACTGAGGTATTCCCCGATGGACTTGCGGAGTCTGCCGGATTGAGTGAGTACGATACCTTTGAATTGAATAACTGGATATACATGGAGGAGGACGAGGTAGCTGCCATCCAAATAAAGGTAAACCGTAGAGAAAAGGCGTATATGGATGAGCTCCTTCAATTGGCTACATATATATCCATAAACAGCTTTTTTTAGATTATACTAAAAGGGCGTGAAGCATCGTGTGTAGAGGAGTTTGTGATGAAGCGAGAATTATCTGTTCTGCCCTTGCCTCGGGATTGCACCATAGCCCATATTCCCGAGCTTTTAAAAACCTGTAAGGCCCTGATTCAGAAAAAAAGTCCGATCATGGTACAGACCGGGGACGTTGAATCCATGGATTTATCGGGAATACAGATACTTCTTGCACTCAAGAAAACCCAGGCTACACGGTCCCTAGAACTGGCGTTTACCGAACCGTTGTCGACGAGTTTTGTAAAAGCCCTCACCGATGCAGGTATTATCCAACAGGAACACTTAACCCCCCAGGAACTCGGAAAGATCTTTGATCAATGGGTAGAGGAGGGTATGGTATGAGTAAAACCGGGATGGATAAGTTTAAAGAAACCTTTCGAGAAGAAGCCCGGGAACTCTTGTTCGGATTAGAGCAATCGCTGCTTTCGTTAGAGGAAAATCCCGGTAATACCGAAGAAATCGGTGCCGTCTTCCGAGCGATGCATACGATCAAGGGCTCCGCAGCCATGTTTGGCTTTGAGCACATTTCGCAATTCACCCACGAATTGGAAACGATGTTTGATCAGGTCCGAAAAGGGGTAATCGCGGTTACTTCCGATTTAGTTACCGTCATGCTCGACGCCAGGGATCATATTCGTGAATTATTGGAACTTGACGGCCAACCGGATCCGGAGCTTGACGGTGTTTCAGAGCAAATTATTACAAAGGTACGTGATTTATGCGGCGTAGCTTCCCATGATGAGGAAGATGAGACAGCTGTGGTGGCCGCCCCGTTACAGGAGGGGGAAGGGCGGCACGACCATCCGGGTGGAAGAGAGGACTCCAGGGAGAGTTCATCCCTGACCACATACCGGGTGCAATTCAAACCGAAGCCGGAGATTTTCCAGAACGGCACCAGACCATTAAACCTGCTTGCAGAATTGCGCGCCTTGGGTGAAAGCACCATTGTACCCTACGTACATAGCCTGCCCAGCTTACAAAAGGTTGATCCTGAGGTTTGTTACTTTTCCTGGGATGTTATTATAACCACCCATGCTGGAATACCTGAGATTCAGGATATTTTTCTTTTCGTTCAGGATACTGCGGATGTAGAGATTCGGATAATCGATCATCCCCAGGATAACCAGGATGCAACGGATTTTCGTCTTGGACAAATTTTGGTAGAGCGTGGGGTTATTGACGATACCAGGCTCAAGGAGGCCATTAAGCTTCAGAAACGGATCGGTGAGGTACTCATCGAGCAGGGTCTGTCATCCCGGGATGTTCAGGCCGCTCTGGAAGAACAGGAACACATCCGTCGAACAAGGCAAAAACTGCAGCAGGAAAGTGCTGCCAATTCAGTCCGGGTGAGCAGTGAAAAACTGGACAGTCTCGTGGATCTGGTTGGAGAGTTGGTTACCCTGCAGGCTCGGCTCAGTCAAACAGCAGGAGAGGGGGACAACCCAGGACTGAAACTCATCGCCGAAGGGTTGGAACGGCTCACTGCGGAACTGCGAGACAGCACCATGAGTATCCGGATGCTCCCCATTGGCACTACCTTTACCCGGTTTAAGCGACTTGTACGTGATCTGTCAGCGGATCTTGGCAAGGATATAGATTTTCATACCGTGGGGGGTGAGACCGAATTAGATAAAACGGTAATTGAACGCCTCAATGAGCCGTTGGTACACCTCATCCGAAATAGCATTGATCATGGTATTGAGCTGCCAAATATCCGTTCATCCACGGGAAAACCGGCCCAGGGCACCCTGACTCTCCGGGCTGAACATTCAGGGGCAAGTGTTGTAATCACTATAGAGGATGATGGAAGAGGGTTAGATGCCGAACGGATCAAGAAGAAGGCGATTGAGCAAGGCCTTCTACCCAGTAACGCTGATTTACCCGAGACGGAACTATTTCAGCTGATTATGGAACCCGGTTTTTCCACGGCAGAGCAGGTTACCCAGGTTTCCGGCCGTGGTGTGGGTATGGATGTGGTTCGACAGGAGATTGAATCCCTGGGTGGAAACCTCAGAATTGAGAGCAGGATAGGTCAATATACCCGAATGATCTTGGAAATTCCCCTTACTCTGGCTATTATCGAAGGCCTTTTGGTTCATACCGGCGGCGAACACTACGTGTTTCCCCTATCTTTGGTTGAAGAATGCCTGGAATACTCGGTTCAACAGCGGCAGAGCGGTAAAGGCATTATGCGGCACCGTGATGAGGCCCTCCCCATCCTAGATCTTCGGGATGTACTGGAGGTGCCTGGAGATAGTCCGGTACTCCAACAGGTTGTGGTCGTGCATTCTGGAGATCAAAAGGTCGGTGTCATTGTGGATACTGTCATCGGAGATCATCAGACGGTGGTGAAGAACCTCGGCAGGCTCTACCGGGATGCTGAGGGGGTATCGGGAGCTACGATTCTGGGGGACGGATCGGTGGCTTTAATCCTTGATGTAAAGCGTCTGGTCCGGTTGGCTGGGCAGATTGAAGCAGAGAGCAGATAAGGAGCGATGGAGATTCCATGATCCGAGTGTTAATTGTCGATGATTCAGCGGTGGTACGTGAGACCCTACGTGAACTCCTAGATGCGGAACCCGATATCGAGGTGGTTGCGACGGCAGCCGATCCGGTGGTTGCAGCTAAAAAGCTGGAGTCAATCATTCCCGATGTAATCACCTTGGATATAGAGATGCCACGGTTGGATGGTATCACCTTTCTGAAGGCGTTGATGAGTCAACATCCCCTTCCGGTTGTTATCTGTTCATCGAAAGCGGAGGGTGGAAGCAATAATGCCTTACGAGCCCTCGAATTAGGGGCGGTTGACATCATAGAAAAGCCGAAGGTCGGGACCAAAATATTCTTAGAGGAAGCCAGAACAAGGATTGCCGATACAATCCGGGCAGCAGCCAAGGCAAAGACGGCAATTACCGGTAAGCCTGTGGCGTCGCTGCCGCGGATGGAGGTTAAGCCGAAGCTCACTGCTGATGCTGTATTGGAGCGGGGAAGGCGGAGCCAAGCTATCGAGACAACGGAAAAGCTCTGTGTTGTTGGTGCGTCAACGGGGGGGACCGAGGCATTACGAGAGTTTCTGGAGGCGATGCCCTTGGACTGCCCGGGTATTGTGATCGTGCAGCACATGCCGGAAAAATTCACTGCAGCCTTTGCGCAGCGGCTAAATTCCCTCTGTACGATTACCGTGCAAGAAGCCAAAACAAATGACCCTGTCTTGCGGGGTACGGCGTTAATCGCGCCGGGCAACCGGCATTGTTTATTAAGGCGCCAAGGCGCCCGATATTTTGTGGAGATCAAGGACGGCCCCCTGGTAAGCAGGCACCGCCCCTCGGTGGATGTATTATTTAGATCTGCAGCGAATTATGCAGGGAAAAACTGTATAGGTGTAATAATGACAGGAATGGGTGATGACGGGGCGCGGGGAATGGAAGAGTTAAAATCAGCGGGTGCGTTTACCATTGCCCAGGATGAGGAGTCAAGCGTTGTGTTCGGTATGCCGAAGGAGGCGATAAAACGGGGAGTAATTGACCGGATTCTGCCTCTGGACAAAATTCCCCAGGGCGTTTTAGAGGCAGTACATACCATCTCATAATAAGCGGGAGGATACCTATGGCGGATAATATTGTACAAAAAAATCAGTACCTAACCTTTGAATTAGGTAGAGAGACCTATGCGATCGAGGTTATGCGAGTAAGAGAGGTGCTTGAGCTCAACGACCTCACCAGGATCCCAAAGATGCCTGAGTATATGCGGGGTGTAATTAATCTTCGGGGATCCGTAGTACCGGTATTGGATTTGAGGTTGAAGTTCGGCCTTGAGCAGGCAGAGAAAACCCTCGATACCCGGATAGTTGTGCTTGAGGTTGGGGTTAATGGTGAGGAAGTGGTGCTTGGCGCTCTGGCCGATAAGGTAAATGAGGTTATAGAGATTCCAGAAAATCAAATTGACCCCGCACCGCGTATTGGAACTCGATTGAAGAATGAGGTTCTCCAAGGGGTTGGAAAACGAGATGAGCAGTTTATTATTATTCTGGACATCGATAAAATTTTCTCTGCCGATGAGATTGATTCAATAATCGAAAGGCAAGAAGGATAGGATGAATCAACCCCTGGTGGTGTTCGTTGTGGGGACTCATCACCCGAATGAAATTTCTGAAAACCTAAAGAAACGTATTGATTCACTCGTGAAATTATTGCTGCCCGGGGAAACTATAGAATATAGCGCGGATTGGAAGGGTGATGCCCTGCGTCCCTATAATCTGCATTCTCAGACACTAACACCGGAAATATGGGTAGTACCGAGTTCTCTGGATATTACTGAACTACCGAGTCAGGAATGCTGTATTCGGGCGGAAGCAATGGGATTAGTGAGTATTCTCCTGAACGGTGAGGAAGACCAGTCTTTAGAATCCCAATCCATCCGTAGGTATATCCGAAGTATCTCCTGGGAGACGTTTTCTGAGGATGAGATCCTCAAGGGTGAGTGCCGGCTAACCATGCCGGTGTTTTCCTCCCACCAGACCGATAGGGATGATATAGAGTACCGTAGACGCTTATTGGCTGCCTTCACCCATGAACTCCGCACACCCCTGAATTCCATACAAGGAATGACTGATTTATCTCTTGAGAAGGTACAAGATCCGGAGGTTCGTGATTTTCTCGGTGTTTCCAAAGATGCTGTTTCTCGGCTGCTGGTATTAATAAACGACATCATTGATTATTCCAGAATGAGCGAGCAAGGGGTATCTGTAAAACCAGCGCCTTTTGAGATTACCAATTCCCTAAAGACCCTCGTAATCCCTTGGATCTATGAATGCAAGAAAAAGGGGCTTCAATTTTCCCTACATATCGACCCTAAAATACCATCACAAATACTGAGCGATGAGGAACGAGTACACCAGGCCCTGAATAACCTTATCAGTAACGCTGTTAAATTTACGGAAGCTGGGTCCGTTTCCCTACACGTAACCCGAGGGGCTTCCGAGCTTGTCTTTATTGTCCGAAATACGGGAAGAGAAATCCCTGAGAACCGACGTAAGAAAATATTCGAGCCTTTTTATCAGGCTGAGGGGGGGAGGAATCGTGGTTTCGGAGGGACGGGCATAGGCCTTACAATTTCCACCCTTATCGCACAGTACCTCCGTGGGAAACTCTCCTTAGAATATTCCACACCCCTGGAAACCTCTTTTATGTTTCAACTCCCGGTTCACAGAGAATCTGCCTCTCATACCATTGGTGATGAAATCCGGAAGCGCCTCGAGGATATCGGATCATGTACGGTTGGGGTGATCTGCGATAACAACAAACAGCCCTCGGGGCTCATTGCATGGCTCAAGGAAGCCTTTGAGGGGGTGGAGATTGTATTTACACCAGAGGAATCAACCATGGAAGGGAGGGAGTCCCCTGATTTACTATTCCTGAGTAGTGAGCTTGAGCTGGATTCACCGAGGCTTAGATCCCTGATACATTATACCGCTCGACCAATCGTTTTTGGTTCAACGGGTCTGGGATCCCGGGAATTGCAATGGCGGAGAGTTAATCCCCATGGCTTGTTTTTACCGATATCTGCATCGGTGGAGGATTTTACAACAACCATACATCAGGCACGGGATATCCCGGTTTCAGAGGACGCTTTGGATGCAAAGAAGTTCTCCGGCCAATTGGACGGAGTGCGAGTTCTGGTTGTGGAGGATGATGGGATAAATAGGCTGGTATTCACGAAGCACCTAGAAAAGATGGGAGCCTTGGTCTGGGAAGCAGGAAATGCTGAAGAGGCTATCGCTATTCTTCAGAGTGAAACAGTGGATATCTGTTGCTTGGATATCGGGCTCCCTCGGGTAAGCGGATTTGAGATTGCCAGGCGAATTCGGGATGGCGAAATTGCCGGGGTTGCACGGCAGTTGCCTATTATCGCTGTTACCGCCTACTCCTCCCACGATGATGCTAGGAAAATGTATTTAAATGGGATTAACGCCATTCTGGTTAAACCGGTACGGGGAGCGGCTTTAGAAAGCAGTATAAGTCAAATCCTTCTGGATTTTCAAAAACCTGATGATCAACTGGATCTTTCAGGGCTTTGCTCCAGAGCAGTCGCCCTGGTGCGTCAGGGTAAAACGGAATTAGTGGAAAAGTCCATTGCAGTGTTAAAGCGGCAGGTTTCCGGGGATGAGGAGGGGGAGGTTAGACGCCTGCTGTTTAAGCTTCTGTTAGCGGTACGTCGGGATGATATCGCCGGCGTCACGGATATAATTACCCAGATGGAGCCTCTGGTGCAGTTTGATCAAGGTGCCGAATAGTGAAGGTAAAAGGAGTACAGCAATGAAAGTGTTGGTGGCGGAAGATGATTTTGGTTCTCGGAAGGTTATCAGTACGTTGTTACGAGAGATTCCCGGTGTTGTATTGGATCTTGTAGTAGACGGTAACGAGGCTTTGGAGGCATTCAAATTAGCTTGGCAGGAAAAAAAACCGTATAATTTGATTCTCATGGACATTATGATGCCTGGGCTGGACGGTCAAGAGGCATTGGTTCAGATTCGCGATGTTGAAAAAACCATGGGTCTTCGGCAGAAGGACGAGGTTAGGGCGATTATGGTAACAGCCCTTGAGGATCCAAGTAATGTTATTCAAGCGTTTAACAAGGGGGGGGCAACCGGGTACCTAATAAAGCCCATTCAGCGGGATAGTCTATTCGAGGAAATCCGAAAGGCCGGATTTGATATATAGGTAATCCAGTTGCACTTGCCAGGGTGAATGCGGTATAGTCCCCTTAGATGATTACCCGAGATAAAATACGAAATTTTTGCATTATTGCCCATATTGACCATGGAAAATCAACCCTTGCTGACCGGTTTATACAAAAGGCAAAGATAGTTGCTGATCGCGATTTTAAGGATCAAATGCTGGATTCCATGGATATTGAGCGCGAGCGCGGCATCACAATAAAATCCCAGGCAGTGACGCTTCCCTTCGAGAGTGAAGACGGAAGTATGTACGAACTCAACTTGGTCGATACTCCCGGCCATGTGGATTTTACCTATGAGGTGTCTCGGGCCATCTCATCCTGTGAGGGCGCACTATTGCTGGTGGACGCTACCCAGGGAGTGGAGGCCCAGACCTTATCAAATCTGTATCTTGCCTTTGATCATGGGCTCGAGATCATTCCGGTTATCAATAAAATAGATTTGCCCGGGGCTGATATACCTGGAACACTCAAGCAGATAGAAAAGGATCTTGGTCTGGATCCCGAGGATGCCGTGCAGGTTTCTGCAAAAATGGGAATTGGCATAGAAGATCTTCTGGAGGCCATTGTCCAGAAGATTCCCGCCCCCCAAGGTGATTCCGGACAACCCTTGAAGGCTCTGGTATTTGACTCCCACTATGATCCGTTCCGGGGCGTAATTGTACATATTCGTGTTTTTGAAGGCCAGCTGAAGGAAGGTCAGACGGTAAGTTTCTATTTTAGCGATGCTGAATACGATGTAGAGGAAGCAGGAAGGTTTAGGGTAGGGTTTGAAAGAACTGGAGTCCTCGAAGCCGGTGAGGTTGGGTACTTCCTTGCCGGAATAAAAAATATATCAGACATACGTGTGGGAGATACGGTAACCGGAAGTAAGCACCGCTGTGATGCCCCCCTGCCGGGATTCCGGGAGGTAAAACCGGTGGTGTATTCATCCATATACCCGGTAGATTCCAATGATTACGAAGAGTTAACAAAATCTCTGGAAAAATTGAAGCTAAACGATGCATCGTTGATCTATGAGAAGGATGCTTCGGTAGCTCTAGGGTTCGGCTTCAAATGCGGTTTCCTGGGGATGCTCCATCTTGAGGTGGTGCAGGAGCGTCTGGAACGGGAGTTCGGCCTATCTATTGTACTGACGGCCCCATCGGTGCGGTACCGGGTTATTACCAAAAATGATGAGACGTTATTTGTGGAGAGTCCCCAAGAGATGCCCGAACCCGGGACAATTGAGACTAGCTACGAGCCGTATATCAAAGCGGTTATTATCACCCCCACAGATTACCTTGGAAACCTCATGAATCTCTGTGTTGAGAAGAGAGGAATCCAGACAGAACTGGTCTACTTAACAGAGGTTCGGGTAGAGATCACCTATGAAATGCCCTTAGCGGAGGTGATGTTTGATTTTTATGACCGACTAAAGTCGTTGAGCCGCGGGTATGCGTCCTTTGATTATGAAATGTTGGATTACCGAGCTACGGAGCTGGTGAAACTTGATATCCTGCTCAACGGGAAAATAGTTGATGCCCTATCTCAGCTCGTATTCCGGCACAGCGCGGCCCCGCGAGCCCGGGCCATCTGTAAAAAACTGAGGGACGAAATTCCCAAACATCAGTTCAAAATTCCGATCCAGGGAGCCATCGGCTCAACCATAATCGCCCGCGAGACCATTACTGCGCTACGCAAGGATGTGACCGCGAAGTGTTATGGCGGAGATATCTCACGGAAACGCAAACTCCTGGAGAAGCAGAAAGAAGGTAAGAAGAGGATGAAAATGGTGGGGAACGTCGAACTACCCCAGAGCGCCTTCTTATCAGTCCTGAAAACTAGCGAAGAATAAACCCGAATCCGGGTAATCCATCGGCTACTTCTCTCGGGTCTTTGAGGCGCAAGGGGTTGTAGCCTTCGGCGCTCCTGGTCAGATCTGTGACGTGGTCATTGGACGGGGCAATTGGATCGAGTGCTCTTTTCTAACGTTTGGACACTTGGCATTGGTCACCCGTACCAGAAGTGGGCTGGGTCTTTTTGATGTGAACCCAGGGTAGGTTAGGTTGATCGCGTTCTCCGGAATGCTCCCAAGATGTCTTGGGTCCGTGCAATTCGGCCGAGGGTCCATGATCTATGGGTGAAAATTTCTGCGAACGACCAGCTCGGCGGCAGGGGATAGAATAACCAATCAAGTTCTTGGAGAAGGGCAAGGGTGCGTTGTTCTGTATTATCTGAGGCTGTACGCAGAAGAGCCTGCAATTCAGCAAGCTGCTCTAATAATGTTGAAAAAAAATCAGATAGCGGGTCAGCCTCTGTTTTGGTACCTGGTGTTTCCTGGTCTATTCCTTGGTCCCCGGAATTAACAGCGCTCGCCGGGGTGTTTACATCCGCTGTGGATAGTTTGAAAAAATCTATGGAATCAAGGTGGGGGAAAGGCCAGGTACGGAGGCTGGTTAGCACAAATACCGGTCTGTTACACCTCTCGGCGAGGGAAGTAAATAGGTTGAAGTCCCTGTCTTGAACTCGGCTTGAAGAATCCTTGGCCGGGGGCGGCTCTAACGGGTGCAACCGGCTTTGGTGGTATTCCCTGTAGCGATGGTGGAGGCTGCCACGACTCGGGGCGACAGGATAGGAAGGAACAAAATCGACTCCTGCCAGTAGGATGGGATTATCATCATTCCTGGCGATGAAATGGTGGGCGATGTAGTACCCCAGGGTACTTACGTTGCCGAGAGCAGGCACCTCAGATATCCAGGGGAACGCGGCATACAGGGTATCCAGGATAGGGCTGTTGCAGAATCTACTAAGAAACCAGTGGACATTTTCCCGGGGGAGAATTCTTGCTGCGCTGGGAAAACTTGAAATGTCCGCGAAAATTACCATGGACGAGAGGGACTTCCGCTCCCGATCAGAGAGGGGAAGGAAATCATAGATATTCCACATCTGTCCCTCAAGTACAATCAGGGCATCGGGAATGATTCCTTGTTGAAGCAAGATTGGTAGGGCCGTATCTACGGCGAGAATAAATAGGCTTGCTCTATATTCATGGATCAATGGGATACTCCGCGCAAGAGACGGACCGGCGCCACATAGAAGAACCGGCAATGCGGTTTGCTGCTGAGGTATCGGGGAGTTTCCCCATTCTCCAAGGTATGACAGGTTCCGAAGGATATTGCCGATCCATCGGTCCCCCAGCACCATTACGCTCGGCGCATTGGCCCAGTATTGTTCGAAGGCCTGATAGAAGAGCTGTTGAATTTGGCTAAGGTGTCTACGTAGGCTGCCCAAGCGGCCTAGGGATTCTACACAGACCCTCCGAAGACCACGGAAGTTGATTCCTATAATCTTTTCTTGAATCGTTTTTAGATCCGCACCTAGGTATTCTAAACCGGGTATGGCGGGTAATTGTTCAGGATTTCCTACAAAAAAAACACGTGAGGTGGGGTGAACCGTGATAAGAAATTCTTGAATCTGCACGAGACACGGGCTTCCAAATACAAGAATCGCACATTGGGGCTCGGTGTGGCTTGCCATGGCCTTCATGCATACGCTCCAACTGTTAGATCTCCGGACGATTGGTACGGATAAATAATAGGGCCGCTAAATATCAGCGGCCCTAGTCTATCAGGAAACATCAGCAGTGTTATGGGACTAAACTGGATTAATTGCCCATCACAAGCTGCTGAAATGCCTGATCAAACCGGTCGGTGTATACCTCAGGATCAAGATATACCCGCTCGAGCTCAGCACCCAACCAATCCTGAATAATGTATCCAGCGAAGGTTTTAAGGTAGTTGAGTTCCTCCTCTTCAACAGTCCGGGTTGAATTAAGTTGGGCTACTATGATCTCACCGCCGAGAGCGATCGGTTTTGAAATTTGCTGATCCTCCAGTGAAAACAGTTCCAGGAAAAACTCTTCGTTGTTTCCGGTTCCAGCAATTTGGTTGCCCTCTGCGTCCTGTACAGTGGGAAAGAGGGCTACGGAACCGTAGTTGATAGGGAACTCGTTGGTTTTGACAGTCGAGATGCCACCTTCCTGAGCGGCTGCTACAAATCCACGGTTCTGGGCTGCAAGGAGAAAGGAATCTGCCTCGGAGCGGAAATAGTCCTCAATACGCTGGGAATCGAACCGGGAGATGTATCCACGAACCCGCTGCATTTCCCTGTCGCTTTCAGGATCCAGGGATCGTATCTCTGAGTCCAGCCGGTAGAAACCAAATCTACCGTTTCTAGTTTCAACTATGTCTGTCAGGGAACCCCTGTCTGCCGAGAAGATTGATTCTGCTGATTCTTCATCGGAGAATTCTGCCTGAAAGTCGTAGAAAATGACCGCTCCCCGGGATCCACCCTGAGCAGCGAAGCCATCGGTAGAGTACTCTCGGGCGGCTTCCTGGAAATTTAATTCCTCAGCCTTTATTCTCTCTAGAAGTACCTGGGCTTCTTCTCGTGAATTCAGGGTAATGCTGGAAATCTCCCTAACCCGAAATGTATCCGGGCTCTCCTGGGCGAAAGCGATAATCTCCTCAGCGGGATACTCAGCGAAGGGAAAACGAGCCAGGGTAAAGCTGCGCCGGTCCGCTCCCATCCGGGCGATAAAATCACTTTCAGGATCCGAAGGCTGGGCAGCTTGTAAAATGCTATTGATGACTTCTTGGTGTATCAGACCGGCATGGGTGGTCTCCCGAAGTTGAAGTCGCTCTACATTGGAAACCGAACGGTAGCGTTCAGGGCTAAACTCACCGTTTTCAAAGAATCGTGGGTTCTGTGCCATAGCCTTATCCACAGCCTCCTGGGTGACCCGAAACCCAGAATTCTTGGCCTCCTCCAGAAATGCGTAATGCAGCAGGGTTCGTTGGAAGGCGATACGCCATATTTGATAGATGGTCTGAATAGAAGCATCCTGGCCGCTCTGAGCGAACTCCTGGGCCAAGGCCTGTTGCTGCTGGGCAAAATAGCTTCCGGGGGTATATTCAATGGAATTTCCGTAAATGGAGCCAAAGGAAACATTTTCGGCTTGGGGTGAAAATATGTTTAAACTCGGCCCTGCCACGAAGGTTACGGCAATTATCAGGAGGACAATAATGGAGATGATGTATACCACGGGGTGTTGCAGGCGGCCCTTCGGGCTCCTCTTAGCATCAGAATTTTCCCCCGGGAATTTTTGCTTTTTTTGCTGCTCTTCAGCCATAGAATAATCCTTTATTGATTTAAATCATGGGATGGTAAATTGGTGAAAACAATACCATGGTCACCATGGGCTGTCAATCAATCCGAACCTGTCGGAGGGGTAGAGTCAGAAGCAGGATCCAGGGGAGGGTAAGCTCCGAACCATGGGGAGGAAGGAATTATCGGATCGTTCCACAAATTGCCTCCAGGAATTACAAGCGCCGGGCAAGTAAAATCCGACCGAATTCCAGGATTTTGGGATTCTCTGTCCGGACATCAGTAGTTCGCGACACGTGCGGATTGACAGTATTCCCATATTCCGGTAGGTTGTACTCCGATCTTATACATTTTCGGGATGTAGCGCAGTGGCTAGCGCGCCTCGTTCGGGACGAGGAGGCCGCGGGTTCGAGTCCCGCCATCCCGACTATAAAGCGTTACGAGATAAAGAATTAGAGAGCCGCCGAAAGGCGGCTTTTTTGTTGTTAAAAAAAGTGTGACGCAATAGTGACAGGGTTTTTAATGTTACCCCATGGAATGATTTGAGAGATAATCTGAAGACCAGATGATAGGAAACTCGATTCATTCCGCCGCTATAAAAAACCATCCCTGGCCCCCCCCAGCATCCCCCACGCACCGCAAGGTTGGATCTGGGACAGAAGGTATGGGCGTGTACCCCAGTATCCCCCATGCGCCGCCAAGGGGGCTGTTTTTATGCCTTTTCCTAAAGAGTCGACCGGGGCAGCCGATGTTAATGAATAGACCCATGTCCACAAGGACCCCCTGGAGTGAAACAGTATGCGGCAACTTTCAAGAGCCTTCATCATCGGTTCTTCTGTTATAGCGATGCTTGTGTTATTAGTCCCTGCAGTCTTGCCTGAGCAGGTATACCATCAGGTTGAACCCGGCGATACCCTGTACAGCATCGCACGGATGTACGGCACCGAGGTGGAACTTCTCAAAACCCAAAACGATATCAGCGATCCTTCTAAGCTTTTTGTGGGGCAGCGGCTGGTAATTCCCTCCACCCACCAGGTCCAAGCCGGGGATACCTACTACAGTATAGCCCGGCGCTACAATATGGGTCTCAATGAACTTCTGGAACTCAATAATGTAGATCAAAACTCCGTCTTGCGGGTTGGTACGGTATTAACCGTCTCGAAGGCTGCCCAGCGTTCCGGGGAAACGGGTAGCCGCGGTCAGAATTCTTCAGGCCAGGGTGATTCCAATGCCCCCAGGGTCGTGACGCCTTCGGATAATCCCGGAAAAAGCCAAGATAAACCGGATTCCCAGGCTGCCGGAGCTGATCGGAGTCAGGAGAATCGGGCGAACATTCCAACCTCCAGTTCGGTAAGCGGTACAATGTTTGAGTCCCAGGTCTATAGGGACGAGACCGGTACCTCCTGGCCGGTGGAAGGGGATCGTTTTACCTTTTCCGGAAAATTTCCGGGCATATCCATCATGGGGCAGCGGGGGGCTCCGGTTTTGGCGGTGACCAGCGGCAGGGTTATTTATTCTGGACCGCATTCCACCCTTGGGCAGGTAACCTTTGTGCAGCATCCCAGGGGGTATATCTATATCTACGGGGGTAACGAAACCCTTTTGGTTTCCACCGGCGATGAGGTTAAGACCGGACAACAATTAGGAACCCTGGGCATCACCCCTGTCATCCAAAAGCCGCAGCTCTATTTTAGTGTTTGGAAGGATGGCAGTTACGTGGACCCCGCATCAGCACCACGGTAAATACGGTCGTCGAATCACCCTGAAACCATCCATAAGGACCCTGCCTCACAATACTTTAACTTGACTTAGGAATGATCCTCAATTATCATTTTCGTGGAAGGTACGCACATGAAAGAAGCACATCAGTCAGTGGTCCCCGCCCTTGCCGGTCCTCAGATGCTTGAGGACAATCCCTCCCAACCAGCAGGTTATGATACAGATCTTCTTGCCCTCTATTTGAAGCAGATCGCCCACTATCCTCTGCTAACGGTAGACCAGGAGCGGGAAATCGGCCAGCGAATTCAGAATCTCCGCCAGGCGTATAACCAAAGCCGGAAGGAGTATGAGGATTCTCAGACCCGGGAGTCCCAGGATGCGGTAAATACATTGGAATTCGCCCTCCGGGAAGAGAAGAATAAGATGATCAACGCAAATCTGCGGTTGGTTGTCAGTATTGCGAAGAAATTCCAACACCGCGGTCTTTCGCTTCTTGATTTGATTGATGAGGGGAACATCGGCCTTATCGAAGCTGTTGAGCGTTTCGATTATACCAAGGGCTGCCGGTTCAGTACCTATGGCACCTGGTGGATACGCCAGGCGATTATTAAGAGCCTTGCTGATAAGGGCCGGGTCATACGCATCCCCATTCATATGCTCAATACCATAAAAAAATGCTACTTTGTTGCCAAACATTTAACCCAAGAATTGGGCCGCGATCCGGATGTCCATGAGCTCTCCTCCTACCTGGATATGCCGCCGGACAAGATTAAGGACATCATGAAATTGAGCCAGGAGACCGCCAGTTTAGACACAACGGTGGATGATGAGAACATGACCTGTCTCGCCGACCTTATTATGGATTCTAATACCGAGGAACCCTTCGAGATGGTCTTCCAGCTGACCCTCCAGGACACCCTGGACGAGGTTCTGCGTCAGCTCTCCGATCGCGAGATGAAAATCATACAGCTTCGGTTCGGTCTGGCGGGCGAGGGGCCATTCACCCTGGAGGAAACGGGTAAATACCTCGGCATTACCCGGGAGCGGGTACGGCAGATCCAAGAAAAGGCCATGAAGAAGCTGCGTGGGATGAGCAAAATTAAGGAATATCAAAACTACACCGTGTAGGTCAGCCTCCTATACGGTCGAGATGACCCGGGGCTAATGCGGTAACAGACGGAGACAAGAGTGACTGATTTTTCTACCATAACCACCCGGGGTGGTGATGAGGGTAAGAGCAGCCTCATCGGAGGTGAACGACGGTTCAAATCCGATGAGGTTTTTGTCATTTTAGGGGATGTCGATGAGCTCACCAGCGTTCTGGGTCTGGCCCGGGCGTCCATGAGCCAGTACATCCAGGAGTACCATGCCGGGGGAAGAGCCCAAAACACCGCCATGGAGTACCTTAATCACCTGGAAGATTACCGAACCCGAATTCATACCGTCCAAGATCTACTGCAAAAAATTGGAGGACTGTTGGCCCTGCCCATCCATAAGGCGGATACCCTTGGCCCGGAGTACCTTGGGAGCGGGTATGGTGAAGATTTTTGGAGGAAGCAGGTTGCAGTTATTGAGGAGTGGCAGACCCAGGATATCGGCGAAATACATCTTCGCGGGTTCATTCTGCCCGGTGATACCCTGACGGGGGCTCACCTGGATGTATCCAGGGCGGTGTGCCGGCGCCTAGAGCGCGATCTGGTCGGGTATCTGGGGTGGTTGAACCTGGGCTACCTAAAGGTACCCCAGCAGTTTATAAATAGGTTGAGCGATTGGCTTTTCATTATGGCCCGGTGGCTTGAGCAGAATAATCCAGAGGAAGGGGCCTAGGGGATTTAAGCGGTAAAAAATCAACCCGGCCGGAGAGCATGGTGTCTCCGTCAAAGTCGAACCACCCGGCGATATGAAACCCCTGAATCACCAGAGGCAGCCAGAGGGGATCGTCCCGCCACATGGACTGGTAGGGGATGGAATGCAATGGGCACCAAAAGGGGTCAGCCTCATCGGTTTCCCGGGCAATACCCCGGTAATCGTAGGCCCAGAAGACCTCTCCGTACAGGCTGTACCCATCCATAAAACGGAACCGTAACTCCCCGACCTTGTGTGGATTTAGGGGCGTCAGTCCGACTTCTTCCTGGCATTCCCGGATGGCCGCCTCCCGGAAGCTCTCTCCTTCCTCTAGCTTCCCTCCCGGGGCGTTGATCTTTCCCTTGCCAAGTCCGCGTTTTTTATGGATTAACAGTACCTCGTCGCCGCTCTGAATAAACATTAGTACAGCCCGCTCCTGGGGAGTCCATTGGTGCCAAGATCCGAGGTCATGATGCCCCGAAGGTGGTGAAAAATCTGACATAAAAATCCCTTTTAATTTTAATTAACTAAAAATAATGCCCCAAGAACCGAGAATTTTCATTGCGGGAACAATCCTTCAATGCTATCATTCTACCAGAAACTTGGCAGAACCACCAGAAACCCCCAACAGATCCCCTGGGATCGGAAAGGATGAAACGGTATGATTGGAATCCTAATTGTTGCCATTGTCGGTGCTCTTAGTTTTGCAGCAATCAACTTCTACGGTGTTAAGCGCATGGATGCCGGAACGGACACAATGAAGGAAATTGCCTCAGCCATTCAAGAGGGTGCCGATGCCTTTATTCGCCACGAATACAAGGTGATTTTTTCCATTGCGGTAGTCATCGCGGTGGTTCTCGGCATTCTGGTTAGCTGGTACACCGGTGTAGCCTTTATTCTGGGAGCAGCCATGAGCGCCTCCGCCGGATGGGTCGGTATGAAAATAGCCACCATCGCGAATGTCCGGGTTGCGAACAAGGCCCGGGAGACCTCAAGTCTCGGCCAGACCCTGAAGGTTGCCTTCCGGGGCGGTTCGGTAATGGGGCTAAGTGTCGGCGGATTTTCCCTTCTCGGCTTGGCAGGCGTGTATCTGGTATTCGGCGAGCTCATGGGCCAGATGAAACCCGCAGCCCTGCAGGTTGAAGCAAACTGGATTGGTATCAACTTTATTCCCTTTACCATGACCGTTTCCGGCTACGCCCTGGGTTGTTCCATTATTGCCATGTTCGACCGGGTAGGGGGCGGAATCTACACCAAGGCCGCTGATATGGGAGCCGACCTGGTTGGAAAAACCGAAGCCCATATCCCCGAGGACGATCCGCGGAACCCTGCTACCATCGCCGACAATGTTGGTGATAATGTGGGTGATGTCGCAGGATTGGGTGCCGATTTATTGGAGAGTTATGTAGGATCGCTGATCTCCAGCGTCGTATTGGCCGCCTACATGTTTTACACACTGCCTTCCGCTAAGCGGGTTGTCAGCGACGAGTTTATCTCAGCGCTTATCATGTTTCCCTTGGTGTTTGCCGCCATCGGTGTGATTGCATCAATCCTCGGAATTCTCTTCCTCATAACCAAGAAGGTCAGTGACCATCCCCACCGGGAGCTCAATCTATCGGTGTTTGCCGCCGCCGGATTGACGGTAATCGGAACGGGGGTATTTACCTATCTGTATTTGGGTGATTTTACTGCCCAGGAGGTTCTGGCCATGGGCTTTAACCTCGGATTCATGAGCCCCTGGATCGCGGCGCTTCTCGGTATCGCCAGCGGAATCCTGGTAGGGCAATTAGCCGAACGCTACACCAGCTACGATTTTAAACCGACCCAGAATGTGTCGGCAGCGAGCAAAGAAGGAACTGCCCTCAATATAACCGAGGGAATGGCCACCGGAATGAAATCCACCTTCTTTCCGGTAATCGTTCTGGCTGCCGCCGTTATCGGAAGCTACTTGGTTGCCGGATTGTACGGCGTCGCCATGGCAGCCATCGGAATGCTCAGTTTTGTGGTTGCCACGGTATCGGTAGATACCTACGGCCCCATTGCGGATAATGCCGGAGGAATCAGCGAGATGTCCAAACTTGCCCCTAAGGTCCGGGAAATCACCGATGAACTGGACTCCGTTGGCAATACAACCGCTGCCATCGGAAAAGGGTTTGCCATCGGTTCGGCATCCTTGGCAGCCCTTTCGCTCTTCGCAAGCTTTCTCTATTCCCAGGTAACCCCCGAAGAATTCGACGGATTCACCCTTATGCTCAATATGATTGATCCGCTGATCCTCGCCGGAGCCCTGGTGGGTGCAGCGCTTCCCTATTTGTTCTCGGGAATTCTCATCGAGGCAGTGGCGAACGCAGCCAGGAAGATGGTTCAGGAGGTTCGGCGCCAGTTCAAGGCGGATCCGAAGATTCTTACCGGTGAAAGCAAACCCGATTACCGGCTGTGTATCGAAATTTCCTCTGCCGGTGCCCTCCGGGAAATGAAGCTGCCTGCGGTTATTTCGGTACTGACCCCGATCCTTTCGGGCTTCCTCTTCGGGCCGACCTTTGTAGGCGGGCTTCTGATCGGTACGACCCTGTCTGCGATTCTCCTCGCCCTCTACACAGCCAATGCCGGCGGTTCCTGGGACAATGCCAAGAAATACATCGAGCAGGGGCATCATGGCGGTAAGGGCTCCGAGGCTCATAGCGCAGCAGTTATCGGGGATACCGTGGGCGATCCTCTCAAGGATACCGTCGGTCCTTCTTTGGATATTCTGATCAAGATCATGTCGGTGGTTTCCATCATCATGGTTTCCATCTACCAGAAATACAATCTCTTCGATCTATTCAAGTAGGTTTTTAAAAGGTGATTGTAATGCCAGGACTCCGGGTGCCGATCCGCCGCAACGCGTCAGGCCGCCGGGGTCCTTTTTCTTGCTCCCCCTTCTACAACCCAAGAGGTTCGCATGAACCCCAGTAACGGCCGTACGCCCGATGATCCCCGGGAGCTCATCGCCGAGGTGTACCGGCAGATACTTGCTCTCCGGGAATCTGGCACTGAACCCACCCGGGTTCTCATGCCCGGCTCACAGTTCCGGCAGCTTCAGTGGTACCGCTGGTTCCTGGGCGAATCCCGGGCAGCTGTCCCGGACTACCTCGGTGAGTTTGAACTCTTTTCCCTTCCCATTTATACCAGCGACATCGACAAGGTTACCGTAGAGTAGACGCGGGAATCCGTTCACTCTAGGTAAATTCTGGACAGTTGGGGTATTCGCTGGTATCATAAGTTTTAATAAGAAACAAACAAACATAGGAGATTACATGCGAACCATGGTTCGACGAGTATTGATACTGTTCCTTGGGCTCGGGTTAACCCTCACCGCCCTGGGATGCGAGTGGGTTCTCAGTTCGGAACAGGATCCCTCGGAAACCCAGGAACCCGATTCCCAGGATGAAGATTCAACCCAGGAAGGCCAGGACGGAGATGCACCCCCTGACGAAGACCCGTATTGGAAGCTAACCTGGTACGATGAGTTCAACCAGGAAACCCTAGATACAAACACCTGGACCCGCCAGAAGTTGTTGAACCCCTATAACGGTGAATGGCAACGGTACACCGCCGAGGAATCCACTGCCTATACCCAGAACGGTAATTTGGTCATCAAAGCCAGCCACAACGGTGGGCTTCACAAGGCGGGCAACTATACCTCCGCCAGGGTTATCTCGAATCCCGGGGGCAATGACGGAACCTCGGATATTCCGGGCAAAACCTTCCTCTACGGACGTCTGGAGGCCCGGATTAAGCTACCCACGGGGAAGGGGATCTGGCCAGCCTTCTGGCTCCTGGGTGATTCCATCGGAGAAACGGGGGGGGATACCGATTGGCCGGCTTCAGGGGAGATAGATATCCTGGAAACAGGAGCAAAAAACGTGGATAGTTACTACGGACATGCCACGGTGGGCCAGGCGATCCATTATTCCAACGAAACGGATAATTGGGAGTACCGTCACGGTTCCCAAGGGCATCCCGACGGGCTTTGGGGTGATGATTACCATGTGTACGGGATCGAGTGGGATTCCCAGAAAATCCTCTGGACCATCGACGGCAGGGAAGTGCACCGGGAATTTATAAACAAGGACCACCTGAGTGAGTTTCATCAGCCCTTTTATGTGATTTTCAATATCGCCGTCGGGGGAACCTACACCTACGATCCCGACGCCACTACAGGGTTTCCGAAATACATGTACATCGATTGGATCCGGTACTACAAGCCCCGAAGCTAATTCGGATGAGATGAGCTACTAGCGCGCAAAAGCCTGTAAGCCACACCGGATATACCGTGACTTCCCGTGTCGCGGCTCCAGGGGGAGCTCACGGATGGGCAAAGTTAGAAGCTGTAACGCATTATAAAAGACTAATAAAAAAAGGCTGCTCGGGTGAGCAGCCTTTTTTTGTATCCTAGGGATCTATTCGAACCCCAGAACGGGGGTAAGGGCGGTGGTTTGACCCGCCTGGATGGTAACCAGGACCTCGGGGCTTTCGATACCACCGGCAGTAAACTTGATGCGGTAGTTACCCGGAGGCAGATCAAGGTCGCTGCGGCCGCTTCGGGAGTTAACCTGGTAGCGGGTGCCGTTGACGAAGTAGAACACATTGGCGGTATTGTTGGGGAAGGCCAGGCTCAGACGGCCGTTTAGGGGTTGGAGCGCCGCCTGGAGGGTCTGATTGCCCGTTAGGGTCAGGTTGGTGGTGAATTCCTGGTAGCCCGGCGCTGTAACCCGGATGGTGTAGGTGCCCCGGGGCAGGCTGGTAGAGACTCCGCTATCTCCCAGGCGGTCACCGTTGATGTAGACCGATGCTTCTTTTACGTTGGAATTAACCGTGAGGGTGTGCCGGACGGGCTGGAGGATGGCGCTAACGGTCTGGTTCCCGTTCAGGGTAACCCGGCCGGAGTACTCCTGGAATCCGTCGGCGGTTACCCGGATGGTGTAGGTGCCGGGGTTCAGGCTGGCAGAGCTGTTGCCGGTGCCGATTCGGTTGCCGTTCACAAAGACCTGGGCGTTGGATACGTTGGTATTCACGGACAAACTGAACTGCGGGGGCTGGAGATCGGCTCGGATGGTCTGATTACCCGTCAGGTTGACGGTGGTTTCGAAGTCCTGGTAGCCCTTGGCGGTTACCCGGATGCTGTAGGTTCCGGGCCGCAGCTCCAGAGTCAGGGGGGCACCGCGGTTTTGGAGGTCGTTGTTGATGTAAACATTCGCTCCGCGAATGTTGGAATCAATCTGCAGGGTTACCGTGGATACCCCGCCCCGGGACCGGCCCCCGGCAGATGCCTGGGCAAAGAGCCCTGAGGCGGCAAGGATCATGAGCAGGGCTGCCAGAATCAGGGTGCCGATTCTGCTGGTATGTACACTGTTTCGCTTCATAGTTTGGTTTCCTCATCATAAGTCCGGGCTCCGGAAGGGTCTCCGGAGCCCGCAGATACTGGTTGTTAGCGCTGATGCCCCGGGGCAACAACGATCTGGTTGACGGTTTGATCGTCCGCGCTACGGGGTGCCAGGGCCTCGATGTTGGGGAGGATCTGGAAATACTCCTTGCTATCGGAGTTCATAAAGTAGTTTATACGCACCATGTTGGCGTGTTTTATGTCGATGTTCTCCGGCAGGGTGAACTTGCCCAGGAGGGTTGAACCGGAGAAGACGTAGGATACCGGGTTGGCCCCGCCGGTGCCGTCTGCCGTGCTGAGAAGGCTATTGTCGCTATCGCCACCAGTGGAGCTCGTCGCATTGAAGGCGTTTACCTTGTAATCGAAGGAGGCGACCCACTTATAGGTTCCCGGGGGGAGTTTGGAAGGATCATCTGCGCTGGTTACAACGTACTCCGTTCCGCCGCTCAGAGCACCATAATTATGCTGCATGAAGGGGGCCCAATACAGGGATATGGTTTCCGGTCCCCCGGGCTGGTCATCCGAGTCGCCCCGGTTGTCTACATCCAGTTCTACCAGGGTCTCGGTTCCGTCTTTTACGATGGGATTGTTGTAGTAGACGTCTGTGCGGTTATCTGAACTGAACTCGGGGTGAGCATAGTCGGGAGCACCACCGATTGATGAAGGAACATAAAACTTGTTGTACTCGGATGCATCAGTAAACATATTAAAAGCACCTGATGGATCATACAGGCCCCCGCCGACTGCGGTGGGATAGTTGAAGTAGGTATCCACGTCCTTATAATCCTCGTCCCAGAAGGTTACGAAGGTGAGCACCGCGGCATTATCGGTTACGAAGCCCCCGAGCTGGGGCAGCCGGGTAAAGAGGCTGCTGATCTGGGTCCGCTCCTTGGTGAAGGTGTACCCGGATTTAGAGGCGGTGACATTGTAGTTTCCATTGGGAATACCGGTAAACTCATAATACCCGTTTGTACCGGTTTCCGATGAGGTCTTGGTGAACTTACCGTCGGTGCTGGTCAGGGTTACTTCTACACCCGCAAGGGGCGAGCCGGTTTTTACGTCGATTACGTAACCGTCGGGATATAAGAGTACCTCTACTTCGAACCACTCACAGCTGGTGAGGCCGAAGAGGGCCAGAAGGCTTATGGCGAGGATCGCCAGGTTGGTTGGTTTTAGTCGCATAGGGTTTTCCTCCAGGAAAAGTTGGTCTGTATTGTACAGTATACTCCCTGGGTGTAACAATTCAAGAAACTTGGGGTGTTACCCGGAAAAAACTAGGGGTTGTTGCGCGGGGAGCTAATAATGGGGGGGCGGGGCGTCGTGGGGGGCCTGGGATGCGAGGCCGGGCAGGAGCTCGGCGGCTTGTTGGAACCTCGCAGTAAGGGCCTGGATGGTGCGGCGGTGCTGATCCAGGGTTTTTTGCTGCTGGTAGACGACATCGGACATATCCTGGAGTTGGGCTTCCAGAAAGCTTACCTTCTGCTGCAGTTCCTGTATTTGGGTTGGGGTGGCATTCGAATCATCCTTCATAGTACCTAGGAGTATGCCAGACTTGGTGGAACAAGAAAAGTGCTTGCAGACGGGAAGGCTCGGTTGGTACAGTGGCGTATGATTACCGATGAGTCTCGAAGATTACGCTGTCTAAACGGCGGAGTGTGGTACCTTCCCCAGGATGAACGGACGGACCGGCCTGTTTTGGGGTATGTCCGGGGTACCGAAGGGGCGTTGATGGTGGATGCCGGAATGGGCCCCGGGCATGTGGCTGATTTTTTTGAAGGGATTCGGAAGCATGTTCTACCGTCGCCGGATCGGGTAGTGCTGACCCACTGGCATTGGGACCACGTTCTCGGTCTGGACGATTTATCTCGGTGCGGGCTGAAGGCCTACGGGAGAGGGGAAACCGACCGGGAACTGGAGGGCTTGAGGGGCAAGGATTGGAGCGATTCGGGCCTGGATGCCATGGTACGCGCCGGTGATCTGCCGGCCTTCAGCCGGGACTGCATCCGCCGAGAGATCCCCGAGGCTGCTCAGCGGAAGATCGGTGGTCTGGATATTCTGGTAGGGGATGAAAGGAGTCTCGATCTTGGGGGGCTGGAGGTTAGCCTGGTGCCCCTGGATTCACCCCATACGGATGACAGCCTCGCCGTGGTGGTGCCCGAGTACGGGGTTACTTTTTTGGGCGATGCGATCTACGGCCGGCGGTACCGGGGGGTGTACGGCTACAGAGTGGAGCAATTTATTGCCATGGTACACCGGCTCTTGGGTTTCGGGACGGATTGGTACGTGATTAGCCATATGGATCCCCTGAGCCGTCAGGGGTTGGAGGAGCTTCTTCTGCCCATGGCGGAGATGGCGGAGTTCGTGGGGGACAGGGGTGATGCAGAGGGATGCGCGGAAGAGTACGCGGGTAAACTGGGTAGGGGATTAACCGAGGATGAGGTACAAACCCTGGGGTTTTTTACCCAAGTTAATGCCCTGGAATTGTGAGGGCTGTTCTTGAGTTCGGCAGGGATTCTCTGCCATACTGGGGATTCAACAGGGAGGTTTGTATGGCGTTTGCATATTCCGGGGGTGATGATCCCCAACGGGCTATTTTGCTGCTTTCTTGCCCCGATACCCAGGGTATCGTTGCTGAGGTGAGTCATTTTATCTTTACCTACGGCGGTAATATTTTGGATAGCCATCAGCACAGCGACGGAGAGTCCGGGACCTTTTTTATGCGGGTGGAATGGAGTCTGGCTGGCTTTAAAATCCCCATGGAAAAAATTCATACAGCCTTTGAACCGGTTGCGTTAAAGTTTGATATGGATTTCCGGATTCATTTCTCGAGTCGGGCAACCCGGATGGCGATTATGGTGAGTCAGTACGATCATTGTTTGTATGATTTGATCCTGCGTAATAGGGAGGGAGAGACCCATGCGGATATCCGGTTGGTCATCGGTAACCATCCCCAGATGGAAGAGATTTGCCAGGCCTTTGAGATCCCCTTCTACCATGTGCCGGTAGCAAAGAAGAATAAGGCGGAGGCTGAGGCTAGGCAGATTGAGCTGTTACGGGAGCATGAGATTGATCTGGTGGTGCTCGCCCGGTATATGCAGATTCTCAGCGACGATTTTGTATCCACGTTTCCAAACCGGATTATCAATATTCACCACAGCTTCCTGCCTGCGTTTATCGGGGCGAAACCCTACCACCAGGCCTTTGCCCGGGGTGTCAAGATTATCGGGGCGACAAGCCATTATGTCACTGCCGATTTGGACCAGGGGCCGATTATCGAACAGGATGTTACCCGGATTAGTCATAAAGATTCGGTGCATAACCTGATTATGAAGGGGCGGAACCTAGAGAAGCTGGTGTTGAGCCGGGCTGTTAAACTGCATCTTGAGCACCGTGTTCTGGCCTACGGCAACAAAACCGTGGTCTTTGATTGAGAGCGTTCCGGATCGGACGAGGTGGTGAGCCATGAACTGGGAGATTGAGATAAAGGCCTGGGTGGATGATCCGGGGGCTTTGAGGAAGCAGATAGAGCGGCTCGGTGCCCGTAGTACGGGCCGCTACGATAAACAGGACGAATACTACAGGATCAGCCCTTCCGGGAAGGCTCGGGATGAAGGTAGAGAATTTCGACTCCGGGTGGATGGCTCCAGGGCAACGGTAACCTTTAAGGACAAATCCATTCGGGATGGCCTGGAGATGAACCGTGAAGGGGAATTCCGGGTTGATGATCCGGGGGTGTTTCGGGAGTTCATCCAGCGCATGGGGGCTAGGCTCCGGATTCGCAAGCGTAAGCGCGGTGAGGCCTTTGCCTACGGCAGGGTGCTTTTGGAATTATCCGAGGTGGAGGGGCTTGGGCATTTTATAGAACTGGAGTCGGTGTTTCATGAACATACCCGGATAGATGATCCTGCCTTCATTCAAAAAACCGAGGTTGAGCTCTTCTCCCTTCTGAAGGAATTGGGTATTTCCAGGGATAGGGTGGAGAGCCGGCCCTATACCCAGATGCTGCGGGAGGTATTAGAGGCAGGTGAATCATAAATGCTCCTGATTATTCTGTATTTTTGAGTGATGGGGTTATCTTTTCGTATTCTTAGCGGTCCGTTCTGTTGACAACCCCTGTAAAAGGCCCTATTCTGATCCTGTAGTCACCTAGGACTCCGTTGGAGCTTTTGACTGCCGTTTTTCCAGAGAAGACTTTCTTGATCGTTGCGAACCTCGTATGGGTGGGCTACAGAGAAGCTTTGAAGAAGACGAAGGGGACGCCGTCGGTGTCCTTAATTCAAGTCCGGATTTGTAGCCCGGACGAAAGAGGTTGGCAATGGCCAATAATAAATTGTACGTTGGTAACATGAGTTACCAAACCACCGAAGATTCTCTTCGGGATCATTTTTCACAGTTCGGTGAGGTTCTCTCTGCGAATATCATCATCGATCGTCAGACTGGCCGCTCCAAGGGCTTTGGTTTCGTTGAGTTTGAAACCGACGAAGCTGCTCAGGATGCAATTTCAGCTCTGAACGATCAGGAATTCGATGGACGCAGACTGCGGGTTAACGTAGCTCAGCCTCCCCAGGATCGGGATCGTGGTCCCCGTCGGTTTGACGGTGGCGGACGGGGCGGCCGTCGGTTCTAATTGAATCCGAATCTAGGTTCGGATTAGATTGAACCGGGGTGCTCCCGGAAGAAAAAGCCCAGGCTCGGAATGAGCTTGGGTTTTTTTGTACCCGGTGCGGGATAGGCTACAAGGTGGGTACAAGGCTGGATAGTGCTCCAGATTGAACAAAGCACCCTGAGAAAGGATCCGGGGTAGGCTGCTGGGGAAACCTGGTTATCCGGCCCGGTTTTTCGGTCCACCTAACCCGGAAGGGAAGCCTGTCCTAGGGCAGGTCGTTAGCCCTGCCAGTTGCCGGCGGCCCGCTTTTCTGCGATTTTGCGTTCATGGCTGGTGAGGATGCGTTTGCGAAGCCGGAGGCTTTTCGGGGTAACCTCGAGGAGTTCATCGGCGCTGAGGAAGTTCAGTGCGGATTCCAGGGTTAGGGGGGTAACGGGGGTAAGTACGACGTTTTCGTCCTTGCCAGCAGCCCTCATGTTGGAGAGCTTCTTTTCCTTAGCCGGATTTACCTCTAGATCGCCGGATCGATTGTGTTCTCCGATGATCATACCCTCATAGATTACATCGCCGGGTTGAATGAACATCCGGCCCCGGGGTTCCAGGTTGAAGATTGCGTAGGGGACGGCCTTGCCTGCCCTGTCGGACACCAGGGAGCCGCTGGTTCGGGTGGGGAAGTCTCCCCGGTAGGGCTCATAGCCCATGAGGTAGGAATTCAGCAGTCCCGTTCCGCGGGTGTCGGTAAGAAATTCGTCCCGGTATCCGATGAGTGCCCGGCTGGGGGCGGAGAATTCGACCCGGGTTCTGCCTGTTCCGTGGTTAACCATGGTCATGATTCGGGATTTGCGGATGGATAATTTTTCTGTAACAACCCCAACGTATTGGTCTTCGCAGTCGACAAACACATGTTCAATGGGTTCCAGGGTTTGACCGTTCTCCTGGCGGTTTAGGACACGGGGACGGCCTACACAGAGTTCGTAGCCCTCCCGGCGCAGGGTCTCCAGGATAATGGCCATCTGGAACTCGCCTCTTCCTTTTACCACGAAGCTTTCCTTATCTTCCCCGGGTTCCACGTGAATGGCTACATTCCGGAGAGACTCTTTTTGCAGGCGTTCCCAGATTTTACTGCCCTGAACAAATTTCCCCTCTGAGCCCGCTAGGGGACCGTTATTCCGGTAAAAATTCATGGCTACCGTGGGTTCATCCACGGTAATACGCTTCAGGGCCTGGGGTTGTTCTTTGGTGCAGATGGTGTCGCCGATGTGGACGTTTTCCACACCGCTTATGATGGCGATGTCCCCGGGCTGTATAGAATCGGCGTCGCCCAGGCTGAGCCCTTGATAGGTCTGCAGTTTTGATATTCGGAGGGGGGTCACAGAATCACCATGACCCACACAGACCATTTCTTGATTTGCTTTGACGCTGCCGTTGACAACCTTACCGATAGCAAGGCGGCCGAGGTAATCGCTGTAATCCAGGTCGCTGACCAGCATCTGGAAGGGGGCATCAGGTTTGTAGGATGGACCGGGCAGCTCATCGAGGATGGCGTCAAGAAGGGGGTGGAGATTGTCTCCCTTCTCATCCAGGGTTTTTTGGGCGATTCCGTCCCGGCCGATGGCGTAAAAGAGGGGGAATTCCAGCTGATCCTCCTGGGCATCCAGGTCGATGAGCAGGCTGTACACCTCATCCAGGACCTCCTGGGGGCGGGCATCTCCGCGGTCGATCTTGTTGATAACGGTAATCAGGGATAGGCCTGCTTCCAGGGCCTTTTTCAGTACGAACCGGGTCTGAGGGAGGGGGCCTTCGGCGGCATCGACCAGGAGAATGACACCATCCACCATGGAGAGGGCGCGCTCCACTTCACCGCCGAAGTCGGCGTGTCCCGGGGTATCGAGGATATTAATCTTGGTATTGCGCCAGAGGATGGAACAGTTTTTAGCCGAGATGGTAATACCCCGCTCCCGTTCGATATCTCCCCGGTCCATGATACGGTCGTTTACCTCTTGGTTATCCCGGAAGACTCCGCTCTGCCGGAAGAGGGCGTCTACCAGGGTGGTTTTTCCATGGTCTACATGGGCGATAATGGCAATATTACGAATGTTTGGGTTTTGTACACGGGTCGAGGACACCTTATATTCTCCTTATTTTATAAACCGGAAGGGATCATAAACATTATTGTTGGAATTGATCAGGGAGTATAGCCGATTTCGGTGGTTATGAATAGCGTCCCGGGGCCGGGGGCTGGAAGGCTTATGGTCCCGGGCGATGCAGGAGCTTGTTTTGGGAGACTGCGGGGTGTGATGAAGACCGATGTGGATACATCAGTGCCGGACCTGATCGGCTCGGGTGGGGGTGACGGAATTTGTGGGCTGGGGACATAGGATGGTATGTCGTACCAGCTCATACCCGGGCTGGTATGGAGATAGTCGTCCTCGGGTAGGCCCTTAGATTACACCGTATTGGCGATAATCCCCTCGGCTTCCCTGGCCTGTTCTTTAGCGGCCTCCATCCAGGCGTAATAGTGGGAATGCTCGAAATTGGGTTTTGCCGTGACAACCTGGGGTTCCAGTAGGTTTTGTTTCACCCCCAGTTCATGTTTCAGCCAGAGGTAGGTGTCGCTCCGGCGTTGCTGCTGGTCATCCAGGAGCGGGGCGTCGGGGAGTTCGACGGCTTGGCTTTTCCACTCCTGACGGTGGTAGGGGGCCAGATTCAGGGCCAGGGAGAAGTCCAGTTCCAGCTCTTCATCGGTCTTACCAAGATGTTGAGCCGGAGGGAGGGGACCGGAGAAACCAAACTGGCGAGCGGCTTTCCAGGCAAGCCCTTGGAGGCTGTAGGGTTTGCTGCGCCGGGTTTCGTCGGTTTTTTCCCAGAAATAATCTTCGTAGCTGGCGGAGAAATTCTGGGGTCCCAGGATTTGCTCCAATTCCATGATGACCAGGTCGGTGTTGTCCAGGGATCGGTGGTTGTAGGCGGCGAGATAGCGGTAAATCTTCCTGGCAGCGGCGATAAACCTCCGGCGGTTGAGGATGATGCGGTGTTCCGGGGTTAACCGAGGGTCGTACCATATGGTGTGGTAGGCATCGGGGTTGCGGCCGGCCTGGGCGTGGCCGATGGGGGGCACGGGGGAGAGGGATTCCAGGGTATTCCATGGTTGGTTGCGGCCGGTGAATTCCTGGTGGGCCCAGGAGTCCGCGAAAGTATGGAGGGCTATGCCGATCCGGTAGAGATTTCGGGTTTTGAGGGCCTGGATGAGCAGTTCTTTGACTGGAGCGCCGGAGGGCAGGGTGTTTAGGGCTGCCTGATTGGAGCTTCTGGCCTTCGAATCACCCCGGAAGGATTCCCGGCATGCCTGGTCGCCCGAGGGAAAAAAATGAAAGGGGAGCCATACCGATGATTCTTGGCTGGGATCCCAGAATCCGAAATGGTGGGTCGGTATGGTCCGGTATACCTGTCCGGAGGGCAGACGGATTTGAAGGGGGACGAGGTTGTGATCCACATAGTTGGCTGCATAGGCTAAGATTTGCGCATCGGTTGCAGAGAATCCGGCCCGGAGGGCAAGGAGGTAGGTTGTGGAATAATGGAAGATGCCGTTCACTGTCTAAACTTACTTGCTAATTTCCATATTGGCAATCTACAATGATGCCATGAGAGTGTTTTCCCTGCCGCCCCGAGGGCGGGCATTAATTTTTGATATGGATAATACCCTGTACACCCACCGGGAGTACGCTGAGCATCAGGAAGCGGTGCTGGTTCGGCGGTTGGCGGAGGAGATGGGCTGGGAGCTGAATGAGGCTGGTCATAGGGTCGATGAGTTTCGGCGCGGGTATGCAGCCGGACATCGGGGTAACAAGCCTAGTCTCGGCAATACCTTCTTGGCTCTCGGGGTGGATATGGCCACCAGCGTACGTTGGCGGAATGAAGAAATTCGTCCGGAGGATTTTTTGACGGCCGATCCCGACCTTAGGCACACCCTTTTTCACTTGGCGGAAGGGTACTCCCTCGGGGTTGTAACCAATAATCCTGTGGACCTTGCCCGGCGAACCCTGAATGCCCTGGGGATCGGGGAGGGGTTTCGGGTTTTGGTGGGGCTGGATACGACCCTGAAATCAAAACCAAGCCTTGAGCCCTTCCGGTCCGCCTGTGAGGCTCTGGAATTACCCCCAGGGGAGTGTATTTCTGTGGGTGATCGATTCGGCGTTGATATAGAGCCAGCCCTGGAGTTGGGAATGGGGGGGATTCTTGTGGATTCTGTCGGGGATGTGTATACCCTGCCTCAAATTCTACACCCAGTATCCGCCGGCGGAGGGCACCAGAGAGGGGACCAATGACCGTAGAACAGATTTCCCGGCACCTGACCGAGTTATGTGCGCACATCATATCCCGGAGTCCGTATTGGAGTGAATCCCGGGGTTGTAGACCCATGCTGCATGTTATCCTTAATCCCGCCGCCGGGGGGTTCATGCGGGAGGCTGTGCGGAACCAGTTTTTTGATGATCTGGAATCGCGAATCCAGGCGTTTTTGCCTATGGAGATGGTCATGTCCCATTCTGAAGCCCGGGCACGGATAAGCATTTACCCCACCCAGGCTCCGGGCAGTGGCAGTATTATTGCCAGGGATATCCTGGACCGGTTCCAGCTGGCTGGAGTGCAGGAGGATGATCAGTATCCCCCGGCTTCTTCCCGGGAGAACCGATCCCAGGGCGAGTCAGGGCGGGATTGGCCGTATTCTCCAGAAACCGAGGGGGCTCGGGGATGGATTCCGTCCCGAGAAACGGATCGGCCGGAGCATCTCATCATGAGCATCGGGGGTGACGGCACCCATTTGGAGGTTCTGAACGGGTTGATAGAATCCCTGGGATCCGGGGCGGGGAATGGTCCATCTCTGGGTTCGGCGCGTACCTCGGGTTCTTCACCGGGGGCGGATGACGCGGTGGTTGGGCTGTGCAGAGTCCCCATGGGAACGGGGAATGACGGAGTGGATCTTTTATCCTCGGGTGATATAGCCGGGGTATTGTATGCCCGGGCGGGTCTGGCGGCTCCTGAGGCCAGGGCTGTTCGGGTGACCACGGCCCGGGGTGAGGTGGCTGTGGCGGGGAATATTGCCGGTCTCGGGTTGGATGCCTATGTGGTTTTCCTCTCAGAACGGTATAAGCGGATTTTACCCGGTAATATCTATAAGTTTGCCGCGGACCTGGGGGTTCTTTCCTACAAGAGCCGATACAACCTGGGAGAGGCCCGGATCCGGTTGCAGACGTACCCTGGCTCCACGGAGCAGCCGGCCGGCCAGGGTCGCGGAATGAATCCGAGGGAGTCCCATGCTTCGGAAACCGTACAGAATTTCCAGGTGCCAGCATTAATCCCGGGGATCATCTGCATGGGTGCCAGCGGTTTTCGTACCTACGGAAACGGATTGCCCGTACTGCCCGGGGAGGAGAATGTCTGTATTATTCCCCTGGGTACGGTAGCCCAGAACATCGCTCTTAAATCCCAGCTCTACCGTGGAAGCCACGGGAAGGATCCCCGGGTGGGTCTGCACCGGGCAGCGAAGATGGTGGTGGATTACCACGGTAGGCTTCCCATGCAGTTAGACGGTGAGGTCCGATGGATCGAACCCCAGGATTTTCCCCTGGAATTTGAGGTGATTCAGGTGCCGGGGGTCAGACTGCTGGGAAATCGTAGTAATGATGCTGATGTACAAAGCCAGCGAAGCCGTTATCAAGTACCAGCTGTTCTTTTTCCTGAAAGGTATCGGGATAATGCATGAGGTGCATGACCTCTCGGTATTGATCCGGCAGGGTTAGGAGATCATCAAAGGGGGTATGGACACCCCCGGGGAAAAACTGGACATCGTGGAAAATCCACTCGATGGGGTAGGAGTCCACTACCGCGTGGATCAGTTCGGGATCAAACCTGGTATCCCCGGTAAAAAAGATGCGGTCGTCAATGACCAGTCCGATGGAGTAGGCGCTTTCCCGCCATGATTTCGCACTATCGGGGTAGTGCATGGTACGGATGAGGGTCAGGGAAAAGCCTCGATATTCAATCCGCCACGCATCCCTGCCCAGACCGGTCACCGGTTCAGGGGCGTACACCGTAAAAAAATCATCAAAATGCAGCAGGCTGCCCCCGTTTCGCTCGTTGTAGGCTGCCCCGCCCCGGAGGGAGTATTCCCAGAGCATCTTCTGGTATTCGGGGGTTATAATGATATTCGGCTTTTTCTTGGTCACATACCTGCCCATGAGCATGACCTCTTCTAAACCGCCGATATGATCTGCATGACTGTGGGTGACCAAGAAGTTCTCGATGGTGGTGATCGGTACTCCCAGGGTATAGAAGGCCTCGGGAGTCCGGGTGCCGCAGTCTACCATGATATGCTGGTCTCCCTTGATGAGGAGAACGTTGTTTTGGTACAGCTTTTTGGTGAAGGCACTGCCGGTACCAACGGGAAAGAGGCTAAGGTGGCCATTGTTTTTAAGGGAAAGGGGTCGTTTTTCGATATGAAGGCTACTTTTTTTTATCACAAGAATTCCTATCTATTAGTACCAGAATTTACAACCACACTATAGCACCTATTATCGGTTCTCCCCAAACCATTTTTAACTCATCACGGAAAAAACTAATCTTTGAGTCGGTGGGTAATTGGGAATGCTTTACCTGAGGATTACACTGTCAAGAAAATGAACGACCTCGTCCTTGGCCTTCAGTTGGGAAAGCCAGGAGTCCGGAAGGGCTGATGCTCCGTGAAATGCCCCAAGGATCATACCAATAGCGAGGCCTCGGGCGCAACTGTCTCCTCCTGCCAAAAGGTTCTGCTCCAGGGCGTGGAGAAAACTGCCTTCGTGTTTCTTAATAATGTACACCGTTGAGGGGAGGGCTCCGGAAATCCCGCAGGCCTGACCGAAGTCGGCCACGGCTTGGCGGGTGCTTGCAGTGGTATGGTTCAAACCGGCATTGATGTAATCTGTGGTCTGTTTGCTATACAGCCCCTGGGAAATAACCTGGTGCATAGCCAGGGTAGGGTGTTCGCCCCCGAGAACCCGGTAGAGAACCCGGGCGAAAAAATCCGCTGCCTCAAGTACTCCCGGGGAGTTGTGGGTCACCGCGCTCTGGGACCTTGCAGCGTCTACCAAGGACGGCAGGTCTTCATGGTAAAGCACCGCCAGGGGGGCAATTCGGGAAGCGGCTGATAGATCAGTGGAGGTTGAACCCGAGGGGACAGGAGGATTTTTTCTTGAAAGATTTTGCAGGGTTACCTTGGTGGCATGATCTTGGTAGCCCGGGTACTCAGTCATGGTCTTTTTCCATCGGGCAGTAAAATCACCCTGGTCAAAGGTACGGCATTGAAGAAGGGATTCCATGAGAATCAAGATCTGATCGCCGTAGGGGGATTGATCGCCTGCCGTCTTACCGGGATGGAAAGAATCGGGCAGGGGGTTGGTAAGCCCTTCGGGGGTGCCGTAGAGTTCATCGATACGATCCGTGTCATATATCCAATGGGCGCCTAGGCTGTAGGCATCACCCAGGAGGGATCCTAACATCAGGCCTTCAAGTTTTCCTATCATTGTGTACACCTCTTTCAGAACCGGGGTTCTGGGAGTTTTCGCATTGTGTACCATTCAACATACTTCTCCTGGGAAAAAGAGTCCAGCATAACCAGTATATTGCCCAAAAATAGCCAATGGGATAGCATATCTCCAGATATGAATACTACCTACCTTCTTGTCGGAATAGATGTGGGGTCTACCACGGTTAAAGCGGCGGTGGTGAATCCAGCCGATACTAGACTTCTCTACAGCCGATACCAGCGGCATAACGCTGCACCGAGTCTGGTGGTGCGGAATGTACTTGAAGACTTGGCGGAACGATTCGGTTCGGTCCCCTGGAGGGTGAGCTACTGCGGGAGCGGTGGTCAATCCTTTGTCTCCCGTACCGGTGGATTTTTTATTCAGGAGGTTGTGGCAAATACCCTCGCTGTAAAGACCTTCTTCCCCCGAACCAGGGTAGCAATTGAACTGGGCGGCCAGGATGCGAAGGTTATTTTTTTCAGGCAGGACGAGAAGACCGGGCAGCTCATTGCCTCGGATATGAGGATGAATGGCAGTTGCGCCGGGGGAACCGGTGCCTTTATCGATCAAATTGCTGAGTTGCTCCATGTACGGCCCGAGGATTTCGGCACTCTTGCCAAGAATGGATCCCGGGTATACGAGATCAGCGGACGATGCGGTGTTTTTGCTAAAACAGATATTCAGCCTCTGCTGAATCAGGGGGTTTCCCGGGAAGACATCGCTCTTTCAACCTTTCATGCTATTGCCAAACAGACCATCGGCGGACTTGCCCAGGGAATGGAGATTCATCCCCCGGTTATCTTCGAGGGCGGCCCGCTGACCTTTAACCCCGTACTTGTCCAGGTATTCGCCCAGCGCTTGGGGCTGACGGAGGATCAGATCATCCTCCCTCCAAAGCCGGAGATCTTGGTTGCCTACGGTGCTGCCCTTGGGGGGGACGGGATGTTTCCCCAGCAGCCCTGTGATTTCTCCCTGGATCGGGGACTTGCCATGCTCCAACACCCCTCTCCGGGCCGAGGTCTGGATCGTTCTTTCCCAACCGGTGTGTCTGAAGCAGTTTCCGGGAAGGCGGGGGGGCTGGGCTCAGCACTTCCTGAAGGATTGGATGTAAACGGGTCAGATTTTTCCTCCCGGCCCCTATTTTTGCATGACGGAGAGCGTACCGAGTTTTACCAGCGTCATTCCAGGGTATGGGGGATCGAATCGTGTGAGGCGAAGGCTTCTTCGAGTGCCGGGCCGGACGATCAGAGTACCGGCTTGGTCCCAGGGAGTGCCGGGTCGGACGATCAGCGTGGTACGCCAACCCCATCACATGCCGGTGCGGATCGTGCCCGGGGTTATGTAGGGATTGATGGAGGCTCTACGACCACCAAGATGGTGCTTATTAGCGAGGATGGGGTGATCCTTGACCGATACTATTCCGGAAATGCCGGTGAGCCCCTGGAAGCCCTGAAGACCGGATTACTCCAGATTAAGAAGAACAATCCCAGAGTCGAGGTTTTAGGGGTTGGAACGACGGGTTACGCTGAGCATCTCTTCGCTGCAGCCCTCAGGGCCGACTACCACAATGTTGAGACCGTAGCCCATGCAGAGGCGGCAAAACGCTTTAACCCGGATGTAGGATTCATCCTGGATATCGGGGGCCAGGATATGAAGGCGATTCAACTGGATGGGGGTATTGTCACGGGGATTGTATTGAATGAGGCCTGTTCAGCCGGCTGCGGTTCCTTTATCGAGACCTACGCCAGGAGCCTGGGAATACCCCTGGAGGAGATTGCGGAGCGGGCCTTTGAATCCACCGAGCCCTCCTGCCTTGGAAGCCGCTGTACGGTGTTTATGAACAGCTCCATCATCACCGAACAAAAGAACGGCAAAACCACCGGCGATATTCTGGCGGGGTTGTGTAAGTCCATTATCGAGAATGTATTCACCAAGGTTGTCCGGGTATCGAACATTGATAGTCTGGGAGAGACCATCATGGTACAGGGGGGAACCTTTAAGAACGATGCAGTTCTGCGGGCCATGGAGCTTTATACGGGCAAGCGGGTGGTGCGGCCGCCTTTTCCGGGAGAGATGGGGGCCCTGGGGGTAGCCCTGCTGACCAAACAGGATATGGAGAGACGTCCGCGCACTAGCAGCTTCATCGGTTTAGAAGGGATCGAGGGGTTCACCTATCGGACCACCCCGGGGCTGATTTGCCCCTTCTGTTCGAATAACTGCAATCGGACTGCAGTAGAGTTTCCGGGTCAGGGGATCTATGTGACAGGTAACCGCTGTGAACGCGGCCAGGTTCTGGGGGAGGCCCATGATCCGGGGGTACGTCAACGCCTGAAGGATATTAATACCAAACTCTCGGCTGTTCCGGATTTGGTCGAACTCCAGAATAAGCTGCTGGTCCAGGACTATGGCGGTGAGTTCAAGGGGAAATCTGCTGGTATCCGCATCGGGCTGCCCCGAGCCTTGGAGTTCTATCAGAGTCTGCCCTTTTGGAAGGCCTTTTTTACAGCCTTGGGATGTACTGTAGTGGTGTCCGACCGGTCCAGCTACCCGCTCTTCGAGGAAGGGTTACCCCTGGTTCCCTCGGATACGGTATGTTTTCCGGGGAAGTTGGCCCATGGACATGTTGAGAATCTGATAGCCAAGGGGGTAGATCGGATTTTTATGCCCATGATGATTCGTGTGCCCTCCGAAATTACCACTGCCCGGGACAGCAAGCATATGTGCGCCGTGGTCGCTGGGTATCCCCTGGTAATTCGGAACAGCGATGATCCTTTGGGTCGCCACGGAATTCCCCTGGATAATCCGGTATTCCATTGGTATGACAAACAGCGCAAGGATGAGCAGATTCTATCCTGGGCTCGGGCAGTTTTTGGAGTATCCGATAGAATCGTGTACACGGCCATCGAGGTGGGGGAACGGGCTATGGCCATGTACAAACGTACCCTGGAAGAGGCTGGCGAACAGGTTCTTGGAGGGTTGAAGGAAGGTGAGTTCGGCGTCGTCCTAGCCGGCAGGCCCTATCACTATGACGAGTTGGTCTGCCATTCCCTCTCGAAGCATTTTACAAAGCTGGGTATTCCGGTGCTCACCCTGGATTCCCTGCCAAGTCTCGGACGGGAAGACCTGGGGGCCTCCCGGATGGATGTGTGGAATCCCTTTCATGGGAAGATGTTGGCTGCTGCCATGGGGGTGGCGAAGAACGCCCGGCTGGAGCTCGTGCAGATTGTAAGCTTTGGTTGCGGGCATGATGCAGTAATTAGCGATGAGATGGTACGGATTCTCCATGCGAAATCTGAGAAGGAGATGCTCATCCTGAAACTTGACGAGGGGGAAAATCTCGGGCCTCTGCATGTTCGGATCACCTCCTTCATAGAAACCATCAAGGCGAAACGGCGGCTACAGAGGAGCCGGTATCATTGGAATCCCCTGGATAACCCATATAAAACCATGTTTACCAAACGGGACCGGAAGGGACGGACCATTCTGATTCCGAATCTTTCGCCATCCTTCTCTATGCTCATCGGCAGGGTGATAGAATCCAAGGGCTACAGGGTCAAGGTAATGCCGCTGGCGGATAAACGAGCCATTGAGCTGGGAAAACGCTATGTTCATAACGATATTTGTTTTCCTGCGCAGATCAACATCGGGGAGGCTCTGCGCAGTCTGGAATCCGGGATATTGAAGGGATCCAGGGCAGCCGTGGGTATTGCTAATAACTGCAAGGACTGCCGGGCCGGACACTATGTACCCCTCACTCGAAAGGCCCTGGACGATGCAGGATACTCGGAGGTTCCGATTATTACCACCGGTCGAGATGATAAGGGGATTCATCCCGGGTTCCGTCTTGGGCTGGGGTTCCGGCTGCAGATGATGCACGGGCTTCCGGCCATTGATGCTCTTGAGCGGTTGGTACGTATGGTGCGGCCCTATGAACGAAGTCCCGGTGAGGCTCAGAGGGCTTATGAAGCATCCTTGAGGGATATCTTGGAATCCGTGCACCGGGGGGTTCGCGGGGTACGGAAGAGTGTTCGGCGAATGGTCCAGCGGTTTAACCGGATCGAAGTGGATCGGACCACACGGAATCCCCGGGTCGGGGTAATCGGCGAGATACTCATGAACTTTCACCCGGTAGCTAACGGTCATGTGGAATCCTATTTGGAACAAAACGGCTTGGAGGTTGTGGAGGCGACCCTGAGTGATTTCTTTCGAAGAGATTTTGTAATCGATTCCATCAAGGCGGCACGCAGGCTGCTTCCCTTCCCCCAGTTATCCACGGTTGTCGGCCGGGTAACATCCAAGTTATTTGCGTGGATGGTTCACCAGGTGGAACGGGAGTTGCAGGCGTTCCACCTCTATGAGGGGCATTTTGATCTGACAGATATGATGGAATCCATGAAGGGGATCATTGATCCCCTCTATACCACCGGAGAGGGCTGGCTCATTCCGGGAGAGATCGCTGAGTTGGCAAAACGGGGGGTAAACTCCTTCGTCATTATTAATCCCTTCGGGTGTATCCCGAACCATATCACCGGGAGGGGGATGATTAAAAAACTCAAGGAGCTGTATCCCCATATTCAGATTCTCTCTTTGGACTATGACCCGGATACGAGTTTTGCAAATATCGAGAACCGTTTACAGATGCTGATTATGAATGCCCGGGGATTAGAAGAGGGGGCGCGTACTCGGCGGGAGGAGCTCAGCAGGGCCGGAATTTGAGATGAGATCACCTTCGGCCGTGGGGCTGATGTGAGCTCATTCCCGGAGGAACCCTAGGCTCAGGTTGGAACAGTACAAGCCATTCAGCCATACGGGTACCCCCTTTTAGGTACGCTGACGTCTGACGGGCCGCGTCCTAGGATCTCAGTCTTGCCATGAGTGAGTCCAGGGCGGCTTTTCTTGTCCATGCCATGGTCCCGATGGCCGAGGCCACAGCCGAAACCATCTCCCGGGGAAGCCCTGCTAAAAAGCCTTCTGGGGAAATCGAACCGGCAATAAGTTCTTCTGTTTTACTCTTAACTACTCGGCATTCTTCTATCCCGAGGTGTTGATAGATGAAACAAGACAGGGGAGAGTTTTTTAGGTCGAAGTAGGATTCGTTCGCCCGTCCTTCTGAAAGCAGGGCGAAGAGTCGGTCATCTTTAGGCTTTTTGTCCTTGGAAACCTCCGGAAGGTAATCTTCGATATTGCCCCCGGGGCCATGGGGATCCAAATCGCCGAGGAACAGGGAAATAGGAGCATCACCCCCGGTAGCCATGGCAAAGGCCTCAAGAATGACCGCCGTCACGAGTTTAATTCCCAGGTAGTCGCGGGCTGTTTTTAGATTCCGGTCAGCACCGGCCAGCAGACGTTGGTATTTTTCATCAGACGGCTCCCCCTTGTACTGGGAAAATACCCGCTGGGGTTCAAGCCCGGTTAAGAACCCGAGCATTTTCTGAAGAGCATGGCGGTAGTGCCCGATGGTGTATATTCCTTGGTGGCGGAGGGCGGGGTTGGTTTCTGGCAGGAGTTTCCAGGTGTTATCCAAGAAACGCGCCACGTCCTCCTCGGCGAAGTTCATTACGTCCCGGTTTGCGAATTGTACGGCGCACTGCACCGAGGTATCAATGCCGGACTCAGGAAGGCTGAGTTCAAATTGTACGTTGATCCGCTTAAGACGTTCGGCCAATACCTCCGCCGGACTCTTCCCCTCGGGAGTGGTGGGGCGAAAGGGTATGGTTGCTTCTATACAGGGTGTGGTAATGAACAAATCCTGATCTTTCAGTAACCCCACCAGCAGCGTGTTCATGACCAGGGCACTGAGAAACTCATTCATTCCGGAGAAGGGATTCAATACATCCCCGGGGTTGAATCCAAAGACTGCACAGGTACCCCAAAAGGCGCGGTCTTTTCGGCTGATTCCCTGGGAAATTGTCAGGTCGCCGGCTGCATTGGTGGATAGGTAGGGTTCGAGAATTTCTTTAATCTCGGGTAAAAAACCTTCGTCGACATGAAAATACACAATGTCATGGAACAGGGCTGCCAAGGTGATGTGGGGATTGCTTCGATCCGCCAGAGCCAAGACATGTTCAGGGGTGTGAAAGGTCCTACCCTGGACACTCATGGCCTTGTTTACCATAACGCCAATTTTCTCCACCTGCCCGGGGGGGAGTTCTGCCCCAAGCTGGGTGATGGCTCGCTGTAATAAATCGATGGTCTGATGTATAGTTCCTCGTGCCACAATAGTACCTCGTTACGTTTTTACAATTATTGTACAAGCCATGTGCAGATGACGTTTTCAATTGGCTCTTCGTTTAAATATACCCATTACTAGTTTCGATTTTCTGGAGTGATACTGTCAAGAGCCTCTTTCAAAACTCCATTTTTACCGAGCCACGTCCGGTGCAGATCGTACCTCTATGCGTAGGGAGGATACACCGAACCGTGGGGAGGACACGGTTAGGGTGATGATTCCAGGTTCGCCGGTAGTGAGGACCCAAAGGGCACTCACCCCACCGGTCAGGCTTACTTGGCGCGGTCCGGCGAGATGGCCGGGGCCGGTGCACCCTACCTGTACAGCCTCACTTACATGGGGCATGGTATTACCGTGTTGATCAACCAAGGATATGGCTACCCGGGTTCCGTCTGGTTTCCCAGCTTCTAACAGTGTATTGTCCGGGTCTACCAGTAGTGCTGAAGCCCGGCTGGATCCGAAGCTGCGCTGCAGCACTGGGCGGTTACCAACTATTCCCTCAAACCTCCAGATTTGCTCCGGTTCCCCCCAGCCGGTACTAACGGCTTCGAACATTCTCCGGGCTTGGAGCAGACTCATGCCCCGGAGAAGGACAATCCCGGCCAACTGTAGTTTTTGAAGCAGTGAAATCCCCTTTTCGCCCTTTTCCATGATGGCGCCGAATATCCTCTTGAGGCGGGTTTGAGCCCGGAGAGAGAAGCCATATGCGCTAAGGCGGGTTCCTATCAGTTCCTGGATGTGTACCGGCGGGTGGGGTAGATGGGGCCAAGAGCGGCGGTCCGGGTAGAACTCACCGAGATATTCCTCATTTCGATAAATCCGCAGGGAATCACAGTTGGTAAGGATGGTCAGGGGCATGGTGAGTGCGCCGTTGCGCTCTCCTAGAGCAAAGAGGCTCAGGGGCTGGAGCACCGGACGGCGTTCCGGGGGCATCTGAGACGAATACGCAGCGGCTGCCCACTTGGGTTGTCGGAATGCGTCATACACCCCGTGATAACAGATCCGATCGCCGCTGCCGAACTCCCGATGGGTGTGGTAATCGAAGGCGCACCATCCGATCACCCCGGCGAGGCCCTTCATGGCCAGGGCGTGGTTAATGATTCGCAGATGTCTCAGACTATGTTCGATCAGGCGCTCCTCCTGATCGTAGCGTTTTGTGGGGAAGGTGTGCCCGGTATGCTCGGTTACCATGTAGGGCGCGGATCTGGGTGCTACCCGGTGTTTTGGGAGCAGGGGCGGATTGCTGCCGTCGTGGCTGAAATCGTTGAAGGTGTACACATCCTCAAGTAGCTCACTCCTGGCGAAGTTCCGGACCCCGCCGGTCTGCCGCCCTGGGTCAAGGCCCCGGGCCAGGGCGTTTGTTTCCCGGTAAAACGGCGTGTCATCCGGGCTTTCGTTAATGCGCACTCCCCAGAGAACCACCGATGGATGATGTCGGTCTCTTCGGATCATGGCCTCCAAGTCCCGGAGGCTTTGCTGTTTCCAAGAATCGTCACCGATGTACTGCCACCCTGGAATCTCCTCCATGACGAATAAGCCAAGCTCATCGCAGCGGTCCAAAAATGCGGGATCCTGGGGGTAGTGGCTGGTTCGGACCACGGTCAGGCCCAGATCTTGCCGGAGGATTTCCGCATCCCGACGCTGGATGCGTTCCGGCATTGCTGCCCCCCGGTAGGGAAAGGTCTGGTGCCTATTTAGGCCAATAAGGAAGTGTTTCTGTTCATTGCAGAAAAATCCCTCCGGGGTAAATGCCACTTCACGAAACCCGGTTCTCATCTCAATCCGGTCAAGGAGGGTGGTTCCCGGAGCTATCAGATCCACCCTCAGGGTGTAGAGATGGGGCCTATCGGGTTCCCAAAGAATGAGGTCCGGGGGATGAAAGCTAAGATCTATCCCCGCGCCTTGTATTGCTAGGGGCTCTGAATGCCAAGGGACGGATTCCGGGGAGGTGAGGGTTAGGGTGATTTGAAGGCCCTCCGCATCGTGAGACTGGTCTAGTGAACCCCCAGGAGAAATACGTACACCCAGGGTAAATCCCGGGTGCCCTTCGCCAATGCCAATGGTGGTAACCCTGAGATCTTCCAGGTGCAGGTAATTGCGGATGATCAGTCTCGCCGGGCGGTATAATCCCCCGAAACCAAGAAAATCCACCACCCGGCCATAGGGCGGGGTTTCAGGGTTTTCCCGGCAGTCCAGGGCTACCGCAATGAGGTTTTCTTGGCCAAGATTGAGGTAGGGGTGGATGGCCACCTGATGGGGAATGTATCCTCCCTGGAGGGATGTAATGGGTTCACCGTTGACAGATACCCTTGCATCGCCCATAACCCCGTCAAATTCGAGAATCACCTCCTTATCGTGCCATTCCAAGGAGCCGAAGACGACACAACGGTAATACCCGGTTACCTGGAACTCTTCCTCGTCGAAACCATTGTAGGGGAGTTCCACCATGGTGTGGGGGAGGGTTATATCCTGCCAGGCGGGGGGGTCGGGGGAGGAAGCCGGAGAAAACTGCCAATTATCGAGGCGGATAGTGGAACGCATGGGAAGATTATGCCTCCGTATTTAAAGAAATAGTTCTGCCGGTGTACATGTATTCGACGGGTGTACTCAAGGATTGCTTTATTGAACAGTATTGATTCATCCCCGTACAGTGGCACACACCTAGGCGTCGGGGTTTTAGGGCTCGAAGCTGTTCAATGGTCGGACGAATATTAGGTTCTTTGGAGAGGTGAAATCCCCCCAGAATAAGATCTACGGGGAGTTGAAAATAGTTCATCGCAGTTTGAACAATATTGGTAATTCCTCGATGGGAACAACCGCTAATAACAGAGATGCTATCCGCATTCACTATGACCAGGGACTGTTCGTCCTCGAAGGTGTCGATTTGCCATGACCCGTCTCGAAAAACAGAGAACCCGGTAAAATGGGTATCCTTTTCATCCAGTATCTCAGCCCGGGGCATGCAGTACACCCCCGGCACGATTTCTTCAGGAGTGGTAATGCGACTGGCTTTTTCCTTCGGTATACCGGGAGGAATCCCGATATTCTGGTTCACGGCATTGGTGCGCTGGTCGAAGGCAAGATCGGAGATCCGTAGAGAAGCCTTGGGGTTTTTTTCTACCACGGTCTGTAAGCCCCCGGTGTGATCGTAATGGCCATGACTAACGATGATATGATCAATGTTGTCCAGGGAGATATCCAGTTCCTGGGCGTTAGCGAGGAGAAGATTGCTCTGACCGGCGTCGAATAGGATTGAGGTTCCTCCGTGGCGGATGAAAAGGGAGAGCCCGTGTTCGGCGCCGAGATTTTTTGTGTATACCAGATTTTCGACTAGGACGGTTATGCTGTTTTCCATGGCACTAGTATACCATGGATATGGGAGGGGGCTGGGTCCGGTGCCCTAAAATTGGGAAGGGTGGGCGGCTGCCGGCCTGAGGAGATGCTCCAAGGTACGCCGGCAGCCAGCAACTATTAATCTTCGAGATAGAAGGTTCGTTCTGCGGTTCCGCCACCCCCGGTAGGCCAGGGTATGAGCAGTTCTTCGGCGTTTCTAGTGACCTCGAAATCAGCATATTTCATTACTGAGCCAGCGGGAAAGTCAATGCGTCCCGTCCGTTCCTTAGAATCATAGGTGTAGGAGAATTCTAGTGAAACCTCGGTCCCATAGGCATTCACTTCGGTCAAAATACCCGTGTCCGCGTTGTTAAAATTCAGTTCGGTATCAGGGTTCGCAGCTCCGTAGATCGAACCTAGAATAACTACCTCGCCACCCATGACGTCGCAGGATCCTAAGATGAGTACAAGCAACAATGCTGCAGAGATACCTAGTGCTTTTTTCATAAAAGCGCCTCCAAAAAAGTAGATTGTGAAACGATCCCTGAAATACCATGTAGGCAATCAGGGCCGGAGAAGAATGCATGTGTCTTTGATTCCTCCCATGGCAATCCCAAAAAACTTTCACAATTGCCTGTAAATACCTTAGAGGAATAAACCTTAAATACACCTTAAATAGATATAGTTAATAAAAAGAAACTATAGTGAATACGATTCAGCTATTTTTATAGTTTTGCTTGACAACAAACAAAACCCGGTTTATCCCTGTATAAACGGTATGCATACGGTTCCGGGGGGAAGACGGGGGAAACAGAAAATACCACACCCAGGAGCCATTCATATGGAAACGCGTTCCATTCCAGGCTTCTCTCGGTGTCCAGGAGCAAACTAATGAAGAAACTCTATCCATGGGTAGCTGCTCTGTTACTCATGCTTTTTACGGCTGGATGTGAAGGGGGGTTGTTACCCTTCAGCGCTGATCCGGCTTCTGACGGGCAGGTCCTCTCCCGTTCGGTAATCCAAGGTTCCGGGGGAACCGTCTATGTATCCGGTATGGAGAATCAACAGATTACCATCCGCTACCCAGCAGCAACCCCCGCCAGTTTTTCCAGGCTTTACCTCTCTGAGGGCGACGGTATGGGACTGGTGCTTGCGAGTCAGGATATGCAATGGCAGGCGGGGGAGTACCGTTACACCTTTACACACCCCAGCTTTACAACCGGAGCTACGATTCATCTTGCTGTGCTCGAACTCCGCAACGGCCAAGAGAGACTGATACCCCAGGGGAATTTGGCCACGCCTTCGACCTGGGCGACGGTAGAATATGGCGATGGTAGCACCCCTGACCCCGGAGAGGATCCCGATGATCCGACCCAACCGGTATCCGGAAGTATTCAGCTGGATGGACCTGCGGGGCAAATCACCATCAAGGAGATGCAGTCAGGCTCGTTTCTCGTTGAATTTCCGGTGGATAGTCCCGGTACAGGTGCACGGGTGTATATTTCAGAGGGCAATGGCCTAGGGTTGGTGACAGCCCATGCGGCAATGACCTACGGCAATGGAACCTACACCTTCACTGCGAACCACCCAAGTTTTGTACCCGGCTCAGAAATTGCCATTGCTGTATTGGATCAGCGAAACGGCATAGAAACCCTCGTACCCCAGGGGCAGCTGGCCTCGGTGTCCAGCTGGTCACAATTTACTCTTTCCACCGATCCCGGAGATCCGACCGATCCAACGGACCCGACCGACCCAACGGACCCGACCGACCCAACGGACCCGACCGACCCAACGGACCCAACGGAACCTGGCCAGACCGGATTGTACCTTGACAGAACCCTCACCAGCGCTACCTGGTCGGAGTTGTCCAATGGAACCGTTGCAGATTTCGCCATCGGCGGCTGGGATGCAACAACAGATATGGATTTTAACGATGGCGTAGTAACTATGACCGTTAACTCCAACGCCCCGCTCAAGTACTTCAGCGGCGGAACCCTCGGTCAGGTTCCCATGCAGGCGGACGGCACCAGCTACTATGATTTTTCACAGGTCCAAACCATCCGGTTCACCATTCGGTCCGCCAGCCTCGCTGCATCGGATATCCGGTTCATCCTCCAGGATGTCACCGGAACAAACCAGATTGATGCCGTACCTCTAAGCACCTACGGCGCAGGATCTCTCGCCTCCTGGACCACCATCAACATCCCGGTATCCCAGATCAATAATAAAAATATTCTCGTGGCCTTCGCGCTGCTCCTGGGAACCGATGTGGGAAGATCAGTAGAGATTAAAGATATCGGCTTCCTCACGGCGTCAGGTCAGAATGCTCCGGTGACCTCTACCGTTACCTGGACGATATACGACGTTTCCCAGATCAAAGCATCCCTATCGGAGGTGTGGCGGGATGATTTTAACCAGGCCGGTGCTCCTGATCCTGCCTACTGGACATACGATTTGGATGAGGACAATCCCTTCGGTCCCGATAACCGGTGGGGAAACGGAGAGGCACAGATCTACACCAACTCCCGGGAGAACTCCTATGTGGATAACCAGGGCGTTTTGAATATCGTTGCAAGACACGACCCGGCAACGGGAGAATGGACCAGTGCCAGACTTAAAACCATGGGGCTGAAGGATTTTAAATACGGATTTATCGAAATCCGTGCCAAGGTTCCTGTGGAAGGCGGATCCTGGCCGGCGATTTGGATGCTACCCACGGATATCGTCTACCGAGATCCCCGGGTTGGAACCGATACCTACGGCAATGCCTGGCCTGCCAGCGGCGAGATTGATATCATGGAGCATGCAACCAATTTCCCGTACTGGGGAGGGGCCGGTAGTGCCCACGGGACCGTACACACCTTCAGCAACTCCGGAGTCGATCATGGCTATGCAGGAGAAGGTATGGGGGGAGAGTACTTCGCCGATATAAACACCGCTTGGCATACCTATGCAATTTACTGGACCGAAGATAAGATCATCCTCTTCTATGATAATAAAAAGCTGGGTGAGTACAATAACCCACATACCCCGGAACAGTGGATGGGTTGGCCCTTTGACCAGCAATTTCACCTGATCCTTAATCTCGCCATGGGGGGGAAACTCGGAGGCAGCATTGATGTAACATCCGATGTGTATTTCAAAATCGACCATGTCAGGGTTTGGCAGTAAGCTAATCCCCATAGGTAAGACATCATTTCGGGGCAGTCCGTTGGCGGGGCTGCCCCTCTTTTTGGGTATTTTAGTATGGGGATTCTGTTGGATAGGGTTTCCAGCACGGATACGAGCAAACAACCCTTCCCTGGTGCAGGAGTCCTTCCATGATCAAGGCAAAAAAAAGTCCATCACCCTGTGGTAATGGACTTCCTCTTTTTAAGAGATTTAGCAGGGGCAGGACTCGAACCTGCGACCTCCGGGTTATGAGCCCGACGAGCTGCCAACTGCTCTACCCTGCGTCGTTATGGTGGTACTATACAGAGTACCCAAAAATGTGTCAACCGCTGGAGTGGAAAAAGATTTCTTCCCGGATGGCCGTTGAAACCGGGGAAACCAGGCTGGGGACCGGCTCCAGTGGGCAAAGAAACCGTATTGCACAATAGGCTGGAGGGCACACCAAGATACATAGTGCATAGAAGGTTGTAAACTACGCCAAATAAAGCGGCACCATCTGGTTTATTATCCACGGGTAGTGTGGCCAAGGTCAAAAATTGCAACAATTTGCGCGCTATCCGAAGATATGGCGGCACCATCCGCGATCCAACCCAGGGCACAGGCCCAAGCAGTGAATAGTTTCAGCCGGTTCCGCTACTATGTAGGGGTTCCTACTGGGTTGCCCGGATCCCCCCGAGGATACGGACCATGGCTCCGGCAAGCAATACAAACACCAGGTAGTTAAACGGACTAGGAAGGGCCAGCAAGAGGTTATACAGCCAATGAATGCCCATGGCTGCGGCTATCCAGGCCCAGGAACGCAATCCTAGTTCCCTGGCGGGAATGGAGCGGGCTGCAATTCCGGCAGTTACCCCGTGAAGGATAACAGCGGTGGAACCTCGTAGTACCAGGAGCTGGAAATTCCCCAGGGCAAACAGAAGGGTTTCCCCTGCGCCGAATCCGATTCCAAATATGAAGCCCAAGAAAACCGGAACCACGGTAATGAAGGTGGAGCGCTGGGATGGTGCTAATACCGAATACGCCCGGGTGGTCAAACCCCGGGTTATGAGCCAAATCAAGAAGACCTTCACCAGTTCTTCAAGGGCGGCGGATCGTAAGAACATAGCTATCAAGGACTGCACCGTCGACCAGGTCGGTGAAAATTCCCTGATGGAGTAGCGCTGAGACAGCCGGGCGCCGGTAAACGTGAAGGGCTGAAACCAATTCAATCCCTGTAAAATGCCACCCACAATCAGTACCGTAAGAAGTCCGATTCCCAGGGCACCGAGAACGTACATCCAGATGGGTACATCCCCGGCAATATACCCCGGCCGTTTTTGGGGATCGGCAAGAATCCTCCGGAGCCGGATCCATAGCAGCAGGCTGAGTACCAAGGCGCCCCCCAGGGCCAAGCTAAACTGGGAAACCAGGGTGGAAAGGTTCATGATCCCTTCCGAGCGAGTTCCGCAAGGCGCTCCAGTCCCTGATATACTCCCTGCATCTGTTCATCCATGCCAAGGGTGATTCGAACCGCCGAGGGAAGCCCGAAGGACTGCAGTGCACGAATACTTACCCCGTATTCATTGAAATGACGGAATGCGAAACTCGAGAGATTGTTCACCCCATCGGGGAGACGGTACTCCCCCAGAGCGGTCGGAGGCAATTCGACGCTCTCGATCCCAAGATCCTCCGCCAGGGTAATACACAGAAAATTCGCCTGGGTTTGGAAGTAGGAAAATCCCAGGCTATCACACAATCCGGTAAGTCGGGTTTTACTGAGCTGGTTAATCTCCCGGCTTCGGTGGTGAAAATCCTCGTCCGACAGGGCCGCCCGGGCGGCTGATTGGGCCAGGAGGTTGACATTGAAGGGCTGCTTTACCCGTTTAAGCTGGGCAATAACCTCAGGATGGGACACAGCGTATCCGACCCGTAACCCGGCCAGACCGTAAATCTTCGAGAAGGTCCGGGTAATAATCATATTCGGACATGAGGCGAGTAGGGCTACTGAATCGGGGAAGTCCGGAGCGGTAACATAATCCTGGTATGCCTCATCAACCACCACCAGAGCATCGGGAAACCTGTCGTTCATCACCGTGAGAAAATCCAACAGTTCCCGGTGGGTGAGGTAGGTACCGGTGGGATTGTTCGGATTACAGATGAATACCAGTCTGGTTGAATCATCGCACGCATGGAGAATGGCCTGGAGATCAAATCGACCCTGGGGGCTTAGATTCACCTCGCGCATGGTTCCCCCGAATACCGCGACGGAAAACCGGTATTCGCTGAAGGTCTGGCGAGCGCTAACCGCAGTCGAATCACCCTCCAACAGGATGCCCGCAATCTGGAGAAACAACTCGTCGCTTCCGTTACCAATGATAATTTGATCGCTCCCCACCCCAAGGCGATCCGAAATGGCCGCCGTGAGCTCCCTGTTCGCACCGTCAGGGTAGGTGTGAATCATCGGTACCGTTTCCCTAACCGCATCCATAGCACGGGGGCTCGGCCCCAGGGGGTTTTCGTTAGAGCTAAGCTTGATACTGCCCTGGCTGCGAAGCCCCGGCTGGTATGGAGCTATAGTCTGGATACACTGTCTGAATTTCATGGGCATCCTCGTTCGGCATTCAGTGCATACGGTAAGGGTCCCATGCCAGCGGGTTTTCTTGCCTTACCAGTCATCGTATGGGATAATACGGGAGTAACCCTCCGGGGTCAAGAAAAGGAGCCTATCAATGACAGAACTTCTTGGGTATGCCGCGTCGATTTTTGTGGCCCTCTCCCTAGTGATGGTTTCCCTGGTAAAATTACGGATCATCAACCTCATCGGGTGTTTGTTCTTCGTGGCATACGGGGTGCTCATCCAAGCCTGGCCCATCGTTGCCACCAACGGGTTCATTGTCTGTGTTAATGTCTATTACCTTATTCGGATGTTCCGTCAGGATACCAGCAGCTTCCAGTATGCCCAGCTGAGGGCCGAGGAGGCAGATTTGGTAGTGCGGTTTCTGCGGGAAAAGTATGGGGATATGAGGCGGTTTTATCCGCTTTTCGCTGAAAAGATGATCAATTATGCCTTTTCCGGAAACGGTCTGGTCTACGGTGCCTTCCGGCGTAACCGGCTTAATGGAATTTCGGTGCTGCTCCGGCTTGATAACCTCCTGGAGTATGCTCCGCGGTTTTGGACCGGGGATGACGCTGAGCAGCCTGAAGGCGTCTTGGAGCTAAGTTCGGAATCCCATGCTGCATCCGGGGCTGGGACACCAGGGGATCGGGGTTTTGAAAGCCAAGATGAGGGTATGGGGAATAAAGGTGATTCAAATGCCCCTGAATCCGAGACGGCTGCTTCTTCCGATACAAATGCCCAGTTCATTCAGATCCTCCGGGCGGTGGGTGAACGAAAACCGCCGGAATCCACGGTGCTGATGCCTGCAGACTACCTGGTGGCAAAGTACCGGGACCTCGGCGTGGTGGGCAAATTCCATAAACGGCTGCTTGCCGACCTTCCCCAGGGGATTGACCATGTCGTCTGTCCGGTCAACCGTTCAGATCTTGGTACCCGGCGGTATTTTCAGCGTAACGGCTACGAGAAGTTGGTGAGTATCGGCGAGGTAACTGTCTTTGAGCTGGATGTACGCCACCTCAGGGCTGTAGGAATGGGTTGATAGCCCCGGGGAGACGGGTTCCAGTTCAGGCTGCACTGCTCTGAGGAACGCCTCATGTCGTGGGTAGTAGATGTAAAATGCGCAAGAGATTGTAATCTACATCAGGTATGGTGGTTCAGGCCGGCACCCGACCCAGGGATGGTGCCGGCGGCCTGAAGGTTACAAGTATTTGTACACTATCGAAGCCCTAGCCTTTTTTCTGGGGAGGATTTTTCTTCAGGTATTCATGGTCCTCGCTCATGTCGACAATCAGCTCCTTAAGCTTCATCTCGAGGGAATTAGGGGTGGTTTTTGCGAATATTAAGTCTGCCGGAGGGTCGAAGGTGGCCCGAACCGCTTTCATGATGGACACAATTTCCTCGTTGGAAAATCCGTTTAGGATCACAACCTTGTTATCTAAATATGGATGTCTCTCTTCCATGACTTCTCCTCGTTTGTTGCCGGAACAATACTTCCATTACTATCTTATGGGATAGAAGCAAAAATGACGAGGCTCTTTGATGAATTTTGATAAGTTTACGAAAACCGCCCAAGAGGCAATCCAGAATAGCTCGACCCTGGCGTTACAGAATCACCACAGCCAGATTGAACCGGAACATCTATTGTCGGCTATGCTCGATCAAAAAGAGGGGGTCGTGACCTCCCTGATTAACCATCTCGGTGTCTCCCCGGACGCCCTCGCCCGGGAGCTTACCGCCATGGTTCAGAAAAAACCCAGGGTTCACGGGGATTCTGCCCAGGTAAGCCTTGCGCCGAATACCGCCAGGATTCTTGCCGAGGCTGAGTCAGAGGCTAAGAAATTCAAGGATGAGTTCATCGCCGGAGAGCATATAGTGTTGGCTATGCTAGCCTCGGAGGGTGAGTTCGGGCGATTTCTACGCGGCAAGGGGCTTGAGGTGGAAAAGGCGCGAGCGGTCTTGCGCGATGTGCGCGGCACCGAGCGGATAACCACCCAAGATCCCGAGGCGACCTATAAGGCGTTAGAGCGGTATTGCAAGGATCTCACCGCCCTTGCCGAGCAGGAAAAGCTTGACCCCGTTATCGGCCGGGATGATGAAATTCGGCGGGTAATCCAGGTTTTGAGCCGGCGCACAAAGAATAATCCGGTTCTTATCGGGGAACCCGGTGTTGGTAAAACAGCCATCGTAGAGGGGCTTGCCCGGAGGATTGTCTCCAAGGACGTGCCGGATAGTCTGAAACATAAGCGCATCCTAGCCTTGGACCTGGGTAGTCTCCTTGCCGGGACAAAGTTCCGGGGAGAATTTGAGGAACGGCTGAAAGCCGTCATCCAGGAGGTTGGGAAATCCAATGGAGCCATCGTGCTGTTCATTGACGAGCTGCATACCCTCATGGGTGCCGGGGCTGCAGAAGGGGCTATGGATGCTTCAAATCTCCTGAAACCAGCCTTAGCCCGGGGAGAACTGCATACCATCGGCGCGACCACCCTGGATGAATACCGAAAGCATATTGAGAAGGATGCAGCCTTCGAGCGCCGTTTTCAGACCGTGTATACCGGGGAGCCCTCGGTGGAAAATACTATTTCCATCCTCAGGGGGCTGAAGGAGCGGTACGAGGTACACCATGGGGTCCAAATCAAGGATGAAGCCTTGGTTGCCGCAGCTGTGCTGTCCGACCGGTACATAACCAGCCGTTTTCTTCCCGATAAGGCTATTGACCTGGTGGATGAGGCAGCAAGCTTATTAAAGATGGAAATTGAAAGCCAGCCTACGGAGTTGGATATTCTTGAACGTCGCATACTCCAGTTAAGCATAGAAAAGCAGGCTCTCTCCAAGGAGAAGGACCAGGCCAGCCGGAAACGCCTCGTAGACCTTACAGAAGAAATGGCGGAGGTTCAGGAGAAACGGGATGCATTGAGGATACGCTGGCAGAAAGAGAAGTCTACTATCACCAAGATGCGTGAGTTGCAGGAGAGGATAGAGTCCTTGGCCGCGGATGAGAACAGATACACCAGAGACGGTAATCTGGAGAAGGCCGCAGAAATTCATCATGGGCTGTTGCCCCAAGCCCGGGGGGAATTACAACGAATTCAGCAGGAATTGGCTGATCGTCAGGAAGGCTCGGATATCATGCTGCGTGAAGAGGTAAGCGAGGAGGATATCGCTAAGATTGTTAGCACATGGACCGGTATCCCGGTTTCGAAGATGCTGCAAAGCGAGGTTGATAAGCTGCTGGATCTGGAGGATATCCTGGGAAAACGTGTTGTAGGGCAGGACCGGGCCGTGCAGGCCGTAAGTGATGCCATTCGCCGGAATAAAAGTGGTCTTGCTGATTTGAGTAAGCCCACGGGTGTTTTTTTGTTCATCGGTCCTACCGGTGTGGGTAAAACAGAAACCGCGAAAACCCTAGCGAGTTTTCTCTTCGATGATGAGAAGGCCCTTACCCGGATAGATATGAGCGAGTATATGGAAAAACATGCGGTCAGCCGTCTAATCGGAGCTCCCCCCGGGTATGTTGGGTACGACCAGGGTGGACAATTAACGGAGATCATTCGTAGGCGCCCGTATTCGGTGGTGTTGTTCGATGAAATCGAAAAAGCCCATCCCGATGTTTTTAACGTACTCCTACAGGTGTTGGATGACGGGCGCTTGACCGATGGCCAGGGTCGTATTGTAGATTTCCGCAATACCATAATTATAATGACGAGCAATATCGGAAGTGATCTGATTCTCGGTAATGATGATCTTGATTCGCTGTTTCCGGATATAAACGGCCTGCTGCGTCGTACCTTTCGCCCCGAGTTTCTCAACCGTCTGGATGAGGTCATTACCTTCCACCGTCTTTCAGATGGTCATATGAAACAGATTCTTGAACTTGAAATACAAAAGCTCTCCCGGCGTTTGGAAGAACGCGACTTGAGCCTGACCCTCAGTGAAAAAGCGAAGGAGTTGGTGGTTCAAGCGGGCTATGATCCGGCCTTCGGTGCTCGGCCATTAAAGCGTGCTATCCAGAATCTCATACAAAATCCCCTGGCCAAGGAGATCTTATCGGGAAAGTATCCACCCGGAACACCTATTTACTGTGATGTGCAGAATGATGAGCTCCAATTTAGAATCCAGGATTAAATGCGAAGTGATAGCCTCTAAGACCGTTTACTCGAATTGACAGTGTACAGCACCCCGGGTAAGCTCTGACCCTGTATGGAGGAGGCTTCCCATGGCAAAACTATGGCAGAAGGGGTTTTCAATAAATGCCCTACTAGAATCGTTTACCGTTGGTTTGGATTATCAACTTGACGGACAGCTGGTCAAGGCCGATTGTATGGGAAGCATTGCTCATTCCAGGGGTTTATCCAAAGCAGGGCTTCTTACCCGGGATGAACAGGCCTCTTTGGAGGCCCTGTTGCGGGAGATAGCGGGTATGGCCGATACATCCCAGGGATTTCCCATCCGCCGTGAGGACGAGGATTGTCACACCGCAATAGAAGCCTATTTAACAGAAAAGCTTGGGCAGACGGGGAAAAAGATTCATCTCGGCAGAAGTAGAAACGATCAGGTTCTGACAATGCTGCGGTTGTTCGGTAAGGAACGTCTCATTGATCTCCGGTCCGCCCTTCTATCTGCTGCTAGCGCCATTCTTCACATTGCCCAGGAGCACGAATTCACCCCCATGCCGGGGAGAACCCATATGCAGGTAGCGATGCCTTCTACTATAGGACTTTGGGCTGGGGCTTTCGTTCAGCAGCTTCTGGATGATTATAGTCTGTTACAAACAGCGTGGCATCTCAATGACCAAAGTCCCCTCGGAGCGGCGGCAAGTTACGGAGTACCCCTTCCCCTGGACCGTGAATTCACTGCTAAAGCTATGGGTTTTTCCCGAGTACAACGGAATGTTCTCGCGGCAAATAATGGCCGGGGTAAGGTGGAGTCAATTATTCTTGATGCCCTGGACCAGGTTTGTATCAGCCTAAGCAAGATCGCCCAGGATCTTATTCTGTTTTCCCTTCCGGAGTTTGGATATTTCAGTCTTCCGGATGAGCTCACCTCCGGGTCCAGCATTATGCCCCAAAAAAAGAACCCCGATGGTTTGGAACTGCTCCGGGCTAGAGCCGGGAGCGTATCGGGATGGGCAACCCAGGTTAAAAACGTGATACGGAGTCTACCGAGTGGTTATAATAGAGACTTCCAAGACACGAAAGAACCCTTCCTACGCGGTACCTCCACCGCTCTTGAGTGTCTGCAGATTACAAGGCTTACCATGGAGAAACTAACGGTACATCCTGAGGCATTAAAATTGGGCTTCAGCCCGGATATATACGCCACGGATGACGCGATTTCGTTAGTTGAACAGGGGTTGAGTTTTCGGGACGCTTATCGCCAGGTCGGAATGAATATAGAACAGGTCCAGAATCGGAATCCCGATGATCTACTCCATCGGAGGCAGAGCACAGGGTATGCCGGAAACCTCGGGCTTTCCAGCTACCGGGAGACGATCCAAGGCTACTCCGATGAGCTTCGGGCCCATGAAACGGTACACCGTGGTGCGGTTAGGGATTGTCTCGGAGTTGAAATGAAATTGGCCTGATTTTAAGGTGCGGGTTTTCTTTGTTTATATGACTTGATTGCGGGCGCGACTGACAGATTCCAAATTACCAGAATAACAAAGGTTAGGAGGTAGGGTAGGCCCACAAAGATCCCGGGCAGACTGCTAAGGCTTTGGATCTCTCCGGCAATTAACTCTGCGAGTACAAAGATTAGAGAGCCGACGAGAACGCCGGCGGGTGACGAGGAACCGAGGAATACAACGACCAGGGCAATCCAGCCCCGGCCTGCGCTCATATTGGGGACGAAGGCGCCTAACCGTAATGCGATAAAACTACCTGCTATTCCACCGAGTGCCCCTGACAACATCAGGGCTGCCCTCTGTATACGGGACACCGTTATCCCCATTTCACGGGCTCCCAAAGCATCTTCATGAATCATCCGAAATTTTATTCCGTAGCGTGTATGCTTGAGCCATTGTCTTAAGAGAACGACCAAGACAATAGCCAGGAGTGCCAGAAGAACTACCCATGGTTGGGTAGGAACCCGGAACCCGATCTGTTGCTCTAATCCGAGGACACCCTTTACCCCAAAGATCATACTACTGAGCACCGGGATTAAACCCCATGCCGATAGATTTATCGCAAGACCCGCAATGAAGATATTTCCGCCGCGATTGACATGAGCCCAGCTAATAACCAAGGCTGCAAGGGTACCGGCAATCGCTCCGGCAAGAATCCCGATGATCGGCTGGGTAGTAAGGATGACTGCAGAAATTGAAGAGAAGGCACCAAAGAGCAGAATCCCCTCCATTCCGATATTAAGAACCCCTGCCAACTGGGAAACCAGGGCACCAAGCCCCGCAAATATGATCGGCGCAGCCGAATACAGGAGTTCTCCCAGAGTACTATCCATGAATGCCTCCCCTACGTCTCCGGGTTGTGTAGTCCAGGGTGATCAGAAGGAAAATCAGTGCCTGCACAATCCCGGATAATTCGGTGGAAAAATCGCTTACCAGCATGGCAGACCTAGCTGCGGCTTGAAGATAGGCGAAAAACAAGGCGCCAAGAATAACGCCGAGGGGATGGTTTCTGCCAATCAGGGCGGCAGCGATACCGTTCCAGCCCATACCGCTGGTCACCCCGGCCATGGCGGCATGGTAGGTTCCGGCTACTGCCAACCCCCCGGCAAATCCATGGAGTACGCCGCTGACAGTGAATCCCCAAAAGCCGTACAACCCTGTGGCAATGCCCGCTAATCGTGCAACCACCGATCCACCCCCTGCGACCCGAAATTCATACCCCCGTTTGCTGCCGTGGAGGAAGAACCAGACCGAGAGAGCTACTCCCAAGGCAAGGAAGATTCCAATATTGAGGCTGGAGGGCGGCAGAATACGGGGCAGATGAAAGGCCCGGGCTATACTGGGAGCAGAAAGTAGGTTTTTACTTGGATCACGCAAGGGTCCTGAGAGTAATCCGTCAATGACTGGAATGATACCAAGGGAAACCAGGTAGCTGGAGATCAGCTCGGAAACCCCGAGACTTCGTTTGAACCATGAAGATAGGGCAGCCAGAACACCTCCAACGATGGCTGCGGCACCGATTCCCAGGAGGACACCCCAGCCGCCCAAAACCTCCGGCAGAAGGAGGAGAATCATCCCTCCAGTAAATGCACCAGCGTACATTTGGCCCTCGCCGCCAAGGTTAAAACCGCCGCTTGCAAAGGCAATGCTCACTCCAAGGGCGGTGAGTATCAGGTAGGATGCGGAATCCAGCATATTGCCAAAGCTGTAGGTGTTCCGAAAAGGCCCTGAAAAGAACGCTGATAGCGCAGAGATGGGTTCATCGCTTCCTAGGGCTAACACCGCTACCGCCGCTCCCAAAGAAAATGTCAGGGGCAACAAAACTTCCACAACTACGGAGCGTTTTGAATAGATCATACCAACCCCATCATAGCTTCAATTCCGAGATTACGGCTTGGGAGGGATGAGCCAAAGTTCTTCACAATTCGGCCTCCGTAGATAACAACCAGCCGGTGGGCGAGAATCAAAGCCTCGTCAATATCACTGGTGAGCAGCAGGATACCCGTACCATTTTGTACGGATTGGTTCAGGTGGTTATATAGACTCGTACGGTAGCGAGGATCAAGTCCCCAGGAGGGCTCGGACAGTATCATTCCTTGTTGTGCGGCATCGGTTTCTCGCTGAATAAGCAACCGTTGGATCATACCCCCTGATAGGGTGCCAACCGACTGATTAAAATCTCCCGGATAATCGACTTCCTGAGTGGAATCAAGATAGGACCTGGGGAAGAACCAGTCTTTGAGAGCAAGACTGCCCCTCCGGTGAAGAATACGATTCTCCCAGACCTGCATTCCTCCCACGATCCCCCGTTTTAACCGATCGTGGGGGAGAAACCCAAAGCCTCGGGATGGAAGAAATCCCTTGGAAGGGAAGGTATTATCAGTAGGAAACCGCAGTCTTCCGGAATCAGGTTCACGTAGACCGCATAACACCTCTTCTAGCAGTTCTATACCCTGATCTTTCAGTCCGAGAATTACCAAGATCTCTCCCGAGAGAAGGTCCAGGCTTATATCCTCTAGGCCGGTTTCATTGGTTTGTTCTATTCCCCCAGGACTAATGGAGATGCTCTCCAGGGATATAATAGGAGTTTTCGGCGCATTCCTTTCCTGAACTGGACGATCCCTGGATGGTGGATTGAAGCTCGGTATGAGCTCGTCCAGGGTGGTGTGGGTGAACATTTTTTCAGTCAGATCGGTGCTTGTGATTTGGGACAATGTCTCGATAGTTTCGGTGAATACACCATTTTGCATGATCCCCAATCGGTGGCAATGGGACCGTATCTCCTCGAGTCGGTGCCCGACGATCAAAACACTTCCCCCGCGCTGGGTAAAAAAGGAAAGTAAATCGTAATGCCATTGAACCTCTCGGGGCGATAGGGGGGCGGTGCTTTCATCTAAAAACAGGACACCATTTCCCGAATAGAGAGCAGCAACGGAGGCAAACAGGTAGACCATATGCAACTGGCTGAGGTTCAAATCCGAAAGGCAAGCCCTCGGAGATATCCCTTCAAGCTGAACGGGCAGTTCCTGGGGTCTGGCTCCCTTCATGGTTAGCAGTTCGGCGACGGTAATGGTTCGAAAGCCGCTGGGATGCTGAGGCACAAGCTCAAAGGGCACCGGAGAAGACCAAGCCCCCTGAAGAATATGGAGTTCCCCCAGCAGCATTCTTGCGAGACTGGATTTCCCTGCTCCGTTCTCCCCGATGATGGCGAAGATCTCCCCTTTTTTCACCTCGAGATTTATCCCACGGAGTACCGGGTTCTCTGCACCCGGATATACCGCCCAGAGATTATCGATGTCTAGCGCACTCTCCTGCATTTCCAAGATACTAAAATAACCGCGGGCTCGGAATCGTTGTCGTACCGTCCTGTATAGCCGTTAAGAATCTCTCGAACTCATCGCGTAGAGATTCAGGGAGCGCCTCAATGTATTCCTGGCTTATGTGGAACCCGATGGCGCCCTCCTGCACACCCAGTATCTCCGGATTGCCGTAATCCAGGGCGCCGGTAATGGCCTGAAGGGTAGCCTCATAGGTGCTTTCTTCCTGACGGACAAGGGTGCTCCCGACGATGATTCCAGGTGCATAGGAATATCCAGGGCTATCATACCAGATAACATACCCATTATTGGATTGGGCTGCAGATATTGTTCCCTGATTTCCTCCGCCGGCAATGGTAAGGACCGTATCAACCCCGTTGCGGAACATTGAGGACACCAGATCATTAGCTTTTCCGGCATCATACCAATTTCCCAAGACCCGGAAATCTAAGGTAATGTCCGGATCGACAGCCTGTGCTCCCGCTAGGTACCCGGGACGAATCTGCTGGTCCATTACCGGATACTCCTGGCCGGCAAGTAAACCGATTCGTTTTTGTGCATTACTCCCTGAGAGACCGGAATCCGGTTGGGTAACTAAACCAGCAAGGTAACCGGCAATGTATGCCTGCTCGTACTGGTTGAAGTAGATCGATTTAACCCGGGAATCTGATGCAAGATACCCATCTAATAGCAGAAAATGCTGCTCAGGAAAGCTCTTCCGTATTTCACGCACAATATCAGGCAGGGAAGGATTGCTGGTGACGATGAGATCGTAGCTTCCCGTGGCTACCATTGCGGTTAGACTCGCCGTCCACTCAGCCTGGTTAAAACCCGCTTCGAAGACCTTCAGGGAGACTGAATATCCTTCCTGCTCGGCTCTTTCCTTCGCCCGGGTCACCCCATTGACCATCATCTCATAGGTAGGGCTGCCCTCTACCACCCCGGGGACAAAAACCCCGATCTGAAAACTTCCGCTTGTGGATCCCTTGGGTTCATTCAGACCTCCCGCAAGGATGGCTACTACTGGAAAAAAGAAAAACAAAACTCCGAAGAGTGCCTTGGTACTGTTGTGTTTCATGGGGGGATTGTACCCAAATTGCGAAGTTTTCGCTATAGTAGTTCTATGAATACTCGACCCCATCTATTGGTTGCAGATATCGGTACCTCAAGCCTCAAAGCTGGAATTATTGACCGTACAGGCAATCTAATTTGGAGCTATCGTCATCCATTGTTGACTCATGAAACCCAGCTTCGCCAATGGGACCCCCAGATTTGGAGTGACGGATTAAAGGCTGTGGGATCCTGTCTTCCCGCCGAACCCATTGACGGTATTGTCTTCAGCGGTAACGGTCCTACCCTTGTCCCCCTGGATGCAAACCGCCGACCGACTGCACCGGTTTTGTTATGGATTGATGGCAATTCCCACTGGAAACCGTCTACTGATAGTTTTTATCTTCCCAAGACAGCTTGGTTTCAGGCAGCATCACCCGAGGCATTCCGGAAGACCCGGAGGTTTCTTTCTTGCCCCGAATATCTGAGTTTCTTGCTGACTGGTGAGGAGGCAAGTATAAGCCCCCAACCGGAATTTGATCGATTTCTATGGGACCAGGACCAGATTAGGGTCTATGGTTTGAGTCCAGAACTTTTCCCGACCATTCTTCGGCCTGGCAGCTGTATCGGGGTTGTCACAGACCAAGCCTCCTCGGAATTCGGATTACCCCGGGGTGTGCGTGTCTTTGCAGGCGGATCCGATTTCATGATGAGTTTAATTGGAACCGGCTGTATCGAACCGGGCATGACCTGCGATCGGGCTGGAACCAGCGAAGGCATAAACTATTGTTCCCCAGGTGTGGTAGAGAATAGCCAGGTACGGTGTTTACCCCATGCCATTCCGGGGTTATATAACGTGGCAGGAATTCTGTCGAGTACCGGTCGCATCTTTGAATGGTTTAGGAGGTTCAGCGGTCAATCCGCACGGAGCTATGAAGAGATGATCAAGGATATTGAGGCGGTTCAGGACTGGAGCGATCAGCCCTTCTTTTACCCCGCTGTTCATGAGGGTGAACGGTTTGATTTTAACCATGCAAGCTTTACGAATCTAAGTCCTGTGCATGGCAGCGCCGAGATGGGTAGAGCGGTGGTGGAGGCAATCGGATTTACCATCCGCCAGGTGAAGCAGATATTGCATGATGTGGGCTGTTCAGTGGATACCCTTCGGGTATGCGGAGGGCAGGCTAAGAATCTTCGTTGGAACCAAATGAAGGCTAACATGATCAACTCTGTCATAGAAATCCCAAAAATCCAGGATGCTGAGTTGCTTGGGTGTGCTATAGAGGGATTCATCGGGCTTAAGGAGTTTCACTCCTACCGCGAGGCTGTGGATGAATTGGTTAAGATCGAGTATGTAATAAAGCCCCAATCCTCCTGGGTCCCACGATATGAACAACGATTTGAACAGTATGAACTGGGATTCAGATCTATCGCAGAGGGCAGGTAAGGCGGGTACATCATCCTTTATCTACCCCAAAAAAGGGGCCGCCGTGAGGCGGCCCCGGGGGGATGAAGGTAGGAATCACCCAATGGCGTCCGATCCGGTTTCTCCGCTTCGGATCCTTACAACATTCTCCAAAGGGAGTACGAGGATTTTTCCGTCCCCGATCTCTCCGGTTCGAGCTCCACGGATAATTGCATCAATGGTGGGCTTAACAAACTCTTCGTTCACTGCAATTTCAATGCGAACTTTCTTCAATAGATTCACCTCAAAGGCAACACCCCGATAGGCTTCGGTGTACCCCTTTTGTTGGCCGCACCCAAGGGCATTTGTCACGCTCATCTTGTAAATCTTCGCGTTGAACAACTCCTCTTTAACCGAATGCAGCTTGTGAGGCTGAATATATGCAACAACTAATTTCATGCTATGCCTCCTTACAGGTTACTGAAAATCTGGAATCCAGAGTAGGAATCCGTGGCGTGCTCAGAGAGATCTAAGCCTTCCCGTTCTTCCTTCTCGTTTACCCGAATACCGATGGTCTTCTTGATCACCAGGAATAGGATGAATGCCGTGACCAAGGTCCATCCCGCATAGCTCAGTGCACCAATGAACTGGGTACCGAGCTGTCCAAAACCGCCGCCATAGAAGAGTCCGACGATACTGGGGTCGTTGACCCCGTCGGCAAACAATCCAACAGCCAAGGTTCCCCACAATCCATTTACTCCGTGAACTGAAATAGCACCCACTGGATCATCAATGTGAAGGACCTTATCGATGAACTCTACACTCAGGACTACCAGTACACCCGCTACCAGACCGATGATTACTGAACCCAGGGGATTCACAACCCAGGTACCCGCTGTTATACCTACGAGCCCGGCTAGCGCACCGTTCAAACTCATGGATACATCAGCCTTACCAAACCAAATCCAGCTGATGACCATGGCTGCAACGGCTCCTGCGGCTGCCGCTAACGTAGTGGTGGTAGCAACATGGCCTATGGTCATGTCAGTACCTGACAGGGTAGACCCAGCGTTGAATCCGAACCAGCCGAACCACAGGATAAATACCCCCAAGGCGGCTAATGGTAAATTATGTCCGGGAATTGCCTTCGAAATAGTCTTCCCGTTCACCTTTACATACTTTCCTGCCCGAGGACCCAGGACTATAGCGCCTGCTAATGCTGCCCATCCACCTACGGAGTGAACGATGGTAGAACCCGCGAAGTCATGAAATCCGAGTTCTGCAAGCCAGCCGCCGCCCCATGTCCAGTGACCTGCCACGGGATAGATTAGTCCGGAAATAAATACCGAATAGGCGAGATAGGCTGTAAACTTAGTTCGTTCCGCCATGGATCCCGAGACAATGGTTGCTGCCGTTGCGGCGAATACCACCTGGAAGATCCAATCCCGATACAGGGGACTCATATCGGTTCCAGCTGGGTAACTAAGGAACCATGCGCTGGATCCAACAAATCCACCTAAGGTTTCACCGTACATCAGTGCCCAACCTACGGCCCAATAGGCGATGGCGCCCACAGAGAAGTCCATCAGGTTCTTCATGATGATGTTACCCGAGTTCTTTGCCCGGGTAAGTCCGATTTCCACCATGGCAAAACCGGCCTGCATAAAGAAGACCAGAGATGCGGCTAATACCAGCCAGATCATGTCAAAGGCTGCCTGAATAGTCTCACTCGATAGAGTGTCCTGTGCTACGATGGTACCACCGCTAACCAGAAGGGCGATGACCGCCAGTACCAGGGATGCAATACGCTTTCCCTTCATAACTACCTCCTCATAGAGTATCTTGGCTTTATTAAAGCGAAAACCGTGCCAACTAAAAATTATTTTGTAAGAAAATTCGCAAAGAAGTGTAGGTTACTGTTATGCAACAAGATAGAAACAATGTTTATGAAAGAAAATCAGTACAATTAGATACGCATATGTTATCATACAACTAAAAAGCAACAAAAAGGTAGCAAGTAGGGTAAAGAGATACGTAAATGTAGCTAAAAAGACCCAACACCTCAGTCGAAGAACAGTGGATCAAGGGGGTATGCGGCGTACCAGGGTGTACGGCTACTCCAGGTAACATTCTGGGGAGTTATGTATGTAGTGCGCAAAAGGGTGTAATCAGCACCAGATATAGCAGCTCCATCCAAGGGCCACACCACAGATAGCGGCGTCAGCATCGAACGTTACAACCTTTTGCGCACTATCTGCTATGCAGCGGAGATGGGTATGGAACTATGACCGCGGTGGGAAGGCGCTAGGATCGGTAGGTTCGGGGATCAATATCGTATTTTTTAACCCGCAATCCCATTTTTCGTTCTGTTAGATCGAGAATTCTGGCGGCTTTTGCCATATTCCCTTTCGCTGATTTAAGGGCATCCTTGAGCAGCTCTTTTTCAAGGTTGGATAGGGCCTCATCCAGGCTTTCATGCAGACGGGTTCCCGTACTCTCAGCGGATTGAAGGCTGGGCGGAAGGTGATGGGAGTGTATGACCTCATCGGTGGTGAGCAGGACCGCCCGTTCCACACAGTTTTCTAATTCCCGTACGTTTCCCGGCCAATGGTAATTCATGAGAAGCTCTATCGCTGGGGTGGAGATGCGCCGCACCATTTTAATATTTTGATCCGAGTACTTCTCGATGAATTTATCCGCCAGAAGTAGAATATCGCTCTTGCGTTCCCGGAGGGGTGGAAGGTGAATTGGAAACACGTTCAGACGGTAGTAGAGATCTTCCCGGAAGGTATTGGACTCCATCAGCTCTTCCAGGTTGCGATTGGTGGCTGCAATCACTCGCACGTTCGTGCGGATGGTATCATTCCCGCCGACCCGCTCGAACTCCTTTTCCTGGAGCACCCGCAATAGTTTAACCTGGGTAGTGGGAGATAAATCACCTATCTCGTCTAGAAAAATCGTGCCGCCGTTGGCGAGCTCAAAGCGTCCTTTCCTGGAAGAAACCGCGCTGGTAAAAGCACCCTTTTCGTGGCCGAAGAGCTCACTCTCGATAACGGTTTCGGGTAGCGCCGCACAGTTTACCTTGATGAAGGGCTTGGCGGATCTATGACTGTTATAGTGGATGGCATGGGCAACCAACTCTTTGCCGGTGCCGCTTTCACCCCGAATAAGAACCGTTGCATCACTTTTAGAAACGTAGGCGATCATATCGAATACGTTTTGCATTGCCTTGGAGTTTCCGATGATATTGCTGGGCCGGAAGCGTTCCTTAAGTTCGTCCTGCAGTCTGGAGTTTTCTTCCTGGAGCAGGCGTTTTTCCTCCAAGAAGCTCTGCCTAATTTTAACGGCCTGGGCAATCATCGAGGTGACGATAGAGAGCAGCCGGGCCTTGTCATGGAGAACACTCATCTCCGATGGAGGGGTATCAACCGAAAATGCGCCGATAACCTCGTTCCCGAGCTTTATCGGCACACAAATAAAGGAGAAATCTCGGTCCTTTGATCCCTGCCTGGCACCCGTACGGTTCAGGAACTCCGGGCTGTCACTTATTTTCTCTATAATCTTGGTTTGGCCGGATTGAATGACCTTCCCTGTGATGCCCTCGCCGAGTTTATAGTGACCCTTAACCATTTCGGACTCACTCAATCCGTAGGCGGCTTCAATAAAAATATCACCAGTTTTACGATCAAGAAGGGTTATAGTCCCCCGATTCATATCAAAGCGGTCACCAACCTCCTTCAGAACCGGATAAATAACCTGTTTAATATCCATGCTCTGATCCAGGAGCTGACTGATAGAGAATAAGAGTGACAGTTCATCTATCTTTTTTTGGTAACGTTCATCGTTCTTAGCCGTTTCATCCATGATGGGACTCCTGTGGCGATACTACAAAAATGTAGCCTAAACCTCAAGAGAATACCTGGATGTTTTTTGAAAAATATCCGATGAAGCGGAGTTTCCAAGATAGGCGAGCCTATTTGCCGGTTAGCCCTCAATCAGGCCTTCATAGATGATTTTTTCCTCACCGTCCAGACTCACATACTGTCCTGCCTCAAATTGCCGGAGGGCATCCTTAACATCAGCCACCAAGACGAGCTCAGGATTGGAGGCAATGAGCTCTTCAGGGGGAACCTCTGATCTGTACTCAAGTATGATGCCGTGAACCCGGGAAAGCATAGGGATGTACTCAGGGGTTATGCTCGGGGTAACGAGAATTTCTATATCATGCAGTTCGGCTGCCCGCAGTGCTTCCTGGGCATTGCGCGCTTTCACAATCTTACCTGAGCATACCCCGCCGAAACCATGGTGCCCGCGGTTCAGAATATTCCCGATAAAGTGAACCTTGACGGTATTAATCATGATCGGGCTGTTGAGCGGAATACCCGCGGCAGTCACAACCTTGTCGAGCATCTGAATGAGATTATTCTTCAATGACAGCCTGAGGGCATTCTGAATCATGAGCTCGGAATCCCGGACATACTCGGTTAGCAGCGGGTACACCCCCCAGTGCAATAGGAGCTGGCGTTGAACCGTTTCGGAAACCGTGGCCGCAATGACCTTGTAGGGTGGACGGAACTTGCTGATCAGTTTAGGGGTGTTGCCCCGTAATGTCGGAGTAACCATCGCCTCGGCATGGATATCTTCCGCTACCAGGTGGGCTGCCCGCGCCACCGCCATCCCAATTTCGTGGTTATGCTCATGTCCGAAAAATAGTTCCCGGCAGACCTTCCGGTATTCAGGACTGCTTTCAATCGTGCGGGCAATAGCATCCATGGTAGCCACCGCCTTGATAGGGTAGGCGCCGTTGGCGGTTTCGCCGCTCAGCATCACCGCATCGGTACCGTCGAAAATAGCATTTGCCACATCATTGGTTTCCGCCCGGGTGGGCTGGGGGTTACTGATCATGGAATCCAGCATTTGGGTTGCCGTGATTACCGGTTTATTCAGGGTGTTACAGAGCTGAATAATACGTTTCTGGGCCAGTGGAATCTCCTCGCTCCGTAGCTGGACACCGAGGTCTCCCCGGGCAACCATGATCCCGTGGGCAACCCGCACAATCTCCTTGATATTATCCAAACCTTCCTGATCCTCAATTTTTGCAATCACACGGATTGGGGAATCATGCTCGGCAAGGATGGATTGTATCTCTAGTACGTCGGATGGTTTTCGCACAAAACTTGCTGCGATAAAATCCATTCCGTGGGTAATCGCGAAGAGAATATCCTCCCGGTCTTTATCGGTAATCGCAGGAAGTTTGGTTCGTACCCCGGGCACATTGACGTTTTTTCTGCTGCCCAGCGTCCCTCCGTTCCGTACCTCGCAGGTGATGGATGATACTCCATCGGTCTCCTTTACCAGCAGATCAATGAGACCATCAGCGATTAGAATATGATTTCCCGGATGAATCTCCCCGGGCAGGTCCTTATACGAAATAGAGATGGTTTCCTGGTTGCAGGGAACCTCATCGGTGGTTACCCAGACCGTCGTGCCAGAGGTCAAGGTGTAGGGGCCCCCGTTCTCAGCCAGACCGGTCCTAATCTCCGGCCCCTTGGTGTCCAGCAGAAGAGCCACAGGAATACCCGTCTTTTTGCTGGCGGCACGCATGGCCGTTATACGGGAGAGCTGTTCCTCATGAGTTCCATGGGAAAAATTAAACCGGGCTACATTGAGGCCGGCCTTAAGAAGGTTTTCCATAATCTCCTGGTTATCACTCGCGGGTCCAAGGGTTCCAACAATTTTAGTCTGGCGTAGGGTGTTCATTGCTTCTCCTGTGTCTGATTCCTTTGTATACTCATACCAGTGTATAAGAAAGCCGATTCTCATTCAATCAATCCCCCGAATAAAATAGGGGCAACCAGCCTGGCTAATCTCGCCCTCGATTTTGACGGAGTAATTTGCAATTCCGTGGAAGAGTGTCTTCGTACCTCTCTCATGTCCTGGATTTCTCTTAGCAAGGACCTCGACTTTGCCCATGCCTTTCAGGTTTTAGGGGATTCTGATGCCTCTGCCCGGCTTCGTCCCCATTTTTACCGCCTGAGGCCTTGGTGCTCCACGGGATCGGATTTTGTCGTCCTGCAAGCCCTCGTATCTCAAACCCCGGACCCAGAGAGGCAGGAGCTCTCGGGGCGTAAATTTGCCAAATACCGGGATGCATGTCCCCCGGATAGGATCAAAGCCTACCGGGAGGTCTTTTACCGTGGGCGAGAATTTCTATGCTCCAGTCATGGGGCGTGGTGGATGGAAGGAAACAATCCCTACCCCTGGGTGGAGGGGAATCTTCAGTCCCTGGCGTCCAATCCTCAGGTAATCATCCTGTCAACAAAAAAAGCAGGGTTCATTTCTGCGATTCTACGCGCATGGGGGGTGGAGTGGCCTTCCGGAAGGATTTATGAGGCGGGTCCGGGGGTTGCAAAGTCTCATGTCCTCCAGGAGCTTTATAGAGTATCCCGGAACTACCGGGGAAATTGGATACTGATTGACGATTTTCTGCCCCATCTACAGGAAGCTCAACATCTTCCCTTTATTAGAGGTATACATGCCCAATGGGGCTACACCCTGGGGGTTCAGACAGAGCCGACCATTCCGGCGATCTCCCACCAGGAATTCATAAAATTTATTGATCCGTATCTTGCAGGCCCGGATCTAACAAGAAGGCATACTCCTCCTGGCTGATCGCACTGGAAGGCTCGATATTTTTGTTATCCGAGTCGAGAATCGTGGACTCAATTTCTTGTATATCGTGCTCTTGGTGTTCAGCTGCCTCGTTGAGTTTGGTGTAGTATGGTCGCAATGCCCCTGAGAATGCTGCCTTTCCCATGGTAATGCCCCGCAGTAAGGTCACGAACACCTTTTTACAGTGGGTAATGCTGCGGAGATACTCGGTCCGTTTCACTAAAAAGGTGTTTTCTTTCAAGGTACGGTACAGCCGTAGCAGGGTAGAATCAATAAAGAAAATATCTTCAATGCACTTATCCAAAAAAAACTGAGGATCAATGTTGAGCTGCATTGCTTCATCCAAAACCTGGATCATGGCTTGGAGTAGATAAACATCATCATCGAAGTGTATTCTGGAGGTCATGCTAGGTATTTCGGCGCTCTAACTCAAACCTTGACAGGTATTTACCCCTATGGTAGCTTAATGCTCCAAAAAGAAATGGCCCGGTACTGTATACCAGGGCCGCGACAGCAAAAAGGGTAATCAGGGCAATGCCCTGCCTCTTTACCATTACCGTTGGTAATGGTCGCTGCACCTATTCGAGTCCGCTGCCGGAGCCGAATAGGCAACGTCCACGAGGAGGATTTATGAGAAACTATGAGGCAGCATGCGTCTTTCAGGCTGAAGAAGTTAAGTTCAAAGCCGGCAAAGAGGCTGTACAAAAGGTCCTTACCGATCTTGGTGCACAAGAGGTAAAGGAAGTCGATATGGGGGTTCGTACCCTCGCATATCCCATCCAGAAGGCTATTCAGGCACATTATCTGGTGTTCCAGTTTCAGGCCGATCCGGCACAGGCCGATCAGCTTACTGATAAGGTTAAATACCAGGAGGAGCTGCTGAGAATTCTCGTTACTCGGCAGGAAGACTAGGCCTAAGATCTGGAGGCACTATGGCTGCTGATATTAATTCCGTTGTAATGGTCGGACGATTGACTAGGGATGCAGAACTTCGATACGCCCAAACCGGGACCGCCATCGTAAAGTTCTCCCTTGCTCAAACTCACCGAAGAAAATCCGGAGATACATGGTCAGACGAATCTCATTTTTTCGATGTAACCATGATGGGGAAGGCTGCTGAAGCGGTTCACCGGTTTCTCACCAAGGGTAAGCAGGTTGCAATCCAGGGCGAGTTACGACAGAACCGTTGGGAACAAGATGGACAGTCCCGTAGTAAGGTGGAAATCTTCGCCTTCAGTCTTCAGCTGCTCGGCGGTGGATCCGGCGGACAGGGCAGCGGTTTTAACCAGGGTGGTAATTCCTATGATAGTAACCAGGGTAATAATTCCTCTGGGTATGATGGGTACACCAACAGCGGCTCAGGTGGGTTTGATGATGATGTTCCCTTCTGATCTTGAGGGTGAATCGCTCAGGATGGAGACGGGAATCTTTTACGTAAGGAGTAAAACGAATGGCAGACGATAGAAGAAATACGCGTGATAATGATAGCCGGGACGGCATGGATGGTCGAGACGGCGAACGCCGAGGCGGGTTTCGCGGTGGGAAGGGAAAATCCTTTTTTCGAAAAAAAGTCGATAAAATTAAAACCCAGAATCTCACCATTGATTACAAGCAGCCCGAGGTTCTAAAACGATTTGTTACCGATAAGGGAAAAATTCTTCCCCGTCGTATTACCGGCACCTCTGCGAAAAATCAGAGACGGCTGGTACGAGAGATTAAAAAAGCCCGGTTTCTTGCCCTGCTGCCCATGGGCTAAGGAAGGGATACCATGCACTGCATGGTAGGCAGATCATTGAAGGGGTAAAGATGGCAAACCAACATGGACAGAATTTTTGGCATTCCCTGGGACAGCAGCCATGGCTGCATGTTCTCGGCATGGGGATGGCTTCAGTTCTGTTATATTCCGTCGGGTTTACCATGGGGATTTTTCTCATACCCCTTCAACTAGTGCATGAGAGATGGGGACTGGGTAATCTGCTTTATGGGGCTGGATTGGTCTTAGTGAGTCTGTTTTTGCTTCTGGAGTACGATCTGGCTCGATCCATAGATGCAGATACCACCGCGTCTCTAATGCGGCTTACCATGTTAATGCCTGCGGCCATGGTCGGTGGATTAGTGCTGCTGAATAGCACCCGGAGGAAGCTTCATTGGACGGTTTCTCTAGGGGTTCTCCAGGTGGCAGGCGCAGTAATTCTAGCACCCCTCATGGTTCGTTTTTTACGAGAGGGTCCGTTTCTTGAGTTCATCGGCTTGTTGGTTGAGGGACTGTTTGAGACTGGTGGCGGCGGTCAAGGGACCGAAGACCTTATACGGTTTCTTGGGAACGCCATGGTACGGACCTATGCTCTTGGAAACACCGTGATGGTACTGGGAGGCTTTTTCCTGGGACGGTTAGTATCAAGCCGTGATTACCGAAAATCCTGGGGGATCGGGTTCAGCCGGTATCAAGTCAACCGTGTCTGGTTGTGGATCTTTATTGTATCCGGATTTTTAGGGTTGATTGATCTACGGTTTAATCCTGGCCTGGTATTCGGGCTGGTAGTCTGGACCATTTTATCATGTGCCGGATTTATCTACGGCGTTCAGGGGTTAGCCATTCTCTGGGCGTGGCTCATTAACCGCCGTGGAGGTCTTGCACCAAAAGGTGGATTGGCTGTCCTGGTATTAGTTGGTATGATTATACCAGGTGTAAATCTAGTTATTTCCCTTGGGTTACCCCTTCTTGGTTTGTCTGAGACATGGATAACCTATACATTTCGAGTAAAGGAGCGTAAAGCGCATGAAGGTAATTTTAAATAATGATATTCCAAATCTGGGTGAAGAAGGCGATGTTTTAGAGGTGAAGCCTGGTTATGCACGAAACTTTCTGATTCCCCGTGGATTGGTGAGTATGTACAGCCGGGCCAATGTGGCGATCCTGGAAGGGAAGCGGAAGCAGATCGCTAAACGGAAAGAAGATAAGCGGCTGGCTGCTGCAAGCAATAAGGTCAAAATTGAAGAGGCCAAGCTTGTATTTCCGATGCCTGCTGGTGAAAACGGAAAGCTCTTCGGCGCTGTTACCGCCCAGATGATCCATGAAGAGTTGGAAAAAATCGGCGTTGAAATCGAGCGAAAGAAGATTGAAATTCCCGGACATACCCTGAAAGCCCTGGGCGACTATAAACTTCTCGTGCATTTATACAACGATGAAGAGGCTGAGCTCAAAGTATCGGTTGTTTCGGATGCAACAGAGGAGTCTCCTGCAAGTCCGAAGGCTGCCGAGCCTCAGGCTGTTAAAGAAGAGGTTGAAGAGCCCGCTGGAGAAGAGGAAGCTGTCGCTGCAGAAGCCTCAGTGGAGGAAGAATCAACCGAAGAAGCTGATCAATAGTACTAAACAACCGGAGGTTGCAGGCTAATGGAAGGACGTGTTCCACCACACAATAATGACGCTGAGCTTGCAACCCTGGGCGCCTTACTATTGGATTCGGAGGCATTGGGTCGGATTATACCGATTCTTCGTCCCGAGGATTTTTATCGCCAGGCTCACCAAAAAGTCTTTCAGACAATTATTGATCTGTCCGACAGAAGTGAGCCTATCGATTTAATCACCGTCACTGATGATCTGAAGGCAAAAAAACTCATTGATTCAGTGGGTGGCCCGGCATTTATTTCCCAACTTACATCCATCGTTCCAACCTCTGCAAATATTGAATACTATGCAAGAATAGTTAAAGAGAGCTCAGTACGACGACGGCTACTCCGAATTAGCGCAGAGATCAGTACCGACGCGTATGACGAAAGCCACGATGCACGGACTATCGTGGAAGAAGCGGAACGAAAAATCTTTGAGATTACGGACGAACAGGAGACGGTAACCTTTAGGCAGATCCGTGATCTTGTGGGGCCGGCCCTCAGCAACATCGAAAAGGTGTATAAAGAAAAAACGAGCTACAGCGGCATACCATCCGGATTCCATGAACTGGATGATATGCTCAGCGGATTTCAGGATGCTGAGCTCATTATCGTCGGGGCCCGTCCCTCCATGGGGAAAACGGCGCTCGCACTCTCAATGGTAGTAAACGTTGCTATTGTACAAAAAATAGCAGCCGGGTTTTTTACCCTGGAAATGTCTGATCAACAAATAATGCAGCGTATCTTTGCAATGGTAGCACGAATAGGGAGCCAGTCCTTACGTACGGGCTACCTGCGTCCGGCAGACCTCCAGAGCCTGGTAGATGCAGCAAGCCATATATACGATGCACCGTTATTCATCGCAGATACGCCCAATATGAAGCTGCTGGATCTGCGCGCCCAGGCGAGACGAATGAAGGCCCAGTTTGATGTAAAAATAATTTTTATCGACTACCTTACCTTGATTACCGCTGAGAATAAGGATATACCCCGTCATGAGCAGATCGCAGAAATCTCACGATCATTAAAAAGTCTGGCTCGGGAATTAAATATACCCATCGTTGCACTAAGCCAGGTCTCTCGGGATACGGAGGGCAAGGTTCCGACTCTGGCAAACCTGCGGGAATCCGGTTCGATTGAGCAAGATGCCGATGTTGTTATGTTTATTCACCGGGAGAGGGTCGGCGATAGAGAATCGGCCCAAACCCAAGAGGTTATTGATACCCAATTAATAGTTGCTAAACAGCGAAACGGGCCGGTGGGTACCGTCCATCTCGCCTTCTTACCATCCTACACAAAGTTTGAATCCCTGGCACCCGGAGAAAATCGCTAGACTCTCCGTTGTTTGCCCTATCCTTTTCGGCGCCTGCATGGGAAGTTCTTGTCTCGGTGGATAAAATCCATAACACTTACTATAGTGCGCAAAAGGTTGTAACATTACACCCGGGGGACACCAACCATGGGTGGAATTATAGGGTGCTCCGCTATATCTGGTGTCGTTTACAACCTTTTGTGCACTACCTAACACCTACAGTACAATGCATTAAGGAGACAAACATGGGGTTAGCGGATTATTACAACCTGGAAGAACTACATAACCATGCGGAGCATTTGGTTTTCGAAGAGATTGAACGTCTTATTGCAGACAATACCATTTCCCAGGAATTCCAGAAGGAAGAATATATTCTAGACATCGCTGCCCTTGCCCTAAATCGGATGCCCCCGATGTATCGTGCTACCCTCCTGGGTAGAATCTACGAACCAGCCTTAGAAGAACAGCACCGCCGTAATGTGCAGAAAGCAGTTGGCGAGGCCGTGGAAAAGGTCTGTGGAACCTAATCTTCTTAGACGGTGCGCAAAGGCTTATATAGTGCGCAAAAGATTGTAACTTTACAACCCGGCGACACCACCAATGGGTAGAATTATTGATTGCTCCGCTATATCTGGTGTAGTTTTTAACCTTTCGCGTACTATGATCTCCTTACGGCTCGTTATTCTCCGCTAGTATCATCGGTACCGTCTGTTTCCCCCGGTGAAGGGATTTGAGTGTCAGGATCTGCAAATTGCCTATCGGACTCTTGGTCTATTGAGTCCGCTCCGGTTGCCGGTGCGGGGGGCGGTTCCTGGTTCGGCGGTGCTTCCGGATTTCTCTCCGAAGGGGATTGAACTCTGAGGTTCTCCAAAAGGACAAGGGTGGATAGATATTCTGCTGTTAACCCAGGAATCTCCGCCGGAGGGGTATCGGAGGCTAATGCAACCAGGATGGACTTATTATCTCCCAGGATGAGTACTTCAGAGCTCTCTAATAGAACGAGCTCGGCATAAAACTGGCGCGTTCTTGTATTCCAGACCGATAGGGTACCATCACTGTTTATTGCTGCTACGTAACCTTCGAGAGGCATGATGGATCGTGGGAGCCGGCGGGTTTTTTCAAATCTCATAATTCTTCTGCCATCCCAGCTTATCAATTGATCCATGCCAAGACTTGAAAAAAGTACGCCGCTATCGTATGCCATGGATGCTCCTGTGTCCTCCCCGGAGTACCGTGACAGGATGGAATTACGGAATGCTAAGGTTGGATGAGATCTCCGCAGGAGGGTAGAGTCCTGATTATCGGAATTTTGACTAATGCTGTGGGTAAAATACTCGCTGCCGTCAGTTGTGCTCTGGAGGTCAAAAATCACCTTATCCTGGCTTTGGACAACACTGGTTTCTTGGGTAAATAGGTTGATTGCTAACAGTGAAGAATTAAAGCCGCTGGTAAGGGTTTTCCCTACCAGGAGAGTGTCGTTGTTAATGATTATGGCATCCTGCAACCCAATAGTGGAGTAGGAGAGTATTCGCGAATAATTATCACGGTCATATACCTCAAGTGAACCATCACGGAAGAACACGATAATAAATTGATCCTCTACTCCTAGGTTAGTGATCGTTTTTGAATGAACTCCGGTTATTGCTGAAATGCTCGGCGTAGTATCCTCTTGGTAGGATAACCGCCATATACGGGAAGCGCTTGATGCATTCCAGAGTAGAATGTCATTCTCGGAAAGGGAGAACATTCGAGGTATTCCTCCAGAGAAGGGGAGATCTACTTTTTGGTACTGGAGGAGTTGGGCCTGACGGTCTCTCAGTTGTGAAAGAATCTGGGTTTCGTCAAGGAAGAACACCCCCTGAGGTGAGCCAATGAAGAGTTGTCCACCCGCCCGAGCAAATGAATTTATCGCTGCCGGTCTTTTTACTGCAATCTGGACGGATTCCTCGGGTGAAAGGCTTGCGATACCGCCGGTCGTTAATCCTGCGATCAAACGATCCTGGGCTACTGTAAAAATTCCGTTGGCTTGTTCGATTCTGCTCAGTCTTGGGGTTGCTGCTGGGGTTAGTGAGCCGTTCGAGACAGAAATCCATCGAATGAAATAGCGATCATCCTCCTTGATGATAGCGCCTACCAGGGTGTCAGAGAGAGGAAAGGCAATTTGAAGACGGGGGATGGCGAGTCTACTTTTTGTGGACCCATCCACGGTATCAAGGGTGACTAGCGAATCATTGAGGATACCGACGGCAAAGCGTTTATTGGGAAAGAGGTTGAGATATCTCAAATTACGGAGTGTCTTTACTTCTGCAAGCACCTCATTGGTGGCAATCCTGTGATAAATGAACTCCCCTGCACTGGAGCGGTAGCTGAGCATATTGGCGCCGCTGGATGAGATAGAAGCAAAATCAACAATCCCATATCCTGAGGTCATCTGCCGTATCTCCCGTCCGTTGCTTGCATTATACAACCCGATACTATCCCAGCGCGGGTAGGTTGCGACAATTCGAGTTCCATTCGGGGAGTAGGCGATAGATAGGGGCAGCTCGGGGATTGGCTTGGTAAAAAGTTTCTGATGATTTTCCCAATTCCAGGCCTCTATTCGATAGCCGTTATCGCTGCCCCGGGCTACGAAAAAAAGTTCTGGCCGCTGGGGGTGGACAACTAAAAAGGAAGGCCTGTCCTCCATGACAAATAGTCGGTCGGCAAGGGTGTTTTCTTGGACATTCCAGATTAGAATTGAGCCGTCCTGTGCCATTGAGGCGGCGAACGGGCTGAGGTTCGGACTACTCAATGTTAAAACAGCCGAATTATGCCCACTATTGGGCATAAGGCTATCCTGGCTGTCCTGGGAGTACCCGGGGAATACACTGATTGCTGAACAAAAGACAAATAACAAAAAACTACGAAGGGTACCTGAACGCATATCAACCTCTAGTTATGAATAATAAATCGCTGAAAACGGCGAACCCGAGAAGTCCGATTACGATGACAGCTCCGATGGTTTGGAATAAGGAAATTTGTTTTGGGGATAAGGGTTTTCTGCGTACCCATTCGAAGAGGTACATAAGAATTTGCCCGCCGTCTAAAACCGGAATCGGGAGCAGATTGCCAAATGCCAGGGCAATGCTTATAAAGGCAAGGAACTGGAACGTTATCCGAAGACCCGTTCCTAATCCTTGACTCATGCTGCTGGTAGCGATCTCCCCAACCATGGATGTGATTCTCAGTGGGCCACTCAAGGCATTCTCCGGTCTAATGAGTCCCCGAAAAAGCATGCCGAGGCTTTCAATGGTCAAGGATAAGGTGCGCCAGACTTCAGCAATGGCCGTGCTGATGGCGGAGAATAATGGCAACCCGGGTTTCCGGGCAGTGACAGCTTGAAAAACAACACCCAAATAGGGCTGCCCGTCCTCGGTGTACTCGGGGTAGATTGTTGCTGTCATCTCCGCAGAATCCCTCAAAAATACGATCTCAAAGGCGCCCTGATGGGATGATAGTATTTCCTGCAACTGGGCGGTGTTTCGGATGGCAGTACCATTTACCGATGTAATGGTATCTCCTGTTCTAAGACCGGCTCCAAGGGCCGGTCCTTCTACATCAGCAATAACCGGCTCAATATAGGGTTGCACACCGATGAGTCCAATGCCCCTATCTGGATCCAGGGTTGGTGTGATACGTATCTCTTCTACCGAACCGGAGGCTCGTTCGACTGTCAACCGGAGCTCTTCCTGGGGATTGGTAGCTACTATCTCCTGAATATCTGAATAGTAGGGGGTGCTTCCGTCATTGATGGATATGATTCTATCACCGGGTTTCAGGCCGGCTTGAATTGCCGGACTCGTCTGACCCGGCAGGATCTGTTCTACCGGAACGATGATATTGGAGAATGTTGAATAGCTGAACCCGAAGAGATGAATCAGAGTGAAGATGAGAACCGCGAATAACAGATTAATCAGTGGACCGGCGGATGCGACTAGAATACGTTTAAGGGGATGGGCAGAGAAAAATCCGCCTTCCTCATCAGGAAAGGTGGGAAGGCCTTTCTGGATTGCGTCACGGAACTGGTACTCCCCCTTCATCCGAAGATACCCGCCAATGGGAAGCAGAGAAAGACGGAACTCGCTTCCATCCTTCAGATTCCGCCGCCACAGGGTTTTGCCCCAACCGATGCTAAACACCTCTACACCAATACCGGTAGCTTTGGCGGCAATATAATGCCCGAACTCATGAATTGACACTAAGAGTCCGAGCCCTATTAATCCAATTACAATTTGAAATATCATAGTTAAATCCTATCATGAATCCTACTGAAGCAGCAGGAGACCGTAGTAAAAAATCGGGGCAGTAAAAAGCGGCGAATCAAGAGAATCCAATAATCCACCCCTTCCAGGAATGATGTGGCCGGTATCCTTGACCTGGGCCGACCGTTTCAGAGCCGACTCGATAAGATCACCGGCGACAACACCGGGGCCCATGAGTAATCCAAGGATAATGGCCCCAAGAATCCCCGAAGGAAACAACTGCGGAAGAATAAAGTAACCGCCAATCAACACGGCCAAACTGGTTGTAATACCGAAGACCAGACCGACAGTGGTTTTATTTGGACTCAGGCTAAAGGGACGGCGGCTGTTTTTACCGAATAGTTTACCGCCGGCATAGGCGAAGGAATCATTCAAAAAAACGCTTGCTAGGAACAACAGCACTGCGGCCTTTCCCTGGGGGAGATCGGTGAGCAGGGAAAAATGGATCATAAAAAAACCAGGGTATAAAAACACGATACTCAGTTTTTGCAAAAGAAACAGATCCTTAGAAAGATCGTTTTTGTTCGAAGTTAGCAGAAACAGAAAGAGAAAGGAGATACCGAACCCAAACCCGATAAACGCTCCAGCCGATCCCCAGACAATTCGGGAGGCTACACTGACGGCCACCGGGGCGGTGCTAAGCACCCAGAAGAACAATCCCAACCGTTTTTCCTGTTTCCATGGCAGGGAAAGTAGGTTGGCCATTTCCATACTCGCTCCTATGGTAACGGCCAAAGCCAGGGCGTTAATAATAAGCAGATGCTCGGTAGGATCAAAAATGATCAAGGCAGCCAGGGCCGGTATGGCGATGAAGAATAGAAGTATTCTCTGGAGAGCATTTGACATCAGGTTATGTTCCTCCGAAGCGGCGGCAGCGGTGCTGAAAATTCTCCATGGCCTTATAAAAACGATCCTCATCCCAATCGGGCCAAAGCGTTTTATCGAACTGAAGTTCTGCATAGCTGCCTTGCCAAATTAAAAAATTACTCAGGCGCTGTTCTCCGCCGCTGCGAATAATGAGATCAGCATCCGGTATTTCTGGATGGTCCAACTCCTGGGAGAATTGTTCCTCATCGAAGCGGCTTTCCGCATCGTGTAATACCCTTAGGACTGCTTCCCTGGAAATCGGTTCGGGAAGCCCAGCTATTTTCTCGGTGGTCGAACGAAGTATACGGCGAGATGCCCTGGAGATTTCATTTCGTCCACCGTAATTTATTGCAAGATTGACGGTCATGCCGGAAAAATTCCGCGTATCATGGGTTACTGAATGGATCTCCTCCTGAATGCCTCCAGGCAGCCCGGAGATGTCGCCGCTATGTAGCACTCGTATGTCATTCTCACGGTAAAAATCGAATTCCTTCCGGAGATGACCTGCAATAAGGCCCATGAGGTAGTTCACTTCCTCCTGGGCCCGTTTCCAGTTTTCTGTTGAAAAGGTGTATAGACTGAGGTAAGGAATCCCCAGAGACCGAGCAGCTTTAACAACACGCTTGGCGGCAGTTAGTCCCTCTTTGTGTCCGGCCGTGCGAGGTAGACCCCGCTGTCTTGCCCACCGCCCATTTCCGTCCATGATGATGCCAACATGGTTGGGAAGCAGGTGAGGGTCGAGTTTACGTTGAACCATCCGTTCTGAGGGGCTCATGGTTACCATTATACTTCCATGATTTCTTGTTCTTTTTTTTCTAGCAGGACATTAATCTTTTCAATGTGACTATCGGTGTACCTTTGAATCTCATCAGTACCTCGTTTTTCTTCATCTTCGCTAATATCCCCGTCTTTGGCTTTCTTTTTAAGCTCGTCGTTGGCATCCCGGCGGATATTCCGGACGGCTACTCGGGACTGTTCGGCGATATTCTTCGCCATTTTAACCAGTTCTTTTCTACGATCCTCGGTAAGGGGGGGGATCTGGAGACGAATCACCTTTCCGTCACTGGATGGGTTTAGAGAAAGTTCCGACTTTTGAATGGCTTTTTCAATTTCGCCTATGACCCCTTTATCCCAGGGTTGGATAACAACGAGTCTTGCTTCTGGAATTGAAATATTTGCTACTTGATTGAGTGGGGTAGGGCTTCCGTAATAATCGACCTTGATCCTGTCAAAGAGCGCCGCACTGGCACGGCCGGTCCGTAGGCTGTTAAATTCTTCTTCCAAGTTATGAACAGACTTGTTCATTCGATCATCTGCGGATGATAGGACTTCTTTCATGGCTCAGCTCCTCCTGTTACTGTATCACAGAATTTGGGCCTTACCACCCGGCAGGATGGCTATCCTGCCGGAGGAAAGGTCATTGTTTGACGAGTAGGTGTTAGAGTGCTTCACCTGCTCGATAAACCCGGTAGTCCACCAGTTCGATGGTTCCGCCAAGTTCTTTGCTTAGATCTTTAAGTACCTGGGCGACTGAGCGTTTTTCATCTTTAACAAACCCCTGCTCGGTGAAGCAGATTTCTTTCAGGTGTTTGTTAAGCTTGCCCTTTACGATGCCCTGAATTACCTGGGCCGGCTTGTCCATGTTTGCCGCTTGAGCTTGGAAAATCCGCTCCTGTTCCGCCAAATAGCTGGATTCTACCTTACTCTCGTTTAGGTAGGGGGGATTGAAGGCCGCTGCATGCAAGGTGAGATCCTTCCCAAGAGTCAGGACCTGCTCATCGGACAGCAGTGCCGCCTTGTCTGCCCGGAGTTTTACCAATACCCCCACAGATCCAGCCTCGCCATGGATGTAGTCGAAGATTTTTTCAGTAGCATCAGCCTCCATTTTTTCGAGGCGGCGCAGTTGAATGTTCTCTTTAATCGTGGTTGCCAGTTCGGTGGCCTTAGCCTGAAGGCCGGCATCATCGGCATTTTTATTGGACTCAACGGCATCCTTAATCATACCGGTCCCGGTTTCAGCAAACTGTTCGTTTCGCGCCACAAAGTCGGTTTCACAGGAAAGCTCCATGATCCCGGCGATTCGAGGTGAAACGTAGGTAAATACCCGGCCCTCATCGGCGCTTCTGTCGGCACGCTTTGCGACCGCCGCGAGACCCATTTCTTTAAGGATGGTTTCAGCACGGTCGAAATCGCCGTCAGCCTTTACCAGGGCTTTTTTACAATCCATCATCCCGGCTCCGGTTTTTTCCCGGAGGCGTTTTACATCTGCTGCGTTAATTGCCATGAAATTCTCCTTAGTCCTCTTCGTAGAGTTTGTCTTCGTCGATACCAGCCTCATCGGCAACCACATCTTCTACACTCTTGGGAGGGGCAGGACGTTCTTTCTCCTCGGGGGTGTAGTTAGAGTAATCCTCATCGGTGAAGCTATCGTCATCCTCGCTGCCCTTTTCGTAGGCCTCTCCTCCAACAGGGGCAGTGGGCATCTCGTCTTCGCGGCCCTCGGCGTATCCCTCATCGTTGTCGTAGTCTTCGTCATCCTGAAGGCTTTCAATTACTTGGAGGCCGGCTTCGTTATCAGCTTCAACTACAGCGTTAGCGATAATCTGGGTAAATAGGGTGATTGCGCGGATAGCATCATCGTTACCGGGGATCGGGAAGTCAATTCCTTCGGGATTACAATTTGTATCCACCACAGCAACAATGGGGATTCCCATACGGCGGGCTTCAGCTACAGCGATAGCTTCCTTGCGGGTATCTATGATGAAGATAATCCCAGGCAGCTCTTTCATCTCTTTGATTCCGCCTAGGTTCTTCTCGAGCTTGCCCCGTTCCTTATTGATTTTTGCAATTTCTTTTTTCGTGAGACTTTCAAATGTACCATCAACTTCCATCTTGTCCAGCTTTTTAAGACGCTGAAGACTCTTGGTGATGGTAGAAAAGTTGGTGAGCATACCACCGAGCCAACGATTGTTCACGTAGAACATACCGCAACGCTCAGCTTCTTGCTGGATAGCCTGTTGAGCTTGTTTTTTCGTACCGATAAAGAGGACTGATTTCCCAGCCAGTACGGTTTGGCGGACAGCCTCGTAGGCTTCCTTAATGCAGACGATGGTCTTCTGCAAGTCGATGATGTGAATTCCGTTGCGCTCAGCGAAAATGAACTTTTTCATTCTCGGATCCCAGCGCTTTGTTTGGTGGCCAAAATGAACCCCTGATTCCAGCAGGTTCTTCATAGTTACTACAGCCAATTGTTCCTCCTCTGCTTGTATTCTCGACACGGACCAAAGAATAACACGAGCCATGCTCGTCTATTCATGCTGGAGCGGTACTAAGAGGAATACTAAGCATCCTTCGCTTTTGTCTCGAATCTATTCATAAGGATAGATCGGAAATTTTTCCGGATTGGAGCTGACAGCTCATTTCCAGAAATTGATGGACCTGAGAATGCCATATATCTCCCGTAAAGGCAAGCCTACCACATTGGTGTGGCTGCCCTCGATATGTGAGATGAAGGCAGAACCGCTGCCCTGGATGCGGTACCCTCCGGCAGCGCCCTTCCATTCCCCCTGCTCCAAATACCAATGAATATCGCCGGGGGACAGGGCCGAGAAGAATACCTTGGTGGTCACACTGAATAAACGGTCCACCCCCGGGCCTTTCATGGCCACACCGGTAAGAACCTCATGACATCGGTGAGATAACATCGAGAGATAGGCGTGAGCCTCATCGGCTGACTCCGGTTTCCCCAGGGCTCTACCTTGGACGAATACCAAGGTATCCGCAGTCAATAATAGTTCTCGGTTGGTATCCACTTCAGCCTCCGCGAGGATGCAGCGTTGTTTTTCTTGGGCAAGGTCCTGGACGAGACGCTCTGGGGAAGCCTGGGAATCCATGGTCTCATCGGCATGGGATACCACCACCCGGAATGTCAGACCGAGTTGTTCCACCAGGTGGTGGCGTTGCGGAGATGCACTCCCCAGAACAAAGGGCATGATCTGCTTCATAATCTTCCTTACGCCCGGAGAAACAGGAGGAACCCCGATGCCAATCCCAAAAAGCTTCCGGGATTAACCATCATGGAAATCTCAAGGAAGCCCAGAGAGAATCCGATAGGCCCGGCAGTGAGAGAGAAGGAGGAGCCTGCGGCTTGGATTCCCAGCTCAACCAGCTGCCAGGCCAGGGTGCCTGCAATTAATCCGAGGAACAAAAACCGCGCAAGTATGTTCCAGTTTTTCTGGGTTAATTTCATAGGCTCTATGGTTTGCAACTGACGTCGGTTTGTCAAGCAGGACTTGCGGCCAGAGAGTTTTCCCCGAGTTATTGACCAAGTTCCTCAAGTACTCTACTATAACCCCTGTTGGAATTGGGTTCGTAGCTCAGCTGGATAGAGCGTCGCCCTCCGGAGGCGAAGGTCGTGGGTTCGAATCCCGCCGAACTCAGATTCCCATCCCCACCCTAGGTACTTTCATGACATCAGTGACCCAAGAATCCGTCCCATTCATCACCTATTCATCCTACCTCAGGAAACGTTACGGACGCCGGGTACAGAAGGTGGGTATCGACGCCGGCTTCACCTGCCCAAATAGAGACGGATCCCTGGGGACAGGGGGGTGTACCTACTGCAGCATATCCAGTATTCGGCCGGAGTACTGCCGTACCATCCGGGATGTGCCGGGTCAAATCCGCTCTGGAATATCCTTCTTTGACGGCAAGTATCGAGATCAAGGATACATCGCCTATTTTCAGAGTTACTCTAACACCTATGGGGACCCTTCCGTCCTGGAGAACATGTATCGTCAGGTACTAGAAATGCCCGAGATCCTCGGGGTATCCGTTGCTACCCGGCCGGATTGTATCTCCCCGGAGATAGTAGCGGTATTACACGCCTTGCAAAACGAATACCAAAAAGAAATCACCCTGGAACTAGGGGTCGAAACCACCGAGGCCTCCACACTGACCTTGATTAACCGGGGGCATAGTCCCGAACAGAGCAAAGCCGCAGTGGAGCAGGCCGTGGACTCAGGCCTGCGGGTTTGTGCCCACCTGATCCTCGGGCTTCCGGGAGAAACCCTGGAACAGCAGGTACGCCATGGAACGCGAATAAGCAGGTGGGGTGCCCATGGCGTGAAAATCCACCACCTCCAGATTCTGAAGGGAAGCCCCATGGCGGAGCACTACCTGAAGGATCGGTGGCCCCAGGGCCAGAAACCCACCCTCTACACCCTGGATCAGTATATCCCGGTCCTGTCCCGGGCCATCCAGGCCATGCGACCCGACCTGGTCATTGAGCGCTTAGCCAACGATGCACCCCAGGATATGATTCTGGCACCTCGGTGGGGAGGGATTAAGAACTATGCCCTATCCCAGCGGGTGGCGGACTATATGGTTACCCAGGGGCTCAGCCAAGGCCAAGCCTACCAGGAGGTGCCGTAGATGCCCCGAATACCCCGGCAACATGGAGCTGAGCATCTGGGCCGAATACAGATGATAGCCTTTCTCGGCGGGCTTTCGCTCTTTCTCAGCACCATCGAGTACCTGTTTCCCAAACCCGTGCCCTTTTTCCGCCTAGGACTGGCGAATTTACCTATCCTGTTGAGTCTCGGGGTCCTTGGTTTCAGGGAGATTTTTTTGCTTTCGTTTTTAAAGGTTTTAGGCCAGGGACTAATAAACGGAACCTTGGCCAGCTACGTGTTCCTTTTCTCCCTGGGCGGGACCCTGGCGAGTGTGCTGGTCATGTTCGGCATGTACCGGATCTTCCCACGATCGATTTCCTACATCGGCATTAGTTTAGCCGGGGCACTGGCGAGTAATCTCGTCCAGGCCGGGTTGTCGTTAACCATTATTTTCGGACAGACGGCCTGGGTCATTGTCCCGTATTTTCTCGGGATGGGCACAGCTACCGGGTTTGTTATGGGGTGGTTTGCCCAGGTATTCGCCCGGCAGTCCCGCTGGTTCGGGTGGTTTGTTTCTGAATATGGTGATTCTCATGCCCGACTTCCTGGATGGCCAGTGGTAGTACCGGTCACGCCCGAGGAGCTTCGTTCTGAGGCGCCGGTGGCGACGGATCCGTCCGACTCACCGCCGCTCGGGAAGAAAAGCCCCCGATTCCGATGGAGCTCCCAAATCCGCAGCTGGAGAAGGGAAGTGCGCTCCTTCATTGTTCTGAAAACCGATCCTCGGCTTTTCTTTGTTACCGGACTGGTCGGGATGATTGCGTTTTTTTTGGAGGATGAACTCATACCGCGCCTACTTCAGGTGGCGGTGTTGGGACTAATTGCCACCGGGACAGGAAAGAAGATACGGGTAAGCTACTTTCTCACCCTCTTTATCACTATTACCGCATTTCATGTGCTTCAGCCCTCGGGCAGGGTGATCTTGGAGGTCCTCGGACTCCGGGTTACCCAGGGTGCATTGCTGGGCGGGGCGTATAAGGCCCTCACCCTGATCGGCTTTGTCTTTCTGTCCCTCGGAATGGTTCAGCCCCATCTTAATCTTCCCGGGGTTGTGGGGCGGCTGCTCACCCGGTTATTTTCTTCCTACGAGGCCATCAATGACCACCGGAGGAAGATCCGTTCCCGGAGGTTTATTTCTATTATTGATGGGGTGCTCTTTTCCAGCTATGAAAAGGTGGATGAAAAACCTGACCCCACCGGGGCAGGTTCGGAGACATACACCACACCCCTCCTTGTTTGGATCGCTTTGCTCGGCATGCATGCAGTCCTTTGGATTTTCTTATTCATGTAAAAGCCGGAATGGGATACAATAGGGTATGAACCATTTGTACACCACCTATCTTCAGGATCAATTAACGCAGATACAAGAGGCCGGACTTTGGAAGGATGAAACTGCCATTACCGGTCCCCAGGACGGACGGGTACGCGTCTCCCAGGGTACTTGGATCAATCTCTGCGCAAACAACTACCTGGGTCTGTCGAACTACGAACCGATTGTATCCGCCGCCATCGAAGGGCTGAAACACCGCGGCTACGGTATGTCGTCGGTGCGTTTCATCTGTGGAACCCAGGATGCCCACAAGGCCCTGGAATCCGATATCTCCCGGTTTTTGGGAACCGAAGACACCATCCTGTATTCCTCCTGTTTTGATGCCAACGGAGGGCTGTTTGAAACCCTCCTGGGTGAGGAAGACGCCATCATTTCTGATGAGTTAAACCATGCCAGTATCATTGATGGTATCAGGCTCTCCAAGGCGAAGCGCTACCGGTATAAAAACCGCAATCTGGCGGATCTACAGAAAAACCTGGAGCGGGCAAAGGAGGAAGAGGCGCGATTCGTGCTCATTGCGACTGACGGCGTGTTCTCCATGGACGGAACCATTGCGCCCCTGGAGGGAATCTGTGAGCTTGCTGGAATCTATAATGCCCTGGTGATGGTGGACGATAGTCACGCCTTCGGCTTTTACGGGCCCGACGGCCGGGGTACTCCCTGGGCCTTCGGGGTACAGGATTCGGTTGATATTGTTACCGGAACCCTGGGTAAGGCCCTTGGAGGTGCCAGCGGCGGCTTTACATCTGGAAGGAAGGAGATTGTCCAGTATCTCCGACAGCGATCCAGGCCCTATCTCTTCTCCAATTCCTTGGCTCCGCCTATCGTTGCAGGGAGCAGAAAGGCCCTCGAGATTCTCGGGGATGAGCCTGATAGGCTGGAGCGACTCTGGGAAAATACCCGGTACATGCGTAGACGGCTTACCGAGGAAGGGTTTACCATTTCCGCTGAGGACCACCCCATAATTCCGATTATGCTCGGTGATGCCCAATTAGCCGCCAAGCTTGCTCAGTACCTGCAAAAACGCGGTATTTTTGTTGTTTCCTTCAGTTTTCCCGTGGTCCCCCGGGGGAAGGCACGCATCCGGTTACAGATGAGTGCTGCTCACGATATTCAGGAGTTAGAAGAGGTGGTTCAGGCCTTTCGCGATGGGGTGAAGCAGTTAACCTAATCCTCATATTTATTCTTGACAAATGGATGTATTTCTCCTACTTTTGAAACAATAGTGCAACGCGGAGGGTGTATATGCAAGTAGTACTTTGGATATCCCTTCCTCTTGCCGGTATAATTCTAGGTTGGACAATCCGATGGCTTTACGCCAGATTTCAACTTTCCTCAGCGGAACAAAGATCCGAGAGGCTAAAGAGAGACGCAGTAAAAGACGCCGAAGCCCTAAAACGGGAATTGGTTATAGAAACAAAAGATGAATTACTACGGGAACGAAATCAACAGGAGAAAGAACTCAGGGAAAGACGACAGGAACAGCAGAAGTTCGAGAAGCGTCTTATCCAGAAAGAAGAAAACCTAGATAGTAAAATTGCTTATGTCGAGAGACAGCAGCAGCTGTTTGCTGACCGCGAGAGGAAAATACAGGATAGAGAGGCAGAATTAGGCCGGGCTGAAGAGGATTTGCGCAATGAACTTGAGCGAATTTCGAGCCTGACCACCGATGAAGCGAAAAAGCTCATCATTGCCTCCATGGAAGATGAGGCTCGGCATGATGCCCAGGGTCTTATTAACAAGATTGAGCAGGAAGCTCAGTTGACGTCGGAGCGAAAGGGCCGGGAAATCCTCATCAGTACCATTCAGCGGATGACCAGTGAGGTCAATGCTGAGGTTACGGTGGCGTCAGTATCCTTGCCCAACGATGAGATGAAGGGCCGGATTATCGGGCGCGAGGGGCGGAATATCCGAACCCTGGAAACACTTACCGGTGTGGATGTAATCATTGATGACACCCCGGAAGCGGTGGTGGTATCGTGTTTTGACCCGGTGCGTAAGGAGATTGCCCGGCGGTCCTTAGAGCGGCTGATATCTGATGGAAGGATTCATCCTACCCGTATAGAAGAGGTTGTTCAGAAGGTAACCCAGGAAATCAGTCAGTTTATCTACGAAGAGGGCGAAAAGGTTCTCTTTGACCTTGGGATTCATCACATGAAACCCGAGGGGATTCGCGGCCTTGGGCGGCTGGTATTCCGTACAAGTTACGGACAGAATGTCCTAGCCCACTGTAAGGAAGTCGCTATCTTTGCCGGCATGATTGCCGCTGAGATTGGTGCTGATACCGAGATCGCTAAGCGGGCGGGATTGCTCCACGATATCGGAAAGGGAATCGAGTCCGACGGAGATTCCAACCATGTAGAGTTGGGGGTGGAATTGGTCAAACGAATGGGTGAAGATCCCAAGGTGATCAATGCTATCGCAGCCCACCATGGGGATGTTCCCCATAGCTGTGTCGAGTCGGTTATCGTTCAGATTGCCGATGCGATCAGCGCCAGTCGTCCCGGGGCTCGTCGTGAGACCCTGGATAACTACATCAAGCGGTTGGAAAACCTGGAGAAAATCGCCGAGGATTTTGATGGTGTCGATAAGGCCTATGCCATTCAAGCCGGCAGGGAGCTGCGGATCATGGTTGACCATGAGAAGGTGAGTGACCTGGAGGCCAGAGACATAGCCCGTGCTATCGCGAAACGTATCGAGAATGAGTTGCGGTACCCTGGGCGGATCAAGGTAACTATGATCCGGGAAACTCGGATTGTGGAATACGCACGGTAATCTGGTCCTGGGAAGACAGAGATAGAATCGAGCGAAAAGAATACGGGGCTGCCTGATTAATCGGGCAGCCCTTTGTATGTCATGAGTTGATCCGAGGATAGTGTTGCTTCGCCCTAGGGGTAGCACTGGGACGACAGCCTGGGCTGCCGTCCTCGGCGGTGCGGGATGCCCGGGTGTCACCCTGGTATCAGCCCGGGTGCAGACCATAGGTGAGACTCTGCATCAACCAAGAAGAGTCGCCTGCCGCGGAGGTCTAGTCTGCCTGGGGCGTCTGGGGCTCTGCTGGGAGATCCGTTGCTTCCCCGGCTTTTACCCGAGCCATGAGGAGCATTGCCACGGCCATACATATGATTCCGTAGAGAAAAATGCTCCGCAGTCCCACCTCGGGCCCGAACACCCGGGTGGATACGTCGATTAAGCCCCCGGAAAGTAAGGGGCTGAGAATGGCGGCGCCCTGACTGAAAAAATAATAGAGCCCCGTATAAATGCCCATGGTAGTAAAGCTCGCCATTTGCCATAACATTGGAAATGAGTTGGTGACTATACTTCCCCAGAAGATCCCGAAACAGAAGAACAGGACAAGAAAGGTTATCCAGCTGACTTGGCTTGAAAGTCCGAAGAACGAGGTCAGCGGATCATGGATGAAAACAAGGCCAAGGACAACGATGATCCCTCTCAAGCTTATGGTTATAACCCGACGTCTTCCGATACGGTGGGCCAGGATCCCCGAGGGTATGGCGAAGAGTGCATAGGCGATTGCCACCGAACCCGGGCTGAGTCCTGCAAGCCCCTCGGAAACCCCTAGTATATCTTTGCTGTATATGGTTACAAAGGGAAGGATGCCCTGGTAGGCAAGAAACCAGAAAAACAGGGAAAGGAGTATTAAGGCAGCGCTCGGATCACCGTTAATACCGAATACCTTTCGCAGAGAATCGGCTGTTTTTACCGGTTCTTCCGGACTCTCAGAGGAATTCTTTTGAGCATGTTTCTTTTCCTTCACAAATATGAAGAGCAAGATGGTAGCGAGGATTACCAATACCCCGGAGATGAGGAAGGGGAGCTTCCTCAGGGTATTACCAATCAATGGTAGATCAATGGAAATATCCATCATAGGAGCGAGGACCACCGTACCCACGATGGCTGCGATCCCCCCCATGGTGTTAATAACGCCGTTCGCCTCACTTCTCAGGTTGGCGGGTACAAGGTCGGGCATGAGGGCTACAACCGGCCCCCTGGCTGCTTGTTTCGCTAGATTTAATAAGAAGATAATCAGGATGAGGACGGTGATGGTTCCGTAGGGCGTCGCGCCGTAGGGAAGAAGGCTGAAGAAAATCCCGGACAATGGTACGGTGACCAGAATATAGGGCATCCGTCGGCCGATGGGGGTGTTGGTTCGGTCAGATAATGATGCAACCAGGGGGATTAAGAAGAGGGCAAATACATTATCCAGGGTCATAATCAGGCCGATGAGGAATTTTGAATCCAGATAATCATCCAGAAATGCAGGTACGTACGCATCGTAGAGGGGATCCATTAATCCCATGGTGAAGAATCCTAATCCGATTAGGATGGTTATTTTGTAGTAGCCTTTCATGGTCATAGTATATGCCTCCGTTCCTGGTTGTGTACAATCTTTTTGTTAGGGTATGATGATTTGTCTCGATACTCCTGAAAGGACGCGGTGTGGATAAAGAACTAACAGTATTGTTTATTGGGGATATAATTGGACAGCCAGGAATACGGGCAATTGTTTCGATGCTTCCTAATTTGAAGAGAGGGTATAACCCGGATTTAATTGTGATCAACGGCGAAAACGCTGCCGACGGCTTTGGAATCACCCCGGAAATAGCAGACAGCTTATTTGCTGCCGGGGCGGATATCATCACAACAGGAAACCATGTGTGGCAGCAACGTGAGATAATCCCCTATATGAAGGATCATCCCACCCTGCTGAGGCCGGCGAACTATCCCCCCGGGGCACCGGGAACCGGGGCTGTCATCGTAGAGAAGCATGGGGTTCGGTTTGCAGTTCTGAATCTCCAGGGACGTATGCGTATGTGGCCCATTGATTGCCCCTTCCGTAAGGCTCGGGACCTGATAAAAAAAATAGAAGGCAAGGCGGATATCGTGCTCATTGATATGCATGCCGAGGCGCCGGAAGAAAAGGAAGCCCTGGCCTTCGATTTGGATGGAAGGATTTCTGCTTTGGTAGGAACTCATACCCACATACAAACCGCTGATGAACGTATTCTACCCCGGGGTACCGCATATATCTCAGATCTCGGGGCGACCGGGCCGCGAAACAGCATTATCGGGTTCGATCCGGAAACAGGCATTCGGCGCAGTCTAACCCAGCTTCCCCTGAAGAGCGAGGTGGCTCAAACGCCTGCGGTGGTGCACGGGGTCGTGCTGGGGCTGGATGGAGAAACAAGAAGGGCACGGTGGATACGACGTATCAAAGAGCAATCCCTCGTCTGATCGGAATACTCTATGGCTAGTACGAGACCCCCTAGGGTTCCCCTGTTAACCCTTCTGATGAGGCGGTACCCTGAGGAAGAGAAGAAGACCCTCTATGCCTGGATCCTATGCGGAGAGATCCGGGTGAACGGCACCGGGGTGAAAGATCCCAAACAGGTGGTGTCGGAGGATAGTTTTCTGGAACACCGGGGCGGGGGCTATGTATCCCGAGGTGGTGACAAGATTGCTTCAGTTTTTCCCTACCTCCTGGAGCGGTATCCTCCCTTGGATCCTTCAGGGGCATACGTGCTGGATGCCGGAGCATCCACGGGAGGGTTCAGCGATTTTCTTCTTCAGGCGGGGGCCTCCCGGGTGTACTGCCTGGATGTGGGGTATAACCAACTAGATTACCGGCTGCGGACGGATCCCCGGGTCACGGTGCTAGAGCGCTGTAATGTTCTGGACGTAGAGGAGCTCATCCGTCAGGGAAGGATTGATCCTGCTCCATGGTTTTGTACAGCAGATTTAAGCTTCCGAAGCATCCAGGGAGCCGCTTCAGCATTACTCGCTAGTAGTACAAAGGGTTTGCTCCTGGCCCTCATTAAACCGCAATTCGAGCGGCGGTATGCGTCGAAACATCGAGGAAGAACCGGCGGTGGATGGTCGGACGACTTTGAAGGTATTGTTTCCGAGGATGAAATCCCGGATATTCTCGAGGATGTCAGGAGTAGACTCAGCCGTGAAGGGGTTCAGATTCTTGAGGTTCTGCCATCGGGGGTTCCGGGGGCGAAGGGCAATCAGGAGTATTTTTTTCTGATGACCATGAAATCTGGCAATTAAGGCTTGAATCTACCATGCCGATAAGAGGGCGATATGGCACGGCAAAACGAAAAGAAACGGGGCTTATCCCTGGGTATCCTATTTTGGATCGCTTGTATTCTTTTAGTACTTGTGGTTTTTCTCTTTAGCAGGAGCAATATCCAACGGGTTCTAGAGGAGACGAAGCTCATTGAGGTTGTAAATACCGAGTTGCGTGGAGAGGGTGCTGCAAACGACGATACTGGAGAAGAATCCACTCCCACGAGTCCTGATGCGGAGAACCAGACGGAGCCCATCCTCCAAAACCAGAATGAAGAGGTGTCCGGTTCATCCGGGAGGGTGAACCAAGATACGGGCGATGACTCGATGCCGGCCGATACCGTATCAAATCCGGAGCCCATCCAACCATCCGAGACTCAAAACCTGCAGGAGGAAGATCAGGGGGCTGATAGCACCACCGCAACGGAACAGAGCAGTCAGACTCAGGAATCCCCACCGAGTAAGGTGAGGACCTTTCAACTATTTTTTGTGAAGCCTAGGGAGGATGGCACCATTGCCGTAGAAGCACGACAACGGGGAATCCGTTTTATCGATAGTCCCTTGACTGCCACCATCCAGGCGCTCATCGCCGGACCCGTAACCGAAGACAGGAACGCCGGGTATACCAGTCTGATTCCTGAACAGAGTCAGCTTATTTCCGCATGGGTACGGGAAGGTACCGCATTCCTGAACTTCAATGATAGCTTCCGGTTTAATCCCTACGGGTTGGAGGGTAACAAAGCCCAGTTGCAGCAGATCATTTTTACCGCAACCGAATTTCCAACGGTGGATCAGGTTCAGATTCTAATCGAGGGTGATTACGTTGAGTATATCAGCGGCGATGGTATATATGTAGGCGCTCCTCTGCGGCGAGGCTCCTTCTAATCCTTTCTTGTGGGTAGGCGGTTTACCCTCCACCGGACCCTCCACCGGACGTCCCGCCGGTTAGAACATGGTAAACCGAGGGCCCCCTTGGTGAGCCCAACCGGTAGGCAATGCTGCAACCCCTTGCGCCCAGGAACCCCTCCGGGCGAGTAGGCGCTGGCACCAATGCAGGACGGGGGATGGTACCCGGGAGATCAGTTTGACAGATAATATTTCTTACCATATAGTTCTATCTGCATGAAAGAGATGACAGGTATATCAGCCTCTCCGGGTATTGCCATTGGCACGGTAATGCTCGTGAGGGACGAACATCAGAGCGTTCCCCAGTACGGTATCGCGGTTCACCAGATTGAAACCGAGTATCAGAGATTTCTGCAGGCTGTGGAACGAGCGATTGAGGATATTACCAGTCTAAAAAAGACCGCCGAGAGGGATTTAAGCCAAGATGAGCTGAACATGCTTGATACTCATCTGTTGATGCTTAATGATCCCGACCTGAACGATCAGGTGTATTCAAGTCTTACCGAAGAATTACAAAATGTAGAGTATATTCTCAGCACCATCATGCAGGGGTTGATTCGCAAACTTAGCCAGGCTCAGGATGATTATTTACGTGAGCGGGCGAGTGATTTTCATGATGTGAGCAAGCGGATAATGAATCAACTCCTCTACCGGGGATCCCGTAATCTGGCCCATCTGGATGAGGATGTCATCTTGGTTTGCCATGAGTTAATGCCCTCGGATGCCATAGCTATGGACAAACTCCGGATCAAAGGAATTGCCATGGATGCAGGGGGGAAGACGAGTCATACCGCCATTCTCGCCCGGGCATTTGAGATACCCGCTGTACTGGGCTTGGGTCAGATCACCCAATCCGCAGAGGACCAAGCAACCATCATTATCGACGGTACCAGCGGGAAGGTGATACTCAACCCCGACCTCAAAACCAAGAAGGAATACCAACAACGCCAACGATCCATTCAGAAGCGTGATGTTCAGTTAATGAAACTGAACGAGCTGCCGGCAGAAACGAAGGATGGTAAGCTGATTCGTCTCAAAGCCAATATTGAGATACCCGAAGAGGTTGATGCTGCCATCGGACATGGAGCTGATGGAATTGGTCTATACCGTTCTGAGTTCTTGTTTATTCGCCCCGGCGGTTTGCCCGATGAAGAGGAACAGTTTCTGGCCTATAAGCATGTCATTCAGGCCATGGGCAATAAGCCGGTTACTATCCGGACCCTCGATCTGGGGGGGGATAAGCTGAAACATAATATGAAGGAATTCAGTTCGGGAGAGAAGAATCCCATCCTGGGGTGGCGGGCAATCCGGTTTTGTTTGGCGCATCCCGAGATTTTCCGCACCCAATTGCGCGCTCTGTTGCGTGCCAGTGCCTTCGGAAATCTAAGGATAATGTTCCCTCTCATATCCGGCTTAGGTGAACTGGAGCAGTCGCTGCAGATTCTCGGGGATGTGCGTCAAGAATTGCGTAGCAAGGGGCATAGTGTGGCGGATCACATTCCTGCAGGCATTATGATAGAGGTTCCCTCAGCCGCAATGATCAGCGACATTCTTGCGAAAAGAAGCCACTTTTTTTCTATTGGAACGAATGACTTGATCCAGTATACTGTGGCGGTTGATCGCGGGAATGAAAATATAGCGTACCTATACGATCCGATGCATCCCGGTGTACTCAGATTCCTGAAAATGGTTATTGAAAACGCCCATAAGGCCGGTATCGTTGCAGGAATGTGCGGTGAAATGGCCGGGGATCCGCTGTATACCATGGTTCTCCTTGGTCTGGGATTGGATGAGTTTAGTATGAGCTCCTTCGGTATCCCCCAGGTGAAACAGATTATTCGTTCCACTTCCATTGTGGAGGCCGAGGAATTCGTAGGCCGACTCATGGAGATGGATGATTGTAACGATATAGAACACCTCCTGCGAACAACCATGGAGGAAAAATTTGATATTACCGACTTCAGACGCTGAAAGATTAGTCCAGCGCCTTCCCCGGGTGGCCATAGTTGGCCGACCGAATGTGGGAAAGTCCACTCTATTTAATCGACTAATACGAAAACGGAAATCTATAACGGACCCAACACCCGGTGTGACCCGGGATCCTGTATCTGAAACCACCATCCTGGGGAACAGGAAGCTAGAGGTGATTGACACCGGCGGTCTAACCGAGAGCAGGGAGTTTTTGGATAGGTTAATTACCCAGCGTAGTTTTTCTGCTATGGAACAGGCTGATGTTTTGGTGTTTGTTCTGGACGTAACCGAGCTAACCCCCGAGGATGAGGAGTTTATAAACCGTCTGCGGCAATTCCGCGACCGGTTGATACTGGCGGTAAACAAGGTTGATAATCCTACCAGGGAACTAGAGGCCTATAATTTCCTCTCCTTGGGTTTTGATTCGGTCTTTCCCCTGTCGGCTGCCCATGGTGCCGGGGTCGAAGAGTTGGTAGAGGAGATTCTCAGGAGAATCCCCCAGCTCCCGGTACCGGAACGGATCAGTGAAGATGGGAACGATCAGGAATCCCAAATAAACCGTGTTACCGCCGATAAAGAGTCTGAGTCGGATGGTTTCGATATCAGTATCGCCCTGCTTGGCCAACCAAACACCGGGAAGTCAACCCTCATTAACCGGCTTACCGGGGCGGATACCTCCATTGTGAGTCCCGTAGCCGGAACCACCCGGGATGTTGTCCAAGGCTCCTTTGAGTACAAACAACGGACCTTCCGAATTCTTGATACCGCCGGTATACGCAGGAAAAGCAGGGTGGAGGAAGACTTAGAATACTACTCAGTGAACCGGGCATTTAAATCCATTGAGGATGCAGATGTGGTGATACTCATGATCGATGTAGATAAGGGCTTGGTGGAGCAGGATAAAAAAATCGCTGCTCAGATTGTAAAAAAGGGAAGGGGCGTGGTTCTGGCAGCCAACAAATGGGATACCTTGGAGGATACCCCTAACACCCTCCGTGCGGTAACCGACCGAATACGGTTTCTGTTTCCGGTTCTTGAGTTCGCGCCCATTCTGCCCCTAAGTGCTCTGGAAGGCCAAGGGATTCCGAAGCTACTAAATACCGTGATCCAATTACGGACTCAACTCGAAAAACGTATTGATACGGGTACCTTGAACAATGCTCTCGCCCGATGGATAGAACGCACCCCGCCCCCCCAGAACAAGAAGCATCGCTGGAAACTCCGATACATAACCCAGGTTTCAAAACATCCTGTACAGTTCATCCTTTTCGTTAATAAAACGAAGGGATTTCCGGAAAGCTACCTCGGGTATATCCGAAACAGCATCCGTAGGGAATTCGGATTTACCAACATTCCCATCTCCGTCGAACTACGCGATCGAAGATAATGGCTGTTACACATGCTTAGCCTGTGGTGTTGTTAAGAAAGTGGAAGAAAAAACCGAATTTTCGAATATGCAAGGACACACCGTTACCAACCTTCGGAACTCACTGGGCAGATTCAGAAAGATCGCACTGATATGGATGGGCATTGGCCTATCCCTGCCTCTCTGGGCCTTTGGTGGACAACAGAACTCAACGGTTTTTAGTCAGATCCCTGACAACGGTAGGGCACGGGTTGAAAACTTGGATTATATAACAGCTCCCCTATACGAGTTGACACCGAATTCCCGGATCATAGATGATCCCATGACGGGATTCAGGGTGAGAATGCGGGTAGAGGTACAAGAAGCCCGGGGTTTCACCTATATTATCTTTGAAAACGAAGTTCGAGAGCCGGATAGAAGTCTGGGAATCTTTCCCTTGGTAGGTGCTGGGAATTTCGTGATCCGGCGGAACCATGAGGATGGCAAGATTGATCAAATAAAGGTATTTCTCGGGCAGGGGCCCCACGTGTATCTTCGTTTGTCTCCTCAGAAGGTTAAGAGTACCGCCAGTTTTTACGCTTATAATGATCAGGAAGCCCTCTTTAACAACCTGCCCCTTCCGGTTTCGATAGAGCGCGTTTTAGGACTTCCTACCCGTGACCTGCTCTTCCTTTTGGAGGGATCGATTCAGTGGGCTTCACTGATTCCCCGGGGAAACAGCTACGACTACGAGTTTATCCAGGAAATGGTTCAGAAACTTCGAGAGGAGCTGCCTCATTTGCCGGATGCTGAGGACGGTGCTATGGATGATCAGGGTCGCCTCGTAAAAATTGAATCCATGCTTTCCACCGGTTTGCCCGGTTTTAACTGTTCGGGGTTTGCGAAGTGGGTGGCCGACGGTGTGTACCACGAACTCACCGGTTCCTACTTGGGAATTCCAAGCCTCAAACAGAAGCACCTGGATCTCCGCGGTTCAGCCCTGGCCCTGGAATTGGAAGACCTCCGGGATCCCTATTTTGGTCTGGATTGGACTCGGAATATCGCTACAGCCATCAATACCCGTCATTACGGGGTACAGCTTGAACCGGAAGACAGTGATGTACGGACTGTTCCGTTTTTTGAATACGTGGAAGACCTGGGCTATCCGGTTCGGGATCTATGGCAAATCATGTATTTTTTAGCATTAGATAATCCCGGGAGTTGGTATTTAGGATCGGTGAATGGGGAATTCGGACAAGACCCTGTTCTATGGCAACATTACCATGTTGTTGTATTTTTCCCTTACATTGACGATCAGGGGAACTTCCGAGTGGTTGTTATGGAGCGGAACCTTGAAACCGGGATTGATAACCTTATTCGCCGGTATCCTCAGGAATATATGCATCTGGTGCAATTGCCGAGCATCTCCGTTGATTCAGGATTTGAGCCGCCCAAAATTGAATATTAAATGAAGCTGGAGTATGGTGTATGACTATGAAGCGTTTTGTGGTTTTGTTTTTAATTATCGGATTGGGGGGGGCTCTCTATGGTCAGGCCCAATCACGATCAACCCAATCTGACCGTGTACTATTTCGGATTGCAGAACAGCGGCTTCAGGCTCAGGATTTTGCAGTAGCCGTGCAAAGCTACCAGCGACTTGTGGATGAATACCCATCCAGCTCCTTTACTCCCGATGCCTATGCTCGCCTGGGTATGGGGCAGTATTACCTGGGCAACTTTCCGGAAGCGCTCAAGGCGTTTCGGTTGGTGCAGGACCGATACCGGTCCTCGGCGTACAGGAATCAAATGCCTTTTTGGATCGGATCAACCCTCTATCGAATGGGGGACTATGAAGAAGCTGTGCAGATTCTAGAAACCCTTGGTAATCTTGACCTGAATGAACTGGTGGTTCAGGGGCTGCTTACTGCCTCGTATAGCCATTCCGCCCTGGGGAACATGGAAGAAAGTGCTGGGGTGTTGAGGCCAGTCTTTTTGACCGCCGAGGGAGCCGTTATTCCCGGAAGAGTTGGAGAGTACCCCCAAGCAGCCTTCCGTCTTATGAACCTGCTGTATGAGGCCGACGCTGTTCCGCAGGCTGGCATCATTGCGGAAAAACTCTTGGAGCAACAGTCCAGGGGGGATTTGAGTCCACTCCAGATACGGTCTGCGCATTTTATCCAGGCTGAGGCGGTACAGACGGCGGGGGAGACCGAGCGGGCCAGAACGATGTATGAGGGACTACGGTCGGGAAGCGATGGAATTTCATCCTTAGCGTATCAGCGGCTTTTTCAACTGGCAGTACAATCCCCTAGTACCGAAGACGACCAACGAATAATCCGCTTAGCAGAAGCGGACTTGGCAGGAAAACCCGAGATACTCGTACCCTTCTGGACAAAGGTCGGTTCGGAGGAGTACCGAAATAATCGCAGCTCGGTAGCAGAACTCTATCTGCTGAAGGTATGGGAGGCCCGGGAAGTAGTTTCCACTCCTCCTGAAGCCCTACTGTATCTCATTGAAATTGAACTCTCCTCGGGTTCCATGGAGAGGGCTCTGGCGTATATCGAGACCTATCTCGCTGCACAAGAACCACCGTCACCTCTGGTATTGGTTCGGGGAAGTGAACTCTATCTGCAGAAGGGAGATGTTGTACGGTCTCTCAATCTTGCCCAGCGAGCGCTGCAAGAGGGGGCGGGCAGGACGGACAACTCCGGCTCTTGGGTTTCGAAGGCGCATTATCTGGTGATAACAGGATTGTATCTTCAGGGAGAACTTGATGTCGCTTTTAACCGGATTGCAGCAGTACTTTCTCAGGGTATTGAAGGTGACTACGGGCCTGAACTATTAGAGATACGGGGACGAATCCAGCGTAATCGTGGCGACCTTGAGGGTGCTGTTTCGAGTTTTCGGCAGTACCTGCTGATGCGTCCCCAGGATGCACAGGTAGAAAGCGCTATGCTCCGGTCCTTGCTAGAACTGGGGCGGATGGAACAGGTGTTTGATACCGGTAGGGCCTTCTTGGCCGGGGTACCGGAGGTCACAAAGAGGCTTCAGGACTACGACCGTGGGATGATTGAGGTGCAGTACCAGACCGGTTTAGCTGGGATTCATCTCCATGAGTTTGATGCTGCCGATGTAATTCTTTCTCGCCTACCGGACCAAGGGGAGATCGAGGTGCTTCCCCAGTGGTACCGGCGTCTCCTGCCGTCCGTTCTCTACTATCGGGGGTGGATAGCCTACCAAAAAGCCGATGATGCAAAAGCAATACGATTATTCCAAGCGATGCTGGAGGTTGATACCAACCATCCCCAAGCTCAGGAGGCTGCATATCTGAGCGGGTGGGCTGCCTACCGGCTGGGGGATTGGAATAGTGCAGCGGGTTTTTTTGAAGGAACGGCGCTCTGGGAACCCGACAGGGGTTATGCCCAGGAGGCTCAATTCCTCCACGCAAAGGCTCTGAGGGCCCGAGGCGATTCAGCAGCTGCCCTGGCAGTGCTTGATCAGATTTGGAGTGATCAGGGAGGGAACTCGTTCCGCGATGATGCAATGTTCGAGAAGGCTGGGGTGCTTTCGGAAATCGGGAGAATTTCTGAATCAGCTCAGGCATACAAAACCCTGGCGGTCACTATGCCAGCCAGTCCCCTGGCTGCACTGGGTATGTTCAATAGGGGAAAAAATTTCTTTGATGCCGGGTCCTTCGAAGAGAGCAGATCGGCATTTCAGGACTTTCGTGAGATGTTTCCAGGTCATTCCTGGATTGATGGGGCATTATTCTACCAGGGTGAGGCTTCCTACCGGTTATCACAGAACGGTGCTGCCCTGTTATATTGGCAACGGCTAATCCAGGAGTATCGGCAGAGTAGCTTTCGATTTGAGGCGATGAGGATATCGGCGGAAATCCTCAGGGAACAGGGCGAAGGACGGCGGGCCCTGTCGCTTTACAACGAGATGGTTACCCGGTACCCCAGGGAATCTGAGGCTGAGGGAATACAAACCCTTCTGGAAGAGCTATCCTTGGTTATCGCTGGATTAAGTGAGCGAGAAGCCTCCTTGTGGGTTACCATAGAAAACTCGGGAGGGGTCGACCAGTCGGCGGGGAGAGCTGCAATACTGGAGCTCGGCAGGCTTTTGGTGCTCGAACAGACCGGAAGGGGAGTGAATCGCGCAGGGATTGTTCCCTTACTGGAGAAGGTAGTTGCTTCTTCAGATTCAAATCCCGCTGAAGCCAGCGAAGCCTCGTACCTATTGGCCGAATACAATATTATGATCGAGAATTTTGGGCAGGCAGCCGTGTATTTTGTCAATGCGGCTGAATTGGCGGGGAGTGGTGACCAACAGCCCGTGTATTACTACCGAGCAATCGAGGTCTTACGCAGGCTGAACCGTCGATCCGATGCAAACACCATCCTTGAAGATATGCAAGCCCTGTATCCTGACCACGAATTAACCGCACGAGCAGAGGCCTTGTTAAACGAGGGGCAAAACTAATGAGCAAGAATCAAATACCATTACTATTTTTTATGTCCTTTGTGGGAATTGCCCTAGGGTATTCTCAGTCCCAGACAGGGATCGAGGATACTCCGGAAATCGGCCCGAGGGCTCCCGAAGAAACAGAAATCATTCTCCCGGATATTGTGCTGGATCTTGAGGATCCAGAACTCACAACCCTCACGGATTTTCTCCCAGAGACTTCAGGGTTGCGATTGCAAACCTCACGGGGCGTATTACCTGAATTCGGAGAATACACCCTTACCAGTGAAAGCATTTCCACCCTGCTTTCTACCTCAATTACGGCTGGAGGGGAAGGACAGGTCAAGCAGACTGCCGAGAGTGAAAATACCATTTTCATTAGGGGCGAGGTGGGTACCGGGCTTCATCAGTATCTAAACGGGGACGTGTCGATCATTAAGCTCGGAAATAATCCGGATTTGACCATTGATTTTACCCACTCATCCCGGGATGGGGGGTTTCGGGGGACAACACCCCTGGGTGCAGGATCAGGATTTCTCTCTCAAGATACCCGGTTTGGTGCTGGTGTGGGGATCACCCTTCCGAGGTTTGATTTGGGGGTGGATGGTTTCATCGGAGGGCAACAAGATGGTCTGCAAGGCCTAGTCGAGGATGGTTATGCCACATCCTTGCAGACTCTCGGGCTTGCCCCGCAGATAGAACTCTACTTCGAGGATTTTCTTTCAATGCAAGCCGGAATGGAGTATTCGTTAACTCGGCGCTTTTTCTCTGGATCCGATGTGGCACAGTTTGATGAATATGATAACTCGGTGTGGGCTGTGAATGCCGATTTGGGACTGTTCCTTGAGCAGCCTGATTATCAATTCTCGGGGAACATACGGTACGATGTTGGACAGGTATCGGACGCGTATTGGATGAATTTTCTCCGACCCGGTCTAAAGGGTTATTGGCAGATCACTCCCCAGATTGGCGCATCAGCGACGGTGGCCGGTGTATTTGATCTTGGGAGAAAGACCTATGTTCCTTTTAAGCTTGGCACCGATATAGGATTGTCGCCCGGCTTCCAGCTTCAAGTATCAGGGGGGTACGAAGTACAGCCCTACCGGTTCAGGGAGGTTCTCAATGAAAACCATCTCGTTGATACTCAGGTGCCTGATAACGATTTGTTTGAGCGTAGATGGGTTGCCCAGGTAGGGTCTATAATTCTCCCCATGGATGAGATGAGCATTGAGGTCGGGTTGACGTTTTCCGGGATTGAGCGGGAGCTCCAGACCCAGGCTTTTACGAATCCGATTTATCCCCTGCAGGCTTTTTCTGGATACCGGTTAGAGCCGGACCTTACGCTTTTGCTACGGCCGTTGGAAGAGCTTTCCTTTACCCTGGGGTACCAAGGTCAGTTGATCAGCTCTGATCCCGAAACACCCATTCACAGATTTGATTTTGTTACGGATTTCCAACACAGTTCCTCAGCCTTCGGTGCGGCCTTCGAAACGGTTTTTCCTATCTTTGAAGAGCCCCAGATCCCCATTCTCGGATTAAGCGGCTGGGTTGCTCTCGGTGGTACCGTGGATCTGGAGCTGCGGATTCATGATCCCCTATCCTTGGCCATACCCGAGGGGCGATTGGAACGACCCGGATTGAGTGATTTCATCGACACCGGCTTCCGGATCGAATTAACCAGCAGCATTAATCTCTAATACACTACTTGGAGTAACTATGACGGAATTTGGATTTAATACAGGAACAATTATCCTGGCCTTGATTGGGCTTCTATCTGTTATCGCTTTTACAATAATCCTGGAACGGCTATGGTTCTTCAGGAAGAACAGGGCGGATGAAAAGAAAATTCTTTCCCGCTTGAAGTCTAGTCTAGAAAAGGGGTACTACGATGAGGCCCTGGCGATCTGTGAAAGTAGTCCTTCTTTGATCAGTAATCTCATGAAAATTGGGATAGAGCATAGAAATTATTCTCCCCAGGTCATTAAAGACAGGATCACAGACGCTGCAAACCTCCAGATTCCTGAGCTGGAACGTAATATCTCAGCTCTGGGAACCATCGCCCATATTTCACCCCTTTTGGGACTGTTGGGAACGGTAACGGGTAATATTCAAGCCTTCAGTGTACTTGGCAATTTCGGTGTGGGCGCGGATCCCGGTCTGTTAGCCAGCGGGATTGCGGAGGCCTTGATTACCACCGCCGCGGGTATTATCGTTTCCATTCCCGCCGTGGTTTTCTATAACTACCTGGTAAGCCGGGTAAATCACATGATAATTCTGTTAGAAACCCGGGTTGGAGACCTGGTTTTAGCCCTTAAAGGGAGGCATGAGTAAGGTGAAATTTACCAGGCGTCTAAACCCGAATGCCTCTACAGACCTCATCCCTATGATCGACGTAGTATTTCAGTTGGTGGTTTTTTTTCTGATGTCTAGCACATTTATTGTGGCTCCGGGCATTACCCTAGATTTGCCCCAGTCTTCCACCACGGAGAGTATTCAGAATGAAGGAATTACGGTGTTTCTCTTTGAAGACGGCCGGCTTTTTATCGCAGACCAGGAATACAGTATGGATGGCTTGGCTGAGTACTTTTCATCTGGAGCCGTACCCGCCAGTACTTCGGTCATCATCGAGGGTGAATCGGGTGTGCCATATCAGAGAATAATCTCAGTGCTCGATATACTCAGAAAAAATGGAATGAAGGCTGCATCCCTTCGGGCGGAAACCAGTTCGGATTAATAATGAGTGTAAACAACCGGGTTCTTCCAAGTCTACTAATTGCCTTAGTATTTCACGCAGCCGTGCTTTTTCTGTGGTTTTTTTTTCTCCCACCCGATGCCTCTCCGGAATATACAGAAATAAGGGTGGTATTTGAAGACGATCCTATCCCTGAAGATCCTATCGAACCCGAAAGTAATGAGGAGTTGCAGGAACCTGAACGAGAGATTGTTGAAGAACCTGAAATCCCGGAAATACCCGAACCATCGGAGCCTGAGTCTATCACCTTTCAGGATGAGCCCGAGGCTGCGATGCAGGTTCAGGACCCGGATAGTAGCCCTCAGCAGGGGGAACAAGCCCCACCAATGGTCCCAACACCGCCGAATAGCTCCCCTCGGCAACCCAGTAGAGAAGAGATTCTGGGAGATGTAGCCGATCTGCTCCAATCCCGAAACCCGGATTCGGCCACACCCCCATCCCAACAGGAAGAATTGAACCGGACGGGATTACAAGAGCGGTTCCTCACCACCCCGTCGTCTCAAGAGAACAGCAATTCTGTGCTGCAAAACAGTGAAGCCCAGGAGTGGCAGCGGGACAATCAGGTGCAGCAACGGCCTGAGCAGTCCACCGAAAGCCCTGCAAGCCAGCAGGATCGTCAGCCCACGGTTCCTACCACGGATATAAAGGCAGATATTGCGAGATTGCAGGCAGAGCTGCAACAACAGTATCGAGAATCTCAGAACAGCTCGAGCTCGGCGGTGCCCGAAAATCCAGGGCAGATCATTACAGATCCACGGTTGCAGGGGCCGGTAAGCGGGGTCCGCCGTTCCCTGGTTAGTCAGGATCGTTTAAATCTCAAACGCTACCTGGGAGATACCCGGGAGGCTTCCTGGCCGGCGACCATTACCGTAAAATTTGAGGTAAATAAAAATGGGATGGTGAATCTATTGAATGGAGACGAACTTTCCCGTTATGATACCATCTATCAAGCAGTGTTACGGTTATTCAATGAAGGTCCGGTTTTCGTGCCTGCACCCCAGAGCCCTCGGCAAGAAGGTTCTATAACCTACGAGCTGCGCTGAGGTGGTTTTCATGAAATACAAGGCCATAGCCTTTGACATCGACGGGACACTCTACCCCAACTGGCGTATGTATCTTCGAAGTCTTCCCTTCGCATTAACGCATATTTCCCTCATCAAGGCCTTCGCCAGGGTGCGCAAGGAACTGCGTTCCATTCGACCTATCACCAATTTTTTACTGCTCCAGGCAGAAATGGTGGGAAACGAAATGGGAATTTCCGCAGGGGAAGCACGGAGATTGATTGATACCCACCTGTACCGGGAATGGGAACTGGTTTTAAAGAAGGTTCCCCTGTACCCCGGGGTTTTAGAACTATTAACTAATCTCCGGGATAGCGGCTATCGTTTGGCGGTGGCAAGTGATTTTCCCGTGGAGCGGAAACTAGAAATTCTGGGTCTTTCGGATATGTGGGATTTTTCTCTCTCCACTGAGGATACCAATTATCTGAAGCCTAATCCCGAGCCGTTCCTGGAAATATCCGCGAACCTGGGAATACCACCCCAAGACATCCTTTACGTTGGAAACAGCCTCCACTACGATGTCCTGGGAGCCAAGAGCGTAGGTATGCACGCCGCCCACCTTACACGGCACCGGGATAGCCAGAGTCCTGCGGACTTTTCTTTCCAGCATTACCAGCAGTTGTCGCAATTCCTGTTGTCACCGGAGAAACGGGGATAAACCTTTTCCTATCGTGCAAAACCGTGTAACGTGACCTCGGATAAGAATCCTACCCGTGAATGGCCCCTGGGTTGGGGTTTCCGGTATCAACGCTGCAGTGATGTGCATCCTTGGAACCCCGTAAATCCTTATCCAGTCTTAGGGTGCCTGTATATGTGCATTCGGGGATTCGGCGGCGGCGGGTGAGGGAAAATTGTTTTTTATACGGACCTCAGGTATAATGACCTATAAATTTACTGGGAGAGGGTGAATGTTTACATTTAACGGTGGCGATGTGATTGTCCTGTCGATTGTAGTGATAATCTTATTTGTATATCGACAGTTGGACAAAAATAACCGGTCATTAGAGCGTGTGAAACGATTTGCCGATCAGGCTCAGAATCAACTCGCCGAGGTTACCGAACAGCAAACAACCCATCTTAAGGATATTGCCATTGAAGTGGATGTTCACCAGCAGGCTGTACGGGCTGTCTTCCAACGGTTAAAAGAGGCGGAGCAAGATTTTTCAGAGCGTGCCCAGAATATTGAAGAGATAAAACATAGAATTGATGAATACGACCGATCTATCGAAGCCTTGGTCCAAAAAACCGAGGTGGCTCAATCCAACCTGCAACGGGTGAAGGATGAATCGCGGTTTATTGATGGTGTCGGTAAACGGATTCGTGAGGCTTCATCCAGGATACAGGACCTCGAGAAGAGAATCCCAAGCATTATCTCTGATTTCGATCAGAAAAACACCAAGGTGTTTGAGGAAAGGGGTGCGGCCATCGTCGCCTCCTTACTTCAAAAAGCAACGGATAGTGAAGAGCGTGTTACCCAGGCCCAGGCGAATCTCCAGACCACGGTACAGGCGATGCGACAAGAGGTGCAGGATCAGCAGGTTGAACTCGCTCAAAAGATGTCAGGGTACCGGGAATCATTGGAGCAGTTGGAGCAACAGCATCTAACGAAGATGGCCGATACTGCCCAAAAAGCCCAGGATCTGGAGCTGTCTGTCTTTGAGGACCTGAAGAACTCCATCCAGAACCATCACAATGAGATGGAGGATTGGAAACGGGATTTAGACCAGAGAATGGACATTTTTACCCAGGAATTTGAAGAACATGAGAAATCCTTCCAGGATCAGGTCCAACAACGGTATTCCCAGCTTCAGGCATCGACGGATCAGCAGTTGGAAGCTGAACAGCAGCGGGTTGATGATCAGATACACCTGCTTTTTGAGAAGATGGATGGCATTAGAGCCGAGGGGGATGTTAAAGCCGAGGAGCTGCGACAGAACCTATCCGGTATCGAAACAGTCCTCGCCCAGGACCTCACTAGGGTAACACTACAGGTTCAGGAGAAGACCGCTTCTCTACTAGAAGAGGTAACCGCGGACATTGAGCAAAAAACAAACTCCCTGGAGCTGCAGCTACGGGAAAAAACAGAGACAATCCAGAGCCGGATCGCGCGTTCCGATGAGCAATTAGAATTACTGGAACAACGCATTCAGGATCAAGGTGTCAATCAATCTACGGAGTTAGAACAGCTCAGAACCGAGGCTCAGAACCAAGCCGAGGACGTCCGCAAGAGTTTCTACCAGATTGAGGAGACCCTCCGTTCCGAACTAGAGGAGATTCGTCAGAAGGGAACCGCCCTCGCTGATCAGACGTTGACGAGAATTTCCCATGACATCGAAACCAAGGCAGAAAGTCTACAAGAGAGTATCGGTATCCGGTTAAAAGATATGGATGTCCGAGCAGAGAAGAGCTACACCGATATCGATAGCAAATTTACCACCCTCCAGGAACGTCTGGAATCTTGGATTGGGGACACTGAGCAGTTTATTGCAGGGCTTGAATCCAGGATGGCCGAGGTCGACCGGCAAGTAGCCCTTACCCAGGAAGAATACGAGAGTAGGGTGTCTGAATATCTTGAACGTACCAAGAACAAACTCCAAGCCAGCGAGGAGGATCTCCACGGGCAATTGGAGGCCCTGGGGAGCCTGATATCACGCATGCGGACCGATAGTCAGGGGGAGTTAGACGATTTGAAGCAAACCCTATCTGAAAGGGTCAATCAAATCACCCAGCAGATTGAAGAAAAAATACAAACCTCTCGGGATGATCAGCTATCCGAACTTTCCGGAATACTCCGAACCGTCGAAGCCGCGGTAGAGGATGCCCGGGGTGTGTTAGAAAACCGAATCACCCAGGAGGAAGGACGGTATAAGGAGGTTCTCCAGGAGGTTCAACGATCCATCGCTGAGGCTACCGATGCTGCTACCCTCCGGGAAAAGCAGCAGCTGGAGGAGTTCAGTGGTCTATTGACAGAATTACAGCAACAGCGGGAGGTACAACTCCAGGAGGTTCATCGATCGGCAGGAGAAGGGTTTAAAAGAATTCAAGATTTCATAGATTCTTCCCTCTCAAAGGCCGGTCAGGAACTTTCAAGGGTGGAAGATATCCTTGCTCATAGTGCGGAGCGCAGCTCGGAGTTAGAGGTACAGACCCGGGAGCAGGCTGATACCTTTGGGAAGGAAATTGAGACTCAGATCCAAAACCTGAAAACAGAGCTATCCGGGGCCACAGAAGCCATGGAGCAAACCGTATTTTCACGGATTGAGCAGCGCCTACAGGAGTATGAAACCAGTTTTGCCTACAGGATCCAGGGATTAGAAAATCTCTCGGAGGATGTAGAACAGCTTGATACCCAGATCAGAAAATCCATACATCAGGTTAGTCAAGAAATTTCCGAGGAACTCGATGCCCTTGGCGCTGTTATGAAGGATCAACGAAAATCCGACATCGACTGGGCGAAGAATGAAATGAATCTTCTCCGGGAGGAGATGGGGGTTTTGGAGGGTGATTTGAATGAGCTGAAGGCTCGCGCCCATGACAATGTATCAGAAAAACTGCAGTCCTTTGAAGAAGAGTTTTTTTCCGATTTGAAGCGGCGTAGCGAAAATATGGAACAGCGCCTGGATCAGTGGAAGCAGTCCGTAGCATCATCTCTGGAAGCCATCCAGACAAATTTCGAGGCAACCAGGACTGATGTCGAGCAGCAGTACTCTCGAGATTTGGATAGCCGTCTGGGTGCCCTCAGGGAGGAAGTGGATACCTTCAGTCAACAGATTGAACAGCGAATCCTGCTCCATCAAAAGAATCTCGATGAAGCGGTAGCGCTTCAGGATGCTAAGATTGAAAGCCAGCAGCTGACCCTTCAAGAAGAGTTATCCACGTTGCACGAACGGGCTTTGCAGGATATTCGATCGTACTATTCTTCCTATCAGGAGAAAAACGATGAACGATTTGAGACCTTCGAAAGCGGGGTCGAATCGAGAATACACTCTGTCGAAAACGATTTAGAGGTTCGAAACGCGCAGCTTCACGGTATTATGGATACAATCCGGTCCGATGTAACCCTCTGGCAGAATCAAGTCCTTCAACAGATGAAAAGCACCGAGGGCAAAGTAGATGAAAATCTTTCAAATTTCAGAACCAAAATGAATACTGTTATTACTGAGGTGACTGAAGATGTAACCAGGAGCAATGAAGAACTGAGGAGCAGTACCGAGGAGCAGCGGAGGGAAATACGTCAGGAAGTCGAGGATGGCGTTGCAAAGGTTCAGAAGGGTGTCAGGGATATATCTGGATTCATTGCGGAATCTATGGAGGGATTCAAAACCCAGTATGGGGAATTTGAAGAGAGCTTCAGCGAGCAAAACCGGCTGCTGCAATCCTCCATTGATACAAAGATGCGAGACTTCAGGCAGTTTGTCTCCCAAACCCGGGAAGACTTTGAAGCTACCCAGAAGCGCCTCGTTGGCGGGTTGGAGTCTGAGGTCAGCGTGCTTTCGGATACCCTTGCGGAAATTGATAAACGTCAAAAGCAATTCCTCAGTCAGACCAAACTATTCGAACGCGCCGATGCCCTCAAACAGGAACTCACCGGCAGCATTGAACAGTTAAAAGAACAAATAAATCAGATTAAAACTGAAAAAAGGGAATTCACCGGGATCGAAGACCAGGTCGGAAAATTGAAACGTATCGAAGAGGAAGTGAGCCAGCGCTACGAAGGGATTGCCTCAGAAAAACGCCGCATCGAAGAGATGGAGGCAAATTTTAGTCGGCTCATAGCGACCAGTCAACAAATCGAGACCCAGCTGGCCCAGGTGCAGAACCAGCATGATTCAATCATTGAGATACAACAGGCCCTCAGAGAGCTTGATCAGCTCGAGACCCAGGTCGAACAGCGGTTCGAACGCTTGGAGAAACGCCGGGGTGTAGTCGAGACCACCATTGAAGGCGTGGACAGAAACTTCCACCAACTCACTGAAGTGGAACAACGGGTTGGGGATATTCAAAAAAGCATTAATGAAGAACTTCCTGAGAAGATTAGTCTGGTAGAATCCCAGATTACCCAGCTTGTACTGAAGAAGAAGGAAGCCGATGTAGCGTTAAAAAATGTTAATCAGCTGAATGGTCTGCTCCAGGACATCGAAAACCGGATGAAGGAACTCTCGGTAGCCAGGGAGTGGCTTGCAAGAACGGAAACTCGACTGGAAGAGGTTGGCCGGCAAGCCCAGGAACAGGTCCAAGTGCTGGGAGCCGTTCTAAAACAGGATGAACGGGGAGGAAAACCCGACAAGCCCTCAGACAGCATACCGAAGAGCTCCCGGGATATTGTGATAAAACTTGCACACCAGGGCTGGAAGGTTGAGGAGATAGCCAGAACAACCAAACTATCCCGGGGAGAGGTTGAGCTCATCCTTGAAATGACTCAACGCTAATAGGCGACAGATCACCCCCATCCCCGGTAGGGGACCAAGAGCCGCCCGTTTTCAGGATGGTTGACCACGTCCGGAGCCGTCCTCGATTATGGGGATTTGCTTGACGGCCCTGTACTGGAATGTGTATTTTATCGCAAACGAAGAAATAGAAATAACTTGCATCGCGAGGGAGGAAAGCGTGTCCGAAGAATTGGAACGGGAAGATAATCCTCAAGAGGTTGGTACGGCTACTGACCTTGAGCAAAATCAGACCGTGGATGAGCAGAAGCCGGGAGCCGAGGATCAGCAGGGCAGTACTGGCGAGGATAAAGGCGAGGGCCTTGAAAGCCAGCTAAGGCTTGAAAATGAAGATCTGAAGACTCAGCTATCAGAACTCAAGGATCAGTATCTTCGCCAGCAGGCAGATTTTGATAATATGCGTAAACGCCTTCGTCGGGAAAAGGAAGAAGGGATTGCCTACGCAAATCATCAGATTCTTGAGGACCTGGTTGCCATCATTGATGATTTTGAAAGAGCTATTCGTTCTTCCGAAGAAAGCAGGGATTTTGATGCCTTTCATGACGGGATTGCCCTGATTGAACGGCAGTTCACGTCCATGCTGGAACGAAAATGGGGTTTAAAGAGGATTGAAGCAGAGGGGATGGAATTTGACCCGAATGTCCATGAGGCAGTGACAGCGGAACCTCGGGAGGATCATGAAACACAGATGGTGTTGGAAGATTTTCAGAGGGGGTACATGTTAAACGACCGTGTACTGCGGACATCAAAAGTAAAAGTATCGATACCAGGAAAAGGAGAATAAAACAATATGGGACGAATCATTGGAATTGACCTTGGAACAACAAACTCTTGTGTGGCCGTCATGGAGGGCGGAGAAGCGGTGGTTATCTCGAATGCTGAGGGACAGCGCACCACTCCTTCTATTGTAGCCTATACCAACAAGGGTGAACGGTTGGTTGGACAGCCTGCAAAGAATCAGATGGTTACCAACCCGGAAAATACCATTTACTCCATCAAACGTTTCATGGGGCGGAGAAGCAACGAGGTTAAAGAAGAAACATCTATGGTTCCCTACCATATCGACTTCAGCGATGCCAATGCACCGGTGAAGGTTGTTGTGAACGATAAGAAATTCACGCCTCCCGAGATCTCCGCTGCAACCCTCCAAAAGATGAAGGAGACTGCTGAAGATTATCTTGGTGAGACCATTACCGAGGCTGTCATCACGGTACCGGCCTACTTTAACGACGCCCAGCGCCAGGCAACAAAGGATGCAGGGAGAATCGCCGGACTTGAGGTTAAACGAATCGTGAATGAGCCCACCGCAGCGGCTCTTGCGTATGGTTTCGGCAAGAAGGAGAAGGATGAAAAGATTGCTGTGTACGACCTTGGGGGTGGTACCTTCGATATCTCCATCCTTGAGCTGGGTGACGGCGTATTTGAAGTAAAATCGACCAATGGTGATACCCACCTTGGGGGTGACAACTTCGATCAGAGGATTATCGAGTGGCTCATAGAGAGCTTTAAAAATGATAATGGAATCGATCTCTCCAAGGACCGTATGGCATTACAACGGCTAAAAGAAGCTGCTGAAAAGGCCAAAAAAGAGCTCTCCTCCACCCAAACCACCGAAATCAACCTGCCCTTTATCACTGCCGATCAATCCGGTCCGAAGCATATGCAGTACAACCTTACAAGGGCGAAATTTGAGCAACTGGTTGACGATCTCATTCAAAAAACAAAGCAACCCTGTCTCAGCGCCCTGAAGGATGCGGGCCTCAGTGCCTCGGATGTCGACGAGGTTATCCTTGTCGGTGGATCAACCCGGATTCCCGCGGTTCAGAAACTGGTGAAGGAACTCTTTGGTCGTGATCCTCACAAGGGTGTGAATCCCGATGAAGTTGTCGCCCTCGGGGCCGCAATTCAGGGAGGGATTCTTGGTGGTGATGTTAAGGATGTTCTGCTCCTGGATGTTACCCCGCTTTCCCTCGGTATCGAGACCCTCGGGGGTGTGTTCACCAAACTGATTGAGCGGAACACCACAATCCCCACAAAGAAGAGTCAGAACTTCTCTACTGCTGCAGATAATCAGACTGCGGTTTCCATCCATGTGCTTCAGGGTGAGCGGGAGATGGCCCGGGACAACAGAACCCTCGGCCGGTTTGACCTGGTAGGTATTCCCCCCGCCCCTCGTGGTGTTCCTCAGATCGAGGTTACCTTCGACATCGATGCCAACGGTATTGTGCATGTATCAGCTAAGGACATGGGAACCGGTAAGGAACAGAAAATACGGATTGAATCCAGCTCCGGGCTGTCCGAAGAAGAGATTCAACGAATGGTTAATGATGCAGAGAGCCACGCAGAGGAAGACCGAAAGGCCAAGGATCTTGCTGAGGCGAGAAATGAAGCCGACAGCCTGATTTACGCCACCGAGAAGTCTCTGAAGGATTACGGCGAGAAGGTTACGGCCGCTGATAAAGAGAGTATCAACTCCGCAATTCAGGGACTAAAATCAGCCCTCGAAGCCGGCGATCTTGATGCCATCAAGGGTAAGATTGAGGAGCTCAAACAGGCATCCTACAAGTTGGCCGAGGAGATTTATAAGGAACAACAGGCCCAGGGAGATGGTGCTCAACCTTCCAGCGATGGAAATTCTAATGACTCCGGCACAGCATCCCAGGACACAGCCTCAAATGCGACGAAGCAAGGCAATGTCGAGGATGTGGACTACGAGGTAGTTGACGAAGACGATAAATAAGCGAGAGGAACAGGCACTTGGCTAAACGAGATTACTATGAGGTCCTTGGAATCACCAAAGGTGCTCCCAAGGATGAGATAAAGAAAGCCTACCGAAAGCTCGCTGTTAAATATCACCCGGATAAAAATCCGGGTGATAAGCAGGCTGAAGACCGGTTTAAAGAGGCTACCGAGGCGTATGAGGTTCTGTCCAACGACCAAAAACGCCAAGCCTACGATCAATTCGGCTTCGCCGGATTAGAGGGAATGGCCGGCGGCCAATCTGGACATGATTACAGCTCTGTTTTCCGTGATTTTGATGATCTGTTCGGGGATTTTTCTAGCATCTTCGGCTCTTTCTTCGGCGGCGGCGGAGGATCCCGGGGCCGGTCTGGAGGTCGGTCCCAGCCAAAACGAGGAGCAGACCTCCGGTACGATCTGGAAATCCCCTTTAAAGACGCTGCATTCGGAACCAAGGTAGAAGTTAGCTATACCCGATCGGTTCACTGCGAAGGTTGTAAGGGAAGCGGCGAAGAGAGCGGATCAGGACGGAAAACCTGTCCTACCTGCGGGGGAAACGGTCAGGTGCGCCAGGCCTCGGGGTTCTTCTCCATCGCCTCCGTTTGCCCAACCTGTCAGGGACAGGGAACCGTGGTTGAACGACCGTGTAAATCCTGCGGCGGCAACGGGCTCCAAAAGAAGCACCAGCGCATTAAGGTTACAATCCCTCCGGGAATTGAGGATGGCAAGAGAATTAGCATCCCTGGACAAGGCGAAGCTGGGCCTCAGGGCGGCAAAGAGGGTGATCTGTACGTGTTTATACACGTTCAACCCCACCAGTTTTACGAGCGGGACGGTGCAGATCTCTACTGCGTCATTCCTATCGATATTGTTCAGGCAACCCTGGGTGCGGAGATTTTAGTTCCTACCCTTGAGGATAAAAAGGTGAAGGTTAAAATCGCTCCGGGAACCCAGAACGGGAAGATGATGAGGTTAAAGAATGAGGGTATTCCGTACCTCAATAACCCAAGTCGCCGGGGTGATCTATACATAAAAGTCCAGGTTGATGTTCCAAAGAAGATCTCGAGCAAGTCCAAAGAGCTTCTGGAGGAGTTTGCAAGAATTGAAGGCCAGGTGAATTCACCTCAGCCTGTACCTCTCAAGGAACTCTAGATCTCAGACGATATAGGGGCAGGAGGAATTATGAAAAAGACCCTGCCCCTTTTTCTTTGTTTACTGGCCTTGGTCGTTGGACCGGGATATTCTCAGGATACCAAGGCTAGTGAGCTTCTTGGGCAACCCCTGCTACTCAGTGAGGGGCTTTTTTTTGAGATCGGACAGTATGATGATACGTGGGTGACCACCGATGCTTCAGGCGATTCGAGGGTTGATTATGCCATGTTGGTGGATGATGAATCCCTGATGCGGAATTTTGAGGCTATAGACTCCAATAATGACGGGAAGATGGACGATTTTTATATCTATTCCAACGATGTACTTATCCGCCGAGAAATAGACCAGGATTTTAACGGCGTAATAGATCTGGTCGTATTCATTTCCCAAGGGGTTTATGTTGAAAAATATTACCGTGATCAATCCGGAGACGGACTAATTGACCAGGTGAGGGTATTCGGTGAGCAATAAAAACTACATCACTACAGGCTTGCATGCCATAGAAGAGTACCTCAAAACAGGGAAACCGGGGATGCTCTATATTCGCAGGGATGTACCGAGACGTATTGCACGGATGATCCATGGGGCTGAGGGTTCTGCCCTCGAAATAACACGGCTGAGCCGTGTTGAGCTTGATAGCCTGGTACGTGAAAAAACCGGAAGTCCAGATAACCAGGGATGCCTGCTCATCTCTGGGTCAAAAGGCGCGAAGAAGGATACTGAGAGGGTTAAAACAGGAACCTCCGGTTCATCATCAGGGACTCAGAACGGGGTGGGGAAGCATAAGAATCCCCCGAAAACCTTGGAAGATTTTTTACATACCTGCAGCCGTATTCCTGAGGATTGTGCTGTGGTTATACTTCTTGACGGGGTTACCGATCCCCATAATCTCGGCGCGGTATTACGAATAGCAGATCAATTTCAAATTGATGGCGTTTTTATACCGGAAAAACGCTCGGTGAAGGTAAACCAAACCGTTTCTCGGGTTTCTTCCGGTGCCGATCAGCACGTTACCTGTATTGAGGTGACCAACTTGGTTAGGACCATAGAGCGTTTAAAGGATGCAGGATTCTGGATCTACGGCGCCGATATGGGAGGAGCAGCGATTCCCCAGGTGGACCTAGCACGAAATGTCGCCCTGGTCCTAGGAAGCGAGGGAAGAGGTATCAGTACCCTCGCGGCGAAACGATGCGACCAGATTATTTCGATTCCCACCCAGGGAAACATTGATTCTCTCAATGTCAGTGTCGCAGCAGGTATACTAAGTTATGAAACAAGAAGACAGCAGGGATTCCCCTATCACATCAATGAATGAGTATTCCCAACTACCAATCCTGAAGGATATAGTTGCGGCTGCCAAAACACCGGGGTGGACCGTACCCGGGGAGTTTTTTGTGGCCTGTACCGATGTACGTAACTCGACTGAGGCCTTGGAAGAGGGGCATTATAAACATGTAAATGTAGCCGGCGCACTGGGCATTATGGCTATCGCACGGGTCTATCAAACCCTGGATCTACCCTTCAGTTTTGGCGGTGATGGTATGTTCTGCCTCGTTGATCGCGAAAGGGTTTCAGCGGTTAAAGAGGCCTTGGGAAAACTGGTCCGGGATGTGGACGAATTCTTCGGTTTAGATTTGAGAGGGGCCCTCATCCCGGTCGAAGCGCTGTATGCCAGGGGGGTATCCTTGGGGGTAAGCAAGTATCGTGTATCTCCAACCTATACCCAGGCGGTGTTTCATGGGCGGGGATTGGTTGTGGCAGACCAGCTATTAAAATCACCTGGCCTGGAGGAATCCGGTTGGAACATTTCGCCGGACACGGGAACAGAACCCGGTGATTACCAGGGATTCAGCTGTCGTTGGCAGGATATTCCCAGTAAGAAGGATTTTACCTGTGCGATTATTGTTGAACCCCGAGGGTTCTATTCCGGAGAGATGATTCTCCAGGCGATATGGGACATCTTCGGCGGAGCTGAAGGGTACCATCCCATTCAAGCGCCGGATGAAATGAAGATGGGCGGACCAAAAAGCAGCTGGAAGCTGGAGGCAAGGCTGACCGGCAGATTCCGCCGGGGATTGGGATATCTCTTGGGACTATTCCGTACCCGCTTGTTAATGGCCTTTGTTGGAATGGTCCGTGTTCTGAGAATTCCCCTGCGGGTGGGATTGTATGAGGTACATAATGTTGCCCAGCAGAACAGAGAGGCCAGCGATTTTCAGAAGCTTGATGGTTCCCTTAAGATAATCCTTTCAGCAGACCGGCAGGAGTTAGATGCCCTGGAACGAGTTCTTGAGGCTGAATACCGGAATGGAAACTGTTATTACGGAATTCATACAACTCACTCCGCCCACATGACGTGCCTAGCGAGTCTCGATTCAGGACATGATATACACTTCCTTGATGCTACGGACGGGGGGTATACCTTTGCGGCGAAGAAGCTTAAACAACAGCGACGTGAGCCCCAGGAGCTTCCGGACGGTCAGAGCAGCTTCTTTTCTACATTGGCACCCCACTATGAGACGATTTTCAGCCTTGGCAGGGACACCCTCTCGTTTGTCCAGGGGATATTGGATGAGAGTCCGGGGGTGGGAGAGGATGGTGCTCCCTTGGGCTTCCTTGATATCGGATGTGCCACTGGTGAACTTCTGCGTACCGTGGCCAAGAATCGACCCGATAGATTTTGTGTCGGTTTCGATTACGATCCAAAGATGGTTCAGCAGGCCGAATCGGCGGTTTCTGATTTGGGATTACCACTATCCCGGGTGCGAGTGTATCGAGGTGATTTCACTGCTTCTGCATCCTACAGTATTGCTAGGCAACAGGGCCGGTACGCCCTCATCACCTGTCTAGGAAATACCCTCATCCATTCCCGGAATAAAGAGACCCTAGGTGAGGTGCTAAGAACCTGGAGAAGTATGCTTGCTCCCGAGGGATACCTGCTCATACAACTGCTTAATTATGATATGCTCCGTCGTACCCGAGGAGAGGATTTTCCTCCCATTCATGCCGGAAACCTTACCTTTCTACGCCGGTACGAATATCCCAATACCGGTGATATTCTGTTCCATACAAAGTTGATAGATGAACAGGGGGGAGTCCATACGAACCGAGAGAGAATCTACAGCATTGATCCTCCCACCCTCGGCAAGGCCCTAAGAAACGCTGGTTATCAAGATATTCAATGGTTTTCAGGCTTCTCCTCATCTCCCTTGGAACGGGATGATCCGGTGGTGGTCTGCCTCGTCCGGGTATAGGCGGCCCAAAATTCCCATATTCGCCCAATGATCGCAATGATTTCCTGGACAGAGGGCAGCTAAATTCGGTACCATCCCGATGCCGGTTACTATCCGTTGGATACCCTGACCAGCGGCGGTCGAAGTAGAATCCCGCCTTACCAAAACAAACTCGGAAAAGTTCCGAGATACTAGGACAGACTATGGCTAATGAACTCTGGTGGCTGCTTTTATTGGTTACAAACTTTGCCGCCATCCTATTCATCTATCGGTTTATGGGCCGGATTGGAATTCTCATTTGGATTCCCATTGCGACCATCATCGCCAACATCCAGGTGTTAAAAACCATCGAGCTTTTCGGAGTGACTGCGACCCTGGGTAACATCGTATACGCTACAAGCTTTCTGGTTACGGATATCCTCTCAGAAAACTATGGAAAAAAGAGCGCCCGCTCGGCCGTGCTGATTGGCTTTTTCTCTCTCATCACTGCTACCGTCGTTATGAATATCGCCCTCGGGTTCCTACCTTCACCGGAGGATTTCGCCCAGGAGAGTCTGGTTACCCTGTTCAGTATCCTTCCCCGGATTACCCTGGCGAGTCTAGCAGCCTACGGAATAAGTCAGATACATGATATTTGGGCCTACCAGTTCTGGCGGCAAAAGCTGCCCGCCTCTCGGTATATTTGGGTGCGCAATAATGCGAGTACCATGGTCAGTCAGCTCATCGATACCCTCATCTTTAATACCATCGCCTTTGCCGGGGTGTTCCCATGGGATATATGGTGGGAAATTAATCTTACTACCTACCTGTTAAAGTGGTTGGTTGCTGGCCTCGACACCCCACTGGTATATATTGCCGCACGGTGGTTTTCCCGGGGAAAGATCCGGGAGCTAGAAACAAGGCTGGATTAACGAGGAGCGATCAATGGTTTTATCCAAACAGACTGGGGAGGCTGCGGGCGTCTCCAGTAAAACCGCAGATGCGGTTTTAACCCTTCTTAGCGAGGGTGCCACCATTCCGTTCATTGCCCGGTACCGCAAGGAGCTTACCGGGGGATTGGATGAAACCCAGATAATGAAAATCCGGGATACCGCAGAGGAACTGAAGGCCCTACATCACCGAAGAGACTATATCATTAAAACCATCGAGGCTCAGGGGAAGCTTTCCCCTGCGCTGAAGCAGGCCATTCAGCAGGCGCAAACCCTTATGGATCTGGAGGATCTGTACCTGCCATTTAAGAAGGGCAGGCAGACCAGGGCCGATAGGGCCAGGGAGAAGGGCCTGGGACCTGCCGCCGAGGCTGCCTGGGGTAATCCGGAATCTCCCCTAGGGGCCATCCGGGGGTGGGCGAAGATGCATGGCCTACAAGAGGTTCAGGAGACGGTTGGGGGTGTGCAGGATATTCTCGCTGAGGGCTGTGCACAGAATCACCTGCTTAGATCAGCTCTCCGGGAGGTATTCAATAAAAAATCCCATCTTACCTCTACCTGTATCAAAGCGCGGTTGGAGAAACCCGGGAGCCCAGCTCTTCTCTCGGAGTACCAGAAATTTAAGGATTACTATGACTGGAAAGAGGGTATTACCGCTGTTCCCGGTCATCGGATCCACGCGGTGTTTCGAGGGATGAGCCTGGGTATCCTCCGGGTGAAGGTGGAGCCCCCGGAAGACGAGGTTTTTAACTTGATGGAAGCCTCTGGCTTGCCCATGGGGTGGAAAAAATCAAGGGGTGAGGATCGACAATTCTGGGAGCAGATCTACCTCGATAGTTATAAACGCCTTCTCTTTCCTAGCCTGCAAAACGAAATCTTCCAGCAGCTTAAGCAGAAGGCGGACGCCCAGTCGGTGGAGCTATTTGCAGGAAATATCCGATCTATGCTGCTGGCTCCACCCTTCCGGCGCACGCCGGTGTTAGCCGTCGACCCCGGGTTTCGTACAGGCTGCAAGGCTGTTGTATTAGATGCGGATGGAAGGTTGCTCCATTGGCAGACCATCTTTCCTACGGAGCCAAAGAATGATCTGAGGGGAACCCGGGAGTTTATAGAAACGGTCGTAGAAGAACATGGTATTGGCTGTGTTGCCGTGGGAAACGGAACCGCAGGCCGGGAAACGGAGCAGATCATTCGGGATGTCCTGCAGAATTCCATCCCAGTGCTCCTGGTGGATGAGCGGGGTGCTAGTGTCTATTCCGCCAGCGAATCCGCGAGACGGGAGTTTCCTGATTTAGATGTAACCTATCGGGGTGCTGTTTCCATAGGAAGACGACTTCAGGATCCTCTCAATGAATTAGTAAAAATTCATCCCTGGGCAATGGGTGTTGGACAGTACCAGCATGATGTTGACCAGGCGCTCCTCCAAAAACGTCTGGGCGAGGAGGTTGAACTCTGTGTGAACGCCGTGGGAGTTGATATAAATCGGGCCGGTACGGAAATTCTTTCGTACATTTCTGGTCTTACGCAGAAAACTGCCCAGGCGGTGGTGGAGCACCGTTCTACCCAGGGCCCCTTTACGCACCGTCGAGAACTGTTGAAGGTGCCGGGTGTGGGGGAAAAGGCGTTTCAGCAGGCAGCCGGGTTCCTCAGGACTCCAGGGGGGCACAATCCCTTAGACGCAACGGGTATCCATCCGGAAATGTACGGCGTTATTGAGGATCTGGAGAAGATTTCCGGTACCTCTGTAGCAGACATTATGGATCAAGGGGGATTTTCATGCCTTCCGCACAACCCCCTTGAGACTTGGAAGAAAAAATGGTTTTCTTCCCAGAGCGGATTCGGTCTTCCGACCCTCACCCTCATTGAGCAGGAACTCGCTCATCCCGGCCGTGATCCGCGGCCGGAGTTTGAAATACAGGATTTTGATCCCCGGGTACATTCCCTAGAAGATCTTGAAGAGGGACAGATCCTCCCCGGAAAAGTCACCAATATTACTTCCTTTGGTGTATTTGTCGACCTCGGGGTTCATCAAGACGGACTCATTCATATTTCAAAGCTGGACACCGGGTTTGTTCGGGATCCAGCTGCAGTGGTTGCTCCCGGAGAATGGGTTACCGTGCGAATTCTAGGCCTTGACCTTCAACGAAAACGAATAAGCCTGGAACGGCTTATTCCTTCCAAGGGAAAATCATCCCCTTAAAGGTGCGCTTTCCAACCCGTTCCTTATCCTCGAAGATCAAGCCTCCCCAGGGAATCTTGCGACGGTCAGCCTCGGGGTTTTCTTCAAGATAGTCATATTTATATAATCGAAGTTTTAATCCGACTTGAACTACCAGCATGGCGCCAATGGGGCCCGGGGCGAGGAAGGCGGTCAGGCTACTCAAGGCAAGGACGATTAAAGAAAAGATTCCTAACAAAAACGAGAAACCACCATTATCGAAGAAGATAATGAAGGATTTTTTCAGAATTTTCGGAAAACGGCGTTCCAGCTGGGTCCTGATGGGATAAAAAAACTGGGAAGATAGGAGCCACAACAAGACCATCCAGAATAGAAAGACCAGGGCAGCCAGGGCAAGAATGCTATCCATTGACCAATAAAAGGGAACAACAAAAAAGAGGGTCATGAGGAGGAATAGGTTGATGGCGCCGAAACCAAGACTTATCTTCCAGCTGTCCTTCAGGGCAGGTATGACATCTCGGAATTCTGGTTTTTCGTAGTTGACGATTTTCTTAAGGAGAACCTGGGCCATACCTGTGTAGAGATGAAGCAGCAAAAACCCAAGGGAGATAATGATGATCCCCAGGACAGGCGAATCCTCCATAACAGATGCGGGGGCAAGCAGGGGCAGGGCCAAAAATCCTAGGAACCCGAGATTAAGCAGGGCGATGGATAAAAAGTTATCCCAAAAATCAAAGAACCATTTTTTTATTGTGAACAAGATCATAGTGTCTCCATACTACACCCTTTTAGAAAGCCATTCCAGGGTATCGGCGAGGGCTTTTTCCTTTTCAATTCCGTTGGTAATGACATGACCGCTTTGGGTATAGATTTTATAGTCTAGTTGTTTTGCATTGATCCTACGCTTTATTATCTCGCCAGACCGCAGGGGTACGGTTATATCCTGCTGGGACAAGACCATCATGGTGTCCGCGGTTATATGACCTAGGCTTTTCCGGCACATCCGTTGGAGCCTATACAGCTCTCCCCCCTGGCGGATCCACGTAAAGGAGCCATATTGACGCTGTATTTCTTGAAGCTCCGGTTCAGCTTCTTCGTCTACTCTAGGAACGTGACGGGTTCGGGGAATCATACTGCCAATGAGTTTTGAGAGGCCGATCAATGGATTGCTTACAACTAGAGCGGGTGCAAACAGCATGAGGCCCTCAACGGGGAACTGAGCCGCTAGGAGTAAGGCCAGTACTCCCCCCATGGATAATCCTCCCACCAGCACCGTTTCATTAGTTCTCCGTAAATCAAGATAGGAATCTATGCTGTGACGAAGCCACTGCTTTGCGCTGCTTTGAATAAAATCATCCCCGTTGGTTCCATGCCCCGGTAATCGGGGTACAGACACGGTGAATCCCTGGTCAGCAATGCCCTGGGCAAGATAGTGCATATCATGGGGCCCGCCGGTAAATCCGTGAATCAGGAGAATGGCGGGTCGGTCCTCTCTTCCCTTGTATAAGAGGGGGGAGCAGGGTCCGGCGATGCGGGTTGTAGGAGGGATTCGCGTAAGTTTCATACAAAAAACTATAATCCTTGCGGAGGCGATAAATATACTATACATTTGTTAAGTATGACGAGGTTGTTTCCGCCCATAGCACTACGGTCCCATTATTCGCTACTGAGAGGAATCCATTCACCGGAATCATTATGCCGTATGGCACGGTTCTGGGGGACGTCGTACATTGGTATTACTGATCTGCATAGTTGGTACGGCCTGCCGGATATTTGGACCAGAGCCCGGGATGCCGGGCTATCGGTTCTTACAGGTATTGATGTATCCGATGAAGACGATCCCGATATGGTTTTTCTGATTTACGCACGTAATGATCCGGGATTCCGGCGTATTAACACCCTAGTTAGCACTATCCTGGAAACCGAGTCTCTGAAGAATAATCCTGCCCGGTTCTGTGCTCAGTGGCTGGTTGAGCACGCATCGGCTGATCTCGCAGTTGTTATAAGCCCCAATGAGCGTACCCGCGCCCTGGAGCAGCTGGGGCCGGAAAAGCTGGGGTTGTATGCGGGCCTTACCTGGGGCTTGCCGTACCACCGGATCCTCTCTTGGGCTTCCGATCTGTCCATACCGGTGATAGGGCTTAACCGCGGGGTCTGGGTTGATGAGGAGGATCGATTTCAGGGAGATCTACGCCAGGCCATCAGGTTACAGTGCAGGTATGAGGAGCTTCCGATTCGACTGAAATTACGGGACTGGCAGCAGATTGTAGATCCCGGGGAGGTTACCCGATACTTCGCCCCGGTACCCCGGGTAGCGGAGACAACCCGGGCTTTTTGCCGGGAATGGGAAAATACCATGACCTTCCCCCGTCACTGGACCTTTCCGAGCTTCCAGGGGCTTTCAGAGGATCAGGCTCATCGAAGGCTGGTATCTCTTTGTAGAAACGGGGTGAAAAAACGCTACGGATCCCTAACCCAGGCAATACGCCAGCGTTTGAACAGGGAGCTGGGCATTATTAAAGAAAAGAACTTTTCTAATTATTTTCTGGTCGTTCATGATATTGTGCGCCGGACCCCCCGGACCTGCGGCCGGGGTAGTGCTGCGGCAAGTATTGTCTCCTATCTTCTGGGGCTGACACACGTTGATCCGCTGAAATACGATCTTTTTTTTGAACGGTTCCTAAATTCCGGACGAAAAGACCCTCCCGATATCGATATTGATTTTCCCTGGGATGAACGGGCTGCTACCCTTGAATACGTCTTCTCACGATACCCCGGTCACTCCGCCATGGTCGCCGACCATGTGACCTTTGCAGGAAAATCAGCGGTACGGGAGATCGCCAAGGCCCTGGGGTTGGACGGGGATGAACAAAGCCGCATGGTAGCCCTCTGGAGCAGCGGGAAGGATGACATGCTTCCGCCGGTGCTTCTCCGTCATAGCCGGTTGCTCCGAGGTTCCCCGCGGTACATCGGGACCCACCCCGGAGGCGTGGTTATCACTCCAGGCTTGATATCAGACTATACCCATGTTCAAACCTCTGGGCTTGGTTGGCCCGTTATTGCCTGGGAGAAGGACGGCACCGAGGACATGGGGCTGGTAAAGATTGATCTATTGGGCAATAGATCGCTGGCCGTGCTTCGGGATTGCATTGAGCTCATAAATCCGGTGAGAGTCCAACGGGGTGAAGCCCCTATCGATTGGCAGACCTTTCAGCCCCTGGAGGACTCTCAAACCAGAGCACTTCTTGAATCGGGGGATTCCCTGGGGATCTTTTATGTTGAATCTCCGGCGACGCGGCAGCTGCTCAGAAAGATGCGGACCGCTTCCTTTGAGCATCTTGTTGTTGCAAGTTCGATTATTCGTCCTGCAGCCAACCGGTATATCCAATTATATGTGGAGCGTCTCCATGGGGCGCCATACACCGATGTTCATCCCAGGGTATCTACCATCCTCAAGGATACCTACGGCATTATGGTTTACCAAGAAGATGTATCCCGGGTTGCTATGGCCGCTGCAGGGTTTACCAGCGCACAGGCCGATGGACTACGCAAGACACTCTCCCGGAAAGACAAGGCATTGCGGTTGTCGGCGTACCAGGAACAGTTCGTCCAGGGGGCCCAGAGGCAGGGAATAGGGCAGAACGCCATTGATGAATTATGGCAGATGATCATATCCTTCGACGGATACTCGTTTTGTAAGAGTCACAGCGCATCCTACGCATTAGTGTCCTACAAACTTGCCTATATTCGAGCCCGGTATCCCCAGGTGTTTTTTACCTGCGTCATTAATAATGGAGGAGGGTTTTACTCCAAACAGGTTTATCTGAATGCCCTTCCTCGACTCGGATTCACCATCCTTCCGCCGAACATCAATAAAAGTGAGTGGATGTTTTCCCTGGAAAACCGGGGGGTACGGGTCGGACTTTCCCAACTTCGGTTTGTTTCCAGCTCCGTGATTGATCGGATTCTCGAATCCCGGAAGGAAGGGGGTGTATTCACCTCCTTAGCGGAACTGCTTCGCCGGGTCCCCATGAATTATACCGAGATTTCTATCCTCATCCGGAGTGGATGTCTGGATTCGATTTCGGGAGGGCAAACCCGGCCGGGGTTGATGTGGCAGGCTTTCCATATAAACAGGCCAGGGTACCGAGCCAAGGAGCGTCGAATCACCCTGTCACCCTATCAACCCCTTCATTCCGGTGATGAGCATGCCAGAGGGATTACCTACGGCGGGCGGGAGATGCAACATCAGAACGGCCACGGATCTCGTCGTCCAGGGCTCAACCCCGGAGAGAGGGAGAGGACGCCGGCGAATTCGGCGCCCCAACCGGGACACTTGCGCCAGTCCCGGGCCGGGAGAGCTGCTATGCAGCGTGAGGGGGAACCCGGGGGTGGGGAACTTTTTCCCCTGGAAGAAACGGCTTCGGCTCCGCTGCCGAGAATTCCCCTTCCTGAGTATTCCCTTGAAACCCGGGTATCCGATGAGTGCCGAACCATGGGGTTGATGATTTCCCGCCATCCGGCATTAATTCAAGAGGAACGGCGCAACGAGGTGTTTTTCCGGCTTGGGGGTCCCGGGGAGCCTGTGGATTCCCGGAGGATTTCAGAATGTGCCGAGGGGACCAGGGTCCACTTTGTGGCAAATTTGGTTACCGGAAAGCAGGTGGCGACCAAAAATGCGCGGCTTATGATCTTTTTGACCTTTGAGGATCAATTCGGCTTTATAGAAACGGTGGTTTTTCCAGACCGATACGATGGGGTTCTCAGGGAGATCTCGGGGGGCAGCCAGCTGATCGTATACCTGGTGCAGGGGATTGTCCGGTGGGATCAGGGGGTGTGCACGGTCGAAATCGCCGAGGTGGAGTCTATTTCCGGCGGTTCTGATACCTTCCCGGGTGAATCATTCTTGGGGTACTGATTGTCCAAGAGTAATGGTAAAATGGCGATATGATTCTGCCGATAGCAATGAAAGAATTGTAATGTAAATTGAAGAGGGGGCCTCATGCGGGTCGGAGTTGTATTTCCAGAACGTGGTAAAGAACAGGCTGAAGAGGTTATCCGCGAGTTACAGCGGAAGCACTCCATTGACGCTATCGGGTACCAATTCAATGATGGCTGGCAGAATGTCAACGGAGAGGAATTACAGTTTAATTTTAGTCACTTCAGCCAGTTTGTGGTTATCACCCATGGCTATGAATCTCTGGACCGTATGGGTGGCTGGATCTATATGGTTCTTGGATACGTTCTGGGCGCTGACATTCCCTGTTCCTTTTTTACCGGTCAACAGTTTTCCCCGGGAATGATATTCCGGCACTTGCCAGTGATGTATGATCAGGATGATCTCGTTGCCTTCGTCCGGGATGAGCAGCATATTTGGCTGCAGACCCACCTGATTGAGAAATCCCGAGAGGCGTTGATCGATCAGGGGCTTGGACTTAATGAGGAAAACCTTGCGGAACGAGTGGTACTTGGCGATGTCAAGAATATAGAAAACTATCTACGGATTGGTTTCAGCCCTGATGCCAAAGATCCTCGGGGGACGCCCCTCTCGGTTCTGGCTATACGGAACGGTCATCAGCACATTGTCCACCTCTTGAAGGAGCATCAGGCTGATCTTAATCAGCCCAGTGAGGATAGGGGAAATTCGCCTCTCATGGAGGCTGCAATCCGGGGTTCCCAGGATGTGCTGGAGGAACTGTTGTCCGGAGATGTGGAGCTTGATCATCAGAGTAAAAGCGGGCAGACTGCGCTCATGTTAGCGATCGGTGAGGGACATAGCGAGATTGCCTTGCAACTTATCGCTGCGGGTGCTGATACTAATCTAATAGATCAACTGGGGATGACTGCACGCAAATACGCCGAACTCTTCGGTCACACAGCGGTGGTTGAGGCCATCGATTCCCAGTATGAAAAGGGGCGGACAGTAAATGCCTGAGTCAGATCAAAATCGGATTCCTCAAGAAGGCGGGCGCTACCCGATCCTTCACCTTAAGAACCCCGATGGAACCTCTCGATTTTTTCATCCCTTCGGAGAATCAGTGCCCTATCCCACGGGTGATGATACGATTCCTGTTTTCGGGCTCTTTGGGAAGGAACCCAGGGTAGAAGCGATCCGGTGGTTCCGGGATTCGCTGTTCGGCGAGATCGAGAAAAAAATTGACCAGCTGGTATTAGAACGATCCTTTATTCCGAGATTCCTTGTGGCATCGGGGATTTTTTTGGCAGGTTTTCTGAGCCTATCTCTTTTCATCCGAGATCCGCTTCCCTTATTGGATGAAATTCTTATCTCCGGTGGGGTTAGTATTGTGGTGTTTTTTACCCTAAAACGCCGATCGGGGGTAACAAAAGAAGGGGTGGATCGGAAATTAATCTGCAAAGAGATTATTGATTCAGTTCACTTCACCCGTGATGAGGGAATAGAGATCATTGAAACAGTGTGGCACCGCATAGTTCATGAAGCGCCGGCCATCGATCATGATGAACTGGAGGCTTGGCTGCTTGATCTGGTGCCTGTAGCTCCCTTGCCCGTAGAACCGGAAATGTATCACTTGATGGTTCGACGCACTAAAAACCAGATTGGGTCCCGGCTCAGCCGGGATCTTGAGGTTACAATCTTTCAACTCCTCAGGGGTGAGCTGCTGGAAGCCCGAAGTCGGGTAAAACTGCTCCGCTTATTGACCTCTTCGGGAGGAAGCTACGGGGACTATACGATGGCACTGTACACCGCGTTGTTGCTCTTTCGGTCGAACATCTCGGAAAAAAAAGAACTTGAATAGAGAGCCGCTTGCAGAAGCCATTTACCCTTGGCATACCTAATAATCGAAAAACAGGATAGTATTTTGTAGTTGCTAAAGACTGCTTTGTGGGTAAAAGGTTGTAAACAGCACCAGAACAGCACCAGAAACAGCAGCTCCATCCAAGGGCCGAGGGCTTGGTCTACTGGGTTTCTTCTTCCCGACTGTCGGGCGGATCCGAACTCTCGGACTGTCCCGTTGCCTCCTCACCGAGACGGATCTTTTCCAGGGCCTTATCCAGTTCAAAACTTTCCCGGGCGGTTTCAAGGGTCTTACGGGCGGGTGTAAAGGAAGGATCTAGGCTGAGTGCCTGTTCGCAGAGTTCAATCACCCGAGGATAGTTGCTTTCAGCAAAGGCTTGCAGAGCCTCAAGGTAGAGGGCGTCAACCTGCTCCCGGATGCGGCTGCGTCCCCGGTCACCTAGATCAAGGGTTACCTGTATAGAAAAACGGTCTACCGCTCCCAATGTTGTGGTCCGGTCGAGGGTATAATTCACGAAGAGTGATGTCCAGGGTAGGGTGATTTCAAATCCTGTGGAGATCCGGGGGTTGCCGCCTCGGAGCAGAAGACCTGCCCGAAGGGTTAAAAAGTCCGTAAAGCTGATACCCATACCCACGGCCAGTCCCAAAGACTCTGAATCCTGGGGAGAGAGTAGATTAATCGGGAGGATTATGTCCCCAGAAAATACCAGGAAACGGAGAGGTCTATAGGCGAGACCGCCGGAAAACTGGGTGGGAAGGGGGTCGCCGTTCACAGGCGGTCCGAGATTTTGAATGACCGCTCCAAAGGAAAAATTTTTCTCCCGGGATGAATAGAATTTCAGCAAATTAAAGTGTCCCTGAAATCCAATATCCGCCATAATTCCCAATCCGTCTTGGGACCCACTGACAACCAAGGGTACTGTGGTATAGAGCTCCTCAGGAATGGATCGGTATGCTAGTTTTACATTTGCTCCGATACCCAACCCCGAAAAATAAAAGCTCGGGAATAAAAGGTAGGAGGCATTGAGAATGATTATATTCTCACTGAATGTTTTTGATGCAAGCTGGGCACCTCGGGAATCATAGCGGGTGAAGGGAACGTGGAGGAATTTTCCAGCGATACCGAGTCCAAGCCGATCGAGTCTTATGGTGTAGGCTATGGACTCAAGGCTTACATCAGCAATGAGGTTGTTATGAAAGACGCTGAATTCGGTGTTTTGTAGTAAGCTGCTTGCGGCTGGGTTCGCCTCAATAAATCCGCTATTTTCAGATAGAGCCGTATATGCCGTTCCGATGGCCTCCCGGGCACCTCCGAGGGGTATATTCAATAGCGGAAAGGAGGTTAGCCCGACATTTCTTGACTCAAGAAGATCAAGATATTCAAAGAAATCTGCATAAAAATCCTGAAATTCTTGTCCAGAAAGCGGTGTAACAGCGAGAAGCACCAAAAAAATTCCTATGGAGAGCCTGGAAAACCATTTCATTCTACTGTCAGTATAACGCAGAAACTCTTTGATAATCTATTGGCATAAGGCTAAGGCGCGTTGCTGCCGAAACAGATAGGGGGTATGGTTTGTTTTATAGGGGAGGAAGCTAAATAAAACCATGGTGGTCGAAAGAAATGTTACAGCCATTCGTCTCATTATTTTCTTCTACCATCTGTTGTTAACAGGAATGCTGGCATTCCCGGGAGGTTCAGCCGAGGACCCAATCACAATAGCCAAAACCCTCATCCAAGACCAGGAATACTCCCAGGCCATCGAGGTTTTGGTAGATGTAATACGCACAAATCCAGATCGGATTGAAGAGGCGGAAGCCCTGATGGCTGAGATCCGAACCATTCGCGGATCCTATAATCAGCTCGCTGCAGATCTCATCGATACATTAGAAAACGATCCTGACAACCTTGAAAAGGCCGTCGCTCTCATTGACCAGATGTATTCCCTGGATAGTGCGCCGAATGAACGGACCCGTATGCAGTTGGAGGAGGCGCGCCGCACCGCAAAATTACAGCTAGACAGAACCCTCAGGGATCAACGCTTGGCCCGGGCACGGGAATTCATTGCCGAACAAGAATATCAACGTGCCTTCGGCGAATACATCCAGGGTTTTGAGCTGCAGCGAGAAGAATTCCTGAATGCCTCCTATGACCCCGAATTGTACAGTCAGGTTGAGAGGCTTATAACCCTACTGAGCACCATTGCTCAGGAAACCACCCAGAGGATTGATCGTTGGAGGGCTGCGGTGGGAGATTATCAGGAGGTGATAAACCAGGCTCGTCAGGCTTCAGCTGTTGGGTTTTCCGGAATGCAGGGACCGCTTTGGGGAGCCGGGACATCCCAACGGGAACGCCTCCAGGAGATCGTCCGGGAGGACTACATCTTCATCACCAAGGGGAACGAGGTACTGGAAACCTTGGAAGCCCTGCAAACTTCCACGCCGGGGATCGTAGACTACCTTGTGTTTTTGGAAGTCTTTACGAGAGGACCGCAGGGCTCAACCCAGGAGGGGATTGCGGGGCTAAGCAGAGGTCTGTGGAATAGTGTTTGGGTCCAGCTCTACACCGGACTCGGGGAGGTTGTCCGGACGGAACAGGAACGATTTTTTAGTCTCCTGGATTCTGGTCAGTTTACCCAGGCGGTACACCAGGGTTGGAAGGCCCAGGAATTCATTGCAGCCGCTTCCCATGCCTACAGCCTTGCTGAGGGAGCGCCCCTTCAATCCCTTCAAGAGATTACCCAGCCCTGGGAAACCCGCCTCCTGGACCAGTACGCAATACTCTATAGAACCATTCAAACAAGCATAGCCATTGCAGAAATCGAGGTACAGCTCTCACAGGTAGTCCAAGCCTCACCCTATGGATTGACCCAGGGGGTCCAGGGGCTGGAAGAGCAGGATCAGATGATCCAGAACCTGGCTGTCCTGGAACAGTCATTCATTCAACGGGTAGAAGCGGTCCGAAGCGCTGAGGCCCAGGCAGTCTCGTTTCAGGAGCGAGTTAGCACCCATGTCGCGTCGCTCAGCGAACGAATACGAACCTCCCAATCGAGAATCCTCAACCAGATTGCCCTAGACCTGGAACAGGAAGCCCAAGCCCTGGTTCAGCAGGCCCAGAATCTGCAGGAGGAAGGACAGGCCTTGGTGGAGGGGATCCCGGCCGAGGATCAGGAGCTGTTACTGCGGTACCCGGACCAAGGTCTGCAGCGCTACAGCCTCTCCAGATCCTTGCTTGCGGAGGCAAGGAGCCTCGTACTTCGGAATGAACAGACTCTGGAACAATTCCCCGGCATTTCGGTTTCCTTGGGCAACCGCAGGCAGGGCATAGAGGAACTGAATACCCGGATCGTTTCCCAACAGCAACGGTTGAAAGAACTCACCCAGCAGGCCGAAGAGAATATCCGCCTAGCGGCAGAATACCGGCGGGAGGGAGATCAGCTGGTCGCCCAAAGTACCCAGGCAGCCCAGAATCTCAATGTTGAACAAGCCCGGGACTACTTCGAAGAAGCAAGAATCAGCTACTTTCAGAGTCTTGAATTGAGAAACGACGAGGAGTTCAGGCAAGAAAGTGATGAACTCATCCTGCAGCTCGGCGACCAGATCCGGGAGGCTCAGAATCAAATTGTAGTCCGGCAGGTCCGGACATTGCTTGAGCAGGCCCAATCCCAATACATCGCAGGGGAATTCAGCCAAGCCCTGGAAATCATTTCCAGGGCAGAAGATACCTGGTCCCTCACAAATACCACCACCAACCCGGAGATTAACCTGCTTAAAAACAGGATTACCGCCGCCACCAGTCTTACCCAGGAGCGTGAACTTACCGAGGTTGATCCCCTCTATGCAACGGTCAGCCCCTTTCTCAACCTTGCTCGGGTGGATATTGAAGAAGGCAGACGCCTGGTTAACCAGGGCAACAACAACCAGGGAAGAACCCTCATAACCCGGGCGGAAGAGAACATTGAGAATGTACTATCCATCAAGCCCTATAATTTTGAAGCCAGGATTATGCAGATCCAAATATCACAGATATTGGCCGGGGATGAGTTTCAAAGTCTCTTCGCCAATCGCTACCGTGAAACGGTGAGCCGGATCGGATCTGCTCCGGACATAGACGTGTACACTGACCTGCAGGTTCTTGGGGAAATAAATCCCAATTACCCCGGTCTTCAAGCCAACATCCGAGAGCTGGAGATTCGGCTCGGCCTCAGGGAAAACCCCATCACCCGGGAGGCAATAAACGAATCCAACCGACTCCTAACCCGTGCCCAGGGTCTCACAAACACAGCAGACTCGGCACAATTGCAGGCAGCCCTCGACCTCCTGGAGCAAGCCATTCAGGTCAACCCCAACAACGCCGAGGCAAAGCTGCTTGCCGACACTATTCGGATCCGTTTGGGCGGTCAGGCAAGTTTGGCACTTTCCAGTGCCGATGAACAGCGGTTCCGCAGGGCTGAGAACCTCTTCATTCAAAACAATATTGCCGAAGCCTATGCTATCGTACTGCAGCTGCTTCAGGATCAGCAGAACCAGGGCTACCCACCTCTCCTGTCCCTCCGCGACAGGATTGAGCGGCGCTTGTAAGAGAGTATGGGATGAACTATTATCACCGGGTGATCACCCTGAGAAGTCCTGTAAACCCCCGCGTTGTTTGTCTCTTTGGTATGGTGATTCTCATGTTCGTGCTTCCCGGAATTGGTTTCGGGCAAACCCAGATCCCCCGAGGCAGTGATAATCTTGCCGATCTGGTATTCGAGCAACCCCGTGTCCTGGTGGATGCGAATGTCCGGTTTCCTGAATTGCGGCATATGGGGAACAGGCTTTTCCTCTTTTACCAGAGACTAGAAACCAGGGGTCAGGACAGTCAAATCACCATTGAAATCATTGAAAGTCAGGATCAGGGCCGGACTTGGTCATCTGCCAGCCGTATCGGTGAGGCGGTGCAGTACAGCGGTTCCAATCCTCCGCCCATCTACAGCGTGCCCGATAACGGGCAGGACGGCCTGAAAATAGCCATTGCCGATCAAGCTACCAGTATTTCTCTCTACGATGTAGAAAGCCGGCAGCGTCTTGCAGTCATCCAATCTCCGCAAACCATTGTGAGCCCTCGGCTGTACAGCCTCAATAGTCAGGGATACATCCTCTTTGCCGTCCAAAACGTCTCAGGCCGGTTAACCCTGCTCAGCACCCGAAGTACCGACGGCACTGACTGGAATCCGTTCCAGGTCTTTTCCGAGGACCAGTCAATCCTGTTCTCCTTCAATCCGGTGCTGCACTACGATGAAGGTCTTGACCGGATCCTGGTGGTATTCCAGGGCCTGAAGCTTTCGGAATCATCCTACTACCAGCTCTTTAGCCGGTATTCTGATAACGGCGGTCGCAGTTGGTCCGCGACCCGCCGGGTAACCCTTCAGCCCGATGTTTTTGACGACACCGATCCGAATCTCTACGATAACCAGCGCCCTGATCTTGCAGAGGTGGGGAACCAACTGTACATGGTATGGGAGCGCAAAACCAGCGGCTTAAATCCCCAGGTCGCTATAGCCGGTCTTTCCGCCCAAGGAGATGTATTAGGAGATATCGAACCGGTTACAACCCGAAGTCAGGGCGCCTCGGATCCCCAGATCCTGGATCTGGGGGGCGTTCCCGGTGTTCTGTATTATGATAATCCCCTGGGCAATTCCCGCATATTCCTGGCGGCCCGGGATCGGCAATCCTGGGTCGCAAGAAATCTCAGTCCGGGGGATGGAACCTCGACCTTTGCCGCATCGACCCAGGTGGATTCCCGGCTCTATCTCGTCTGGCAGAATCGCCGTTCCCAGGCCGATGGGGTTGCCCGCCTCGTTTACCGGGAACCGGACCAATCGGCGCCCCTGCCGCGCCTCGTCCCCCAGAATTTCACCCTGGGAGTTCGGTCAAACCGGGAGCGGGTACAGGTACGGGTAGAACCGCGGCCGGATGTTTCGGGAATTACCCATTTTGCCTATGCCTGGGCAAGAACACCGGAAGAGGCCCGCAGTCAGCTGGAAAGGGCGGAGGCGATCCCCCTGGAAGATGGCGGCCTCGATCTCCTCGCCACAGACGATGGTGAGTGGGTTTTAGGGGTTCGGGTACGGGATAGCATCGGGAACTGGTCCGATCAGAATACCATCACCTATTTCCGAGACAGGACTCCCCCGAAGCAGGTGGTAATCGAATATCCGCCCTTGGATGAGTCTGGGTACCTATCCTCAAACACCTTCACTCTGAAATGGCAGGAAAATGACGAGATTGATCTCGCCGGTTACGCGGTCGCATTTCGGTATCTGGGACCGGCCCGGACCGCCATACCTACATCGGCGCCGGCCGTTCCTGCTCGATTCGGAACATCTATTCAGCGTGCCACCACCATCAGTAGGGAGAATATCGATAACGGCCTATGGGCCTTAACCGTGAGCGCCGTTGACCAGGTGGGCAACGTGGGGGCGCCTTCAACCCTCTTTGTACGGCTGAACAAGTATATCCCGGTAACCATTTTGCGGAATGCTGCCCTGGAGCAGGACATTTTGGGTCATTTTGAATTGGAGCTAATCGGCCGCGGATTCAATACCAACGGTGTAATCGATACAATTATTCTGGATCAGGACGGCCAGGAACCCTGGGATTATGAGTTCGCCGCAAACCGGGACGAGTACCAAATTGAGTCGGATACCCGGATTTCGGGAATACGGATTTCGGATGTTGTCACCGGATCCTATAGAATGATTTTAAACCACACAGAACGGGGGAGCTATCGGGGCTCTCAATCCATCCAGTTAAAGGCCGCCGGAACCATACTCTTCGGGAACTACACCCTGTATGAACCCTATTCTTCCCTAGAACCCGTCACTGGAGTCATGACCTTAACCTCCCGGGACGCATTGTTTTGGCTGACTATGGTACTGTTAACGGGAGTCCTTGGAGTTACATTGATTCGTATCAGAGGTGTCATTGTAGAAACCAGGGTTCTGAGTGCCGAGGCCCATGCCATTCTTGCTGGAAAACCCCGAACCCTGCCAGCTGAGCGAGAGAGGATCAGACGAATGAAAAAACGTGGAATTAGCCTGCGGATCAAGTTTTCCGTCTTAATAATAATCCTGGTATTCTCTGTAGTAATGCTTATTGCGTTGCCCCTGAGAAGTTTTGTACTGACAAACCAACAGCGTACCCTTGCCGAGGGTCTAGAACAGCGGGTGCAAGTGCTCATTGAGAGTATTGCCAGCGGTGCGGCTAACCTTATGCCAACCGCCTCGGCTAACACCATTGAGCTTGCTAACCTCATCCTCCAAAGTACGGTTATGGACGAGGCGCAATTTGTTACCATCACGGATCAGAATGAAATCGTATGGGCCACCAATGACCCGTACCTGACCGGTGAGACCCTCCCGCCTCAGACCGGTGAGGCTTCCACGGATATTGAAAATTCCGCTTACTTCCAGCGTACCCTCCGGGGTGATGAGTACCTGCCTGGCCAGCACCCTGTGGAAGATCAATTATCCCAGAGCATTGAAGATCTCGAGAACCGGATAAATACCCAGGCCAGAGATGAACTTGGCGAGCTGCCGGAAGAGCTGGACCGATTGGGTGATGAAATTCGAAGCCTGGTGCTCAGTACCAGCACAGATGCCGCCCGCCGACGAGCCGAAATCGACAGCATCCGTCGGGGATTAAGCCAGCGAATAGATGAAACCCTAAAATCCATCGGGGGGGATGTCCAGAGCGCGCCTGCCTTCAGCCCAGGGGCATACAATCCCGATCAACAGTACTACCTCTTCTATAAACCGGTCATGTACCGGGTATCCGGTCAAAGCGGAGCAGAGGCAGAATACTACCAGGGCATGGTACGCATGGGTGTATCGACCCAGATCATCAACCAGCGAATTCTTGAAACCCAACAGCTCATACAACAGAACATCCTGATCTTCAGTCTCATTGCTCTGGCGGTAGGCATAGCGGGAGCGGGTTTGCTCTCCTTCATCACCGTCAATCCCATTAAAAAATTGGTGGCAGGGGTTGAGCTCATTCGCGATACGGAAGATAAATCAGAATTGAAGAACTTCGGTATTTCTATGAATACCCGGGACGAATTGAATACCCTCGCGGTGGTTATCCAGCAGATGGCCCAGGGCCTTGCCAAGGCAGCCGAAACCAACAAGGAATTGCTATTCGGAAAAGACGTACAGAAAATGTTTATCCAGCTTGATACGGGGCCGAACAATAATAAGCTTTCCACAGGACATACCCAATCCGACTTCTCTGACTTCTTCGGATACTACGAGGGAGCCAAGGGGGTTTCGGGGGACTATTTCTACTATCAAAAAATAACCCAGGACACCTATGCCATAATTAAATGCGATATTTCCGGTAAGGGTATTTCTGCGGCTCTCATCATGGTTGAGGTTGCTACCCTGTTCCTCAACTATTTCAGCGACTGGGAGCAGAAGCAGAAGGTTCTCAAGAAGAGGGGAGGCAGGCGGGAACCCTTGAGCACACTGGTATACAATATCAACGACCTCGTGGCAGAACGGCAATTCACAGGGCGCTTTGCCGCCTTGAATATCGTGCTATTCAATGAGCGCACCGGCGCCATCACCTACTGTAATGCCGGGGACAACCAGGTCTTCTCTTACCGACGTAGTAAGGGTGAGGTGGTACAGTCCTCGCTTTTTGCCTCTCCTGCGGCAGGGGTGTTTAATAGCAAGGATATTCCCGTCCAGTTTAAGGAAGAATACGATCAGCTCGAGCCCGGGGATGAACTAATGCTGTTCACCGACGGTCTTGAAGAAGCAAAGCGGCATTTTCGAAACAACGACGGCACCCTGAAGCAGGTTACCCAGGAAGATATCGATGAGGGCAATCTTCCCGAGGACATCATTCCCAATACCAACAGCGAAGAGTTTGGGCTTACCAGACTTACGGCTCTCATCAATACGGTGAAGCAGGGGGGCGTATTCCACCTTACCAAGTATTTTGCTCCCTACGAGCCGGGTGATATTGTTTTTGATTTCCGGGAGCTGGAGGATACGACAGAAAACACCGTCCTTTCGATCATAGCAGTAGAAAAAATGTTCAGACTCAATCCCGACCCCTCCGCCGGGCCGGATGATAGGGTCAGTATCGATAAAAAGGTGGATGATTTTCTCCGGATTTACTGCCGGGACTACTCGAAGTATTTCTCCTACCAGTTGGAAGAGGATCCAAACAGTCTTTACCGAGTGTATACCCATCTCAAGGAAGATGAGCAATACGACGATTTAACCATCCTCACCGTTAAAAAGAAGTAGAAAATGGACGATAGTAATGGCATGAAACGAAGATTACAAAGCCTTTGCTTTTTCGGGTTGTTACTTCTGGCTGCCCCAGGACTATTCAGTCAGGCAGGCGGTACTATTACCGTACAAAATTTCAGCGACGTCCTGATGTATGTTACAACCCTCCCGGTAACCATCCAGGAGTTTCGGGAGCTACAGACGAATCCTGCTAAAGCAGCAACCCTGGCCGAAGAGCTGTTCCCTCAAATGGAAACCATTTTACCCGGCAGCTACCTGCCCAATCTTCCCAGCTTCACCGGCGAAACCCTTATTCTCGCCCTCCAGGCAGAGTCGGCCTCAGCAGGGTATCCTATTAGCGTGAAACTCATTCCCGGCGGCTCAGCGGGTAGGGCCTATGCTCTTGGACAGCCAGATGATCAATCCGATACCTCCCCGGACAGCATCGGTATGTTGCCGGTCACCAGGATTAAACCCCATCCTGAGCCCATCCGCATCGACGGCAGGTTTGTAGACTGGCTGAGCCGTCCGGAGCTGCGGTCCTACCGGCAAGACAGTATGCCGGTGGTAATCATCCAGCAGAACAACACCGGTATACGTCAGATCACCCCTGGAGATTCAGTGTTTTGGCGTAAGGGCGGTGCGCAGCTGGACGTGGTAAAAACCCTGCTTACCCAGGAAAATCTATATTTCATGGCCTCCAGCTACCAGCAGATTACCCCTGGAACCAGCATCATCCTTCGTCTGCACAAGACTGCTCCCAAAGAGCAGCAGTCAAAAACCGCCGATGTAACCATCGAAATTCCTGTTGTCCGTCGTGGTGGACCGGTGTATCTATGGCCGGGATCGGCCCTCGATACCGAAGCCGGACTGCCTCAGACTGCTTCAGGGCCGGGTGCCGGGGCCTCCCCGTCTGCAGCAGATCCGGGAAATCCGGACAATCCTATCTATATGGGGCAGTACGGTGCCTCCAATTTCAGTGTTGAGGCTGCCATCTCCCGAGCCATCCTGGAGGATTTCGGATTCTTTAACCCTGAAGCGCAAGACGGCGTCATAGAGCTTTCCACCGGGGTAAGTGATGCGGGAATCTTCGAGGAGTTTTATTACGGCTTGATTCCCCTGGCTGAGGTTATTCAAGGTGGCAGGTGATGTGAAGTTTTTCTGCGAAAACTGCGGGGGACGGGTCAAGGCACGGGACAGGATATGTCCCCATTGTGGGCGGTTTTTTTCCAAGGTGCGATGTCCCGTCTGCAGTTTTCAGGGAACAGCCGATCGGTTTGTCATGGGATGCCCTCAGTGCGGCTACATGGGGTTTAGCGCCGAGGGGGGTAAATCCCCGGAAACCCCCGTCAATAAGCTCAACAACCCCTCCCAGGAAGAGGTGATCGACAGCCCGGCGGATACCTTCATCTTTCAGGATACCCCGGAGCAGGGGCTACGGAGGAAAAGGATTCGCCGGGGCATATTCGGGGTTTCCATCGCTCTGGGGCTTGCCCTGTTGTTTCTTATCGTAGCGTTGATTTCATGGGTCTCCATGTAATCGTTGCCTAATTTCGTAGTGAGGTTCTATGAATTGCAAGGGTGATTTCAACCGTATAGCCACCACAACTCTTTTGGTCATACTGTTGACCCTTCCGGGCCTGGGGACTCTCCAGGGACAGGATGCCGGTACAAACCAAACTATCCCCGAGAACCTACTCCTGCGAGGATTCGACTCCATACGCCTAGGGATGGTCTACGACGATGCATTGAGCGCCTTGGAAACCAGCAGCTATATCCATTTCCGAGGACCCCGGGATGTAAGTCTCAGGCCTCTGGGAGATGATCCCATTATCAGTGCGCCGGGCCAGGCCTTTCTCCAGGAGGTGGTACTCCAGTTTTCTGAAGGCGTCCTATTTTCCATTTCTTTGGTAGTCGATCCCCAGGAATTTGACTATGGAACCTTCTACCGTATATTTAACCAACGGTACGGCAATCCCCATGACTTGAATCCCCGAAGGGCAGTGTGGCAGGATGAACAAACCAGGATAAGCATCGAGAAACCGTTAACCGTTCAGTTTCTCGACCTGGGAGCATTTCGAAGGATGCAGGAGGATTCCATGATTCAGGATTCGGCAGAGCGGTTTTCGAAGACCCTTTTTCTGGATGAGTTTCGGTAATGAAAACGTTCATACCCCTTAAAATATTCTCCGGACTGATCGTATTCGCGTTCTTTGTGGCAGCATTGGGTTGCAGCCAGGAACCGAAGCTAAGCCAGGGCACACTTTCCATCGGTCCGCATCGATTTGAGGTCGAGATCGCTGCCACACCGGCCTCCCGCCAGCGGGGCCTGATGTACCGTCAGGAGTTGGGGGATCAACAGGGTATGCTCTTCGTATTTCCCGATGAACAGGTGCGCTCCTTCTGGATGAAGAACACCTCGCTACCCCTTACCATTGCCTACATCGACAAGCACGGGATTATTCAAACAATTCGGGACCTCGAACCCTACAGCACCACCTCGGTCTCCTCCGAAGTGCCGGTCCAGTACGCATTAGAGGTAAACCGGGGCGTCCTGGATCGCTTGGGAATTACCATGGGTGATGAGGTCATCCTACCCGATTTTACGGACATCACCGTGTTTTAGTTAGCTGTTGCCTTCGGTGAGTTCAGGGAATAACTCGAGTACGGGTTTTTCCCCTTCTTTGCTCGGAGAATTAACCAAGATCTCAATTTTTTGTTCAACCCTGGACAACTCCTTTTCCAGTTCACGAGCAAGGGTTATTCCCTCCTCGAATAAGCTTGTGGCTTCCTCTAATTCTATAGATGAACCCCGGATTGACATACTGATCTCTTCCAGCCTCTGGAGTCTGGTTTCAAAGCTACTCATGTAATTCCTTTCCTTGAGCCGTTTCTACATATTCTGTTACATCAGCCTGAATCGCTCCCTGGGCAAGGCGAATATGGACAGCCTCACCCCGGGCCACCTGACCGGCACTTGTAATTATTTCCTTCGTTTTCACCTTCGATACGATGCTATACCCCCGCTGCAAAACCTCGTAGGGAGAACAGCTTTCAATCTGAGCTACAGCCACCGAAAGTCGCTTTTGTACATCTTTAATACGGTTACCCAGGGATTGAACCAGCTCTTCCTTCGCATCATCCAGCCGCTGGTATCGCGGTTGGATGACTCGCCGGAATGCTTCCTCAATAAAATCTGGTTTGAAGGGTCGGAGGGCGAGGGTAAGCCGTTTTTTCGTCTGAACCATAGCCCCTGCTATCGTATGACCAGCAGAGAGGACCCGTGACAGCAGCTCCTCGCGGTGTCCGGTTACAACCTCAGCCGCAGCGGAGGGGGTCGGCGCCCGGAGATCAGCCGCGTAATCACAGAGGCACCAATCAATCTCATGACCCACTGCAGAGATAACAGGCAACTCTGACTCGGCGACAGCGCGAACCAAAGACTCATCGGAGAAGGGAAGTAAATCCTCCAGGCTGCCGCCGCCCCGGCCGAGGATGATCACATCCCCCATGGCGAATGTATTGGCAAGTTGTAACATCTTGATGAGCTGGGGAGCAGCCTCATTTCCCTGCACTGCAGCCGGGAGAATCGTAACCGAGGCTCCTAGGTTTCTCCGTTTCAACACATTCAGAATATCCCGGATAGCAGCCCCGGTAGGGCTGGTAATCGCTACAATACGTTTTGGGAAGAGGGGAATACCCCGTTTCTTTTCTGGGTCAAACAAGCCTTCTGCAGAAAGCCGTTGCTTGCGCTCCTCCAGCGCCCTGAGGATCTGGCCAAGCCCGGCCTGTTTCATGGTAGTGCAAATAATCTGATAGTTGCCCCGCTTCTCATACACACTGAGGGTTCCGGTGACCAGTACCTGCATACCGTCTTTGGGGATAAAATCAATCTGAGAGTTCTTTCCCCGGAACATCACAGCCTGAATTACTGCATGCTCGTCCTTTAGGGAAAAATACCAATGCCCGGACGCAGCGGGCCGGAAATTGCTGATTTCTCCCTCGATCACCAGGGTGGAAAAGGAATGTTCCAGTATCTCCTTGATATGGTAGGTGAGTTGGGATACAGAGACGGGATTAAATTCGTTCACCATTAGGTTCATAGTTTATTAGAATACCGATGACTGATAAAATAATCCAGCTACCCTTTAGGAGTAAGGAATGGATACCGATAGAACGACCATGGAGAACCACCTTTGTATTTTACTACCTGCAATCCTGCCGTATTGGGAACTTGAACTCCATCATGGGTCAGCAAAGGACTATCTCAAACGAGCCATAGAGTCCTTGGCTTCAGTCTCCCATGTCTCTACCATAAGCCTGCTTTTTGTACCAACCCCAGAAACAGAGCAGCAGCGCAGTCAGACCATCAAGCCTCCTCCAGCCGCTGCTGATTTGGATTGGTCCTGGTGTCCGGTACCGTACACTATCACCGAATTATCCTCCGACTCCTGGCACGAGGCCCTTACCGTTGTAGCAACTACTAAACCTACAGGAACTGTTTCCGTTTTTTGGGGTGATTCTCCGTTTTTGCAGATCCAGGTAACCAAGGATTTACAGGAACTCCACAGTACATATCGGGCGGATTTTACCTTTGCGGACGGTTACCCCCCGGGTACAGCGCCGGAGTTGTTAAACCCCGATACTATTCCGTCCCTACTTTCCCTTTCCTACAAACACCCCAGCACCATTGATCGAACCTTGTTATTTGGGTTAATACAACAGGATATAAATGCCTATCAGATCGAGACCCTGTTATCGGATTTTGATTTCAGACCCTACCGCTTGGAGCTAAACACCTCTACCAGAAGAAACTACCTGTTGTGCAAAAAGCTTTCTGCTGGCCTTACCCCCGAGGTGTTGAAAGAAGACCCCCGTGAATTCATAAACCAAATACGGAGCAGGCAAAAAGACTACCGAACCCTTCCTGCGTATTTTTCAATTCAGATTTCTGCCCAATGTCCCCAACAATGTTCATACTGTCCCTATCCCCGTATGAATCCCGGGCTTCTTAATGATACAAACTACATGCCCCTCGACAAGGCACTTGAGCTGTTTCAGCGTCTTGCAGAATGGTCGCCAGAATCAGTTATTTCCCTCTCTCCTCTAGGCGAGCCTTCAACCCATCCAGATATTTACCGCATTATTTCTTATATTGACCGACACCTGCCCCAGAGGCTCCTCATCGTGACCTCAGGAATCGGGTGGAATCCTGAGGAAATAAAACGTCTAGTCCCAACCCTTAAGAAAACCCAGTGGATCATCAGCTTGGATGCGGTCTCTGAGGAAGAGTACCAAACCCTCCGGGGTACGGGATTTCACGAAGCCATGAGTTTCACCCAAACCATGCTAGCACTCAGTCCTGCCGATGTCTATGTCCAAGCCGTACGGCTCAAGGATCGGGAGGAACAGCTTCTCGCCTTCTACCAGTACTGGAAGGGAAAGACTGAGAATATCATAATTCAAAAGTATGCGAATCAAGGCGGACTTTTACCCGATCGAAAGGCAGTGGATCTTCGCCCCTTGAAGCGTCTTCCCTGTTGGCATTTGATGCGTGATTTTACGGTGTTGCTTGACGGAAGCGTTCCCCTCTGTGAACAGAGCATGGGGAACCATAAACCCATGGGCAACATTTTTAAGGAGGAACCCAAAGACATCTGGGATCGTATAACCGACCCATACCATCAGCATTGTGATCAGAATTATCCGGATGTATGCAGGGATTGTGATGAGTACTACACATACAATTTCTAATAATCCAGGAATTACTCCCTACACCGTACTGGGCCGAAAGCCAACAGTTGACACCTCCCATTCCCAGAAGAATCTCGGCTTGATTCTCTTAAATCGGGGAGCCCGGTACCTCCGGAACGATACCTTCGAGCGATTACAGAAATATGGTTGGACGGAAATCATCTCCATCGAATCCTGCCGGCCCTCATACGATTTAGAAGAGCTCTCCCAGCGCTACCCCGGATTACGATTTCTGGTTTTTCAGGACCAGCCCAAGTCCATCGGTGAGCAGATCAATATAGCCATGCGTGAGTCTCTATCAACCCATGCCATGGTGTTGTGGAGCTATATCCAGCCACTGCCAATGTCTAGCAGATTCATCCAGGAGATCTGGGAAAGTCGGGCGGTCTGTACCGCTCCTGTTATCCGAAATACCCGAGGCGAGGTTTTGCCGACCATCTGCATCCCAGCAAGCTTCAACAACCACATGAAACCAGTGTACCTTACCCCCAGCGGTGAAAACACCTGCTCTCTCTATCCCTTTGATTATCTTGGCATTTATAATAAAAAAGAATTTCAAGCCCTGGGGGGGTTTGCCTTAGATATACCTAACCCGTACTGGCAAAAAATGGACTTCGGATTGCGGAGTTTTCTTTGGGGAAATGCCATATCTCTTCATCAGGGTTTCCGTGTTCAGGCAGAGGAGGATTTTCAGCCAGAAGACACCACCCCCGATGATGATTACCTTACGTTTTACCTTCGTAATATCGCCGTAGAATTTGATAAAGACCATGGCCACGTACCATTGCATGCCTTCTGGGAATTTTACCGAAACAGCGGGTCAGGTATAATTCAAGCCGTAAAACAGTTTCAAAAGGCTCGTGCGTGGGTAAAACACCATTCTTTTCGATTTACCGGAGAAGCACGCCGTCTCGTTGAACTCTGGGAAGAGGAGGGGTTTAATGGCTTCTAAGCACATAGGGATCTGCATTCAAGCCCGCTGCAATTCGGTGCGGCTCCCGGGCAAGGTTACCCTGCCTCTGGGATCAACAACCATCCTCGGTTCTGCATTACAGAGGCTAAAAACCATATCGGTAGATCCTAACCTCAAATCCGGATTCGAATTCACCATGGTCGTGCTTACCGATGCAGCAAGCAGCACCACCATTCAGCCGATCGCAGAGGCCCAGGATTTTGCAGTATTGGAGGGTGATTCAATAAACGTACTTTCCCGATTTCAAAAAGCGGCTCGAGATTATCATTTTGATTTTCTCATACGAGCCACCGCTGACAACCCCTTCGTAATCCATGAACTTATTCCCGAGCAAATCCTCTCAGGTGTCCGCCGAGGGATGGATTATACTGTCTTCAATGCACTGCCCTACGGCGGGGGAGTAGAGTTTATTACCGCCCAGGCTCTCCTAAATCTTCCTGAACACACCCTTACCCCCTATGATTATGAGCATGTAACCCCATACATCTATAACCATCCTGAGGACTATTCTCTACTTCGACTCTCTCCGCCGGATTGGGCGCGGTATCCCGATGTGCGCATCACGGTAGATTACCAGGAAGACTATCAACGTATCGAGCGGATATATCAATCACTCCTTCCTCCAACCCGGGAGTCCCTGAATGACACTATGAACCTGGGGGGCGCCCACATCCTCCCATCAAGCCGGGAAATCATTTCAGCTTTTCAGAGACTCTACCAACAATCCGAGGTGTTATGAACAACGTTAATACATCAACCATTGTATTTGTTCCCGAAACCAATACCGGTTTTGGGGCAGGCCATGTGTTACGTTCCTTAAAAACCATGGAGATGCTCCAATCCACCTTTCCCGATGCGGATACACGGATAGTCTTACCTCCCGAGCATCCCGGACTCGGGTTGTATCCCGATCTCGCAAGCCGGTGTATTGAAAGCCTTCCCTCAAAAGCAGATCTCGTCGTTCTGGATAAACCCTGGCCAACCACCCAAGAAGTTATTACGCTTTCGAGTTTGGGTACGGTCCTGGGCGTTGATTGCGGAGCGCCTGGCCGCGACCTCTGCACATTCCTGGTGGACATGTTGCCAAGGATTCCCGATAAAACCGGACCTGCTAATTGGCAGAGCCTTGCATTCCTTGATTTGCCCCCATACAATCCCCGGAATCGAATACCTGTTCAGTCCGTCCTTGTGTCATTCGGTGCTGAGGATCCTCGGAAACTAGGTCCTGCCTTGGCTAATTCCGGCGTACTGCAACGCCTATTCCCCCGGGCAAAGATTGTGTATATCCCCGGCCTCTCTCTCAGCCATAAGGAACGGTTGCTCATCCAGAGCACCCATTCAGGTTGGCAGATCATTCATCACGTGCCGCATCTTGAAACCCAACTTCAAAACTTCGACCTTGTTATCACCAGTTTCGGACTTCTCTGTTTTGAAGCCTTATCTGCCGGCACACCTGTGCTGTTAGATCATCCTAGCCGGTACCATCAAAAACTCTCAGCCTCCCTCGGCCTTCCTAGTATTCCCTCACCGCAAGAGATCAGAAGATTGCATACCCCTCAATTTTTGGAAGATGCAGCCCAGAGCGTCCAACGATTTCACGAGTTACTACATACTGAGGGTACACAACTTCCCCGCGAATCCATTTCCGCCCTTATCTACATGCTCAGCCATGCAGATCCCCGGTGTCCTGGCTGTGGCTCCGTGAGTACCTCCATCGTGCACCGTAGCGCGAAACGCACCTACATCCAATGTCAGACCTGTCACACCCTCTACCAGGTACTGGCCGAGCCCATGGTTACCCAATACGATGAATCGTATTTCATGGAAGAATATAAACAGCAATACGGTCGTACCTATCTCGATGATTTTGAAACCATAAAAGCACAGGGCTCGCGGCGCCTGAACCAAATCCAAAAACTTCTATCAAAAACCGGGGCCCCAACCTCACCGACACTTCTAGATATCGGCTGTGCCTACGGACCGTTTCTTCAGGCCGCAAAGGAACAGCAGTTCCTGCCTATGGGCCTGGATGTCTCATCCGAGGCAGTTGAATATGTTACCAATACCCTGGGAATACCCGCTCAATGCGGCGATATCAATTCTCTTTCCCCAGAGCTAAACCCTCAGGGTTTCCACGTTGTGAGCCTTTGGTATGTAATTGAACATCTACAGGATCTCAAAGATAGTCTGAATACCATCTATGATCTTCTCCTGCCCGGGGGAGTGCTTGCCCTCGCAACCCCCTCCTGGCGCGGAATCTCAGGCCGGAAAAACATGGCAGCATTTCTCGACGAAAGTCCCATGGATCATGTAACCGTCTGGGATCCCAAACAAGCTAAGGTTCTTCTTGAACGATCCGGGTTTACCGTCAAAACGATCATTCCTGCCAGTTACCATCCAGAACGCTTCCCACCATGGGTCAATACCCTCATGTTCCGGTCCCTCGGAAGGATATGGAATTCTCTTCGAAACCTTGGCGACACCATGGAAATCTACGCAGTAAAGGAACCCCGCTCATGATTCAGGCGAAATACCTTCTCATCCTTGGGGCGGGCACCATGCAGGGGCCAGCTATCCGTGAAGCTGCCTCTCTCGGTTTCTCCACCATCGTATGTGATGGAAATCCTGATGCACCCATGAGAACCGAAGCAGATGTGTTTTTTCCTATCGATCTAAAGGATTTTGATGCTATCATTACCGCTATTGAATCGGAGGGCTTAGTTCCACGTCTATACGGAGTATTCACGGCCGGTACGGATTTCTCCTACAGCGTCGCCCGTATCGCCCAACACTTTGGGTTGCCAGGGATACCCCCGGAGGTCGCCCATGCGGCCAGTAACAAGGCTGTGATGCGCCAAATTTTCAGAGAGAGCGGGGTACCCAGCCCACGGTTCATCCTAGCGGGCTTGGATACCTCGACTGGTAGTGTCCATAAGGCCTTGGATGCAGCCGGCATGCCCCTTCCTCTGGTGGTCAAGCCTGTGGACAACATGGGAGCCCGGGGGGTTATTACCGTTTCATCCCTCAACGATTTAGGCCCCGCCATTCAAGAAGCGCAACGCTACTCACGATCCCAAACTGCCATCATCGAAGATCATATCCAGGGCGCCGAATACAGTATTGATGCACTGTACCACCAGGGAGAATGTATTACCGCTGTTATCGCCAGAAGGCATATTTGTTTTCCCCCATATTCTATTGAGGTCGGGCACACCATTCCTTCCGACCTCAATGCCGACCAAGAACATCATATGTTAGAGATATTTCATCGTGGGGTTGCAGCCCTGGGGATTAAAAACGGCGCAGCCAAGGGTGATGTCTTCTTTACTGACCGAGGACCAGTTATTGGTGAAATCGCCGCGCGCCTATCCGGGGGCTATATGTCAGGTTGGACCCTTCCCGGTGCTACCGGCATTCCAATAACCCGAATTGCTCTTCAGATAAGTCTTGGCACCCAACCACTGAGGGTAACTCCCTGGGAGCTCGAAGGATACCACGGTGGTTCCGGGGCCTCGGCAGAACGGGCAGTCATAAGTTTTCCAGGTACCATTCAAGAATTATTCATCCCGGATTTCTCCCAATTCCCCGGGGTAAAATACTGGTTCCCACGGGTGTCCCAGGGGGACTTCGTCCGCTTTCCTCAGAATAATGTAGAAAAGGCCGGTAATATTATCGCCTTTTCAGCCACCCCGTTAGAGGCGGAAGCCGTGGCTCGAAATGCTGTGGCAGCGGTACTACTTCGGTTAAACCCCGATAATCCCGTTAGCAGGGATCTCATTGACAATCCAGCCTTGGAGACTGTTCCACCCGCGTATCCGGAGAATCTTCATGGCAATCATGATCCATCTGAGGTATCCTGGGACGGTCGAACATTGGAGGAGGCTCAAGCCATGCTTCACCGGTACGGAGGAGCACTTGATCGTCTTACATCCTTGGTTCTTAGGCGGTATGGACTCCAGGCGGCGTTGATAGTTACCGATATAGGAAGAGATAGCCGCGAACAGGAACTTTTAAACCGATGGGAAGAGCGATATTGTGAAGCATATACCTAAAACATTCTGGCTGCTGGCGATCCTTACGCTGGTCTGTTTAGCACCGTTGAGTGCTCAGGATACCAACATCTTATCACTCCGGGAAACTCTGGACCTTACCTACTATTGGGATGCCTATACTAATCAACTCACCCTTGCGCATCAGGGAAGATCCTTAACCATTCATCCCGGCGGAAGTATGGGGATTCTCAACCATCAACTTCCGATCTCGTTACCAGGTATAACACAAAGCAATCGTGGCGAGATTATGATCAATCAAGAAGCCCGTCAACGAGTTCTTGATCTGCTGAACCCGGGTATTCAAAGTCCGGGAAGAAGGATCTCAACCATTTTTATAGATCCCGGCCATGGGGGCAAAGATCCCGGGACCATCGGGCGGCATACCATAAACGATGAAGTACAGGAGCTGCGGGAGAAAGATATAGTTCTGGAGGTTGCCAAACAAGTCGTTGCATTGCTCCAGAACCAGTATCCGGAAAAACAGGTGGTCCTTAGCCGGAGCGACGATACATATCTTACCCTCGAGGAGCGAACCGACATGGCAAACACCATCCATCGAGGTCCGAATGAAGATATCTTATATATTTCCATCCATGCAAACGCATCTCTAAACTCCGCTGCTCGAGGGTACGAGGTGTGGTATCTCCCTCCCGAATACCGTCGTGAACTGATTTCTGAAGACTCCAATTCCCAATACGACAAGAGCGTCATTCCCATTCTCAATACCCTGCTCGAAGAGGAATATACCGTAGAGAGCATTTTATTGGCTCAATCGATTCTAACTGGTTTAGATGGAACCCTCGGGACGCTGAGCAATAATCGAGGATTGATGCAGGAGGAATGGTATGTGGTGCGAAATGCCCGGATGCCGTCGGTGCTCATTGAAATCGGGTTTGTTACGAATAGAGACGAATTTGCTCTGCTCATGAAACCAGACTACTTGCAAAAGATTTCTAAGGGCATCTATACTGGGGTCACCTCTTTCATAGCCAACTTTGAGGAGGTGTATTAGGAGTGTGATTTGATCCCCCTTTCATTACCGCAAAAAATTATACTTGCAATTCTGAGCTTTCTTTTTTTGGTAAGCATTCTCCTAGGTGTGATTTTCCCGCCAACCCTGCAGGAATACCGTATGATCTTTCCCGATGCTGCTACAAATACCCTCGTTCCAGAAAGTCAACTTCTGCCTCGTCAGGCAAGCCAGGCCCAAGAGATAGAACAATTTTTAGATGCACTGCTTTTGGGTCCGGTTCGTGTTCTCTCCGAACCTCTGTTTCCCTCACCCCCAGTCATTGACGCATTCTTCTTCGATGAACAAAAAAAACAAGTCACCGTTTCACTCGGTATTGACACAGTGCAAATCCTGGCTGATTATAAAAAAAGACCCCTGGAAACAATTGAGGATTTAATAATGAAAAACATTAAGACCAATTTTCCAGGTATTGATGATGTTACCCTTCTAATTGGCGGAAATGTTCCCGGGGCCCCGGTCTTTTCCCTTCAGAAGGGTGGTGAAAATCAAGAAACTGTAAAAAACGTTGACAATTAAAATGGGATTCGTATAATTCTAGATGCGAATACTTCGTAAAGGCTTGAGAGCAAAGGAGCACAGGATGAAAAGGTTCTTCATTCTTCTTTTAGTTGCACTAATCGCGGGCACCGGTCTGTTTGCTGAAGAGTCAGTGCTTATCGATTTTAATCAATTGGGCGCAGACTTTTCCGTAAGTGATGATGGAGAGCCCAGTGAAAACGAAGCAACTCTGATTGATTTTAGTGTAGTGGCTGGGTCTTCATATACCCAGGAAGAAAAAGCTCAGATGAAGACCTCTCTGTTCATTGAGAACTGGGAAGTTGTATTAAATTCATCTGCACGGTCTGTGGTAAATCAATCGAATTCATTTACCCGTGCTGCATTGGTACGAGAAGGTGCAGCCCAATATCCGAACGAGACTATTCTCGGGGTGCGGGTTCATTTCCCGGACGAGCCCTTCAACTCTTGGGCCCTGGTTAAACCACCCTTTGAGATTCCTGCGTACATGGATGCAACAACGGTTGCAGCCGACGGGACTCTGGAGGTTCCCCAGGAAGAAGTTGGACGTGGACGTAAATTTGATGGCTACGGGGTCGTAAAGAACATAGGCGTGTTGAAGTCGATCTCTGTGAATGTACACGGTCTGAACTTCCCCCACGGTCTCTCGATCATCTTTAAAGATCAAAATAATGTAGAACAAGAATATTTCATGGGATACCTCAACTTCGATGGTTGGAGAACTCTTACCTGGAATAATCCCAACTACATCGCTGAGGTTCGTAACCGTGAACTGAATACCTTCCCTCTGTATCCTAACTCAGCTCCGATGGTTAAGCTCATGGGCTTCCGGGTTTACCGCGACGCCGCCATGGAAGGTGGTGATTTCATTGCCTACATCAAAGACGTAAGTGTTGTCTATGATAAGGCTGTTCTGTCACTTGAGCGCGATATCGATGACGAAGCTGTTTGGGGTATTCTCCAAGATCGGGAAGAATCCCGGAGGAATTCTGAGCTGAAACGGCTTGGGAACCTTCAGGTACTTCGATACCTTGAGCGCCAGAAGATGGATGCAAGCGCAGAGTAAGCTACAACGACTGGTTAAACAAAAAAGGGCTGCTTAGCAGCCCTTTTTTATTAAAAAAATAATTCTATAGGATTTCGTTATTATCTTGTTATGTATTGACTTCCCCCTATAATCGTATATCATTTAATGCATGAGCGACTACCTAGACCCCAACAATGAGGAACTACTCAAAGACTTCTACAGCGAAGCTGAAATGCAGGTGGAAATGCTGGAGCAGAATATCCTTGTACTAGAAAATGATTCAAGTAACGAGGATGCCATTGATGAGATTTTTCGAGCTGCACATACCTTAAAGGGTGCTGCTGCTACGGTTCAAATGGCCGAACTCGCCGAATTTACCCACATCGTAGAGGACGTACTTGATGAGATTAGGAGTGGGAAGCTGACGGTTGATGGTGATACCATTGATCTGTTGTTAAACTCCATCGACATTATAAAAGAAATGCTTGCCCAGCGTAGCCAAGGGCTTGTTTACCAAGAAGATATTTCCTCAGTGGAAGATCAATTGCGTGGTCTGCTAGGAAATGGTGGCGAAACTCCTAAAAAGAAGCCGGCGAAAAAGGAACCAAAAAAACAGGAGTCCAAAACGTCCGGTACCGCTGCTCCTAATCAAAGCCTCAGTGAATATGAGTTTTTAGAAATGAAGGAGGCTGCAGGGGACGATGAGGAAATTTATCAGGTAGACGTAAGCTTCGATGAGGATAATCCCATGAATACCGTCGGGGGGATTCAGGTTTTTGCTGCACTAAAATCCATCGGAACCTTATTGAAAACAGACCCTGATTTTGAACGGCTGTACGAAGATGTTTTTTACCCCCATGTTGTTTATTATCTTGCAACGAAGGAAGATCTTGAGACTATTCAAGATAAGGCATCCATTACCGATGTAACCCTCGGAGCTTCTATACAAGCAGTGGGAAGCGCTCCGAAGAAGGAGGCTGTAAAACAGACAGTCCCGGATGGGCATACCCTTGAACCTAGCACTCCTAAGGAACCGCTCGGGGCTATTGCAGCAGATCCCGATTCATCGCGGAATGATGACCTTCCTGAGCATGACAGTCTTGATGGGGCGGGGGTCGAAACTTCCGATGCCTCGGGAGATGGTTCCGAGGATGGTTCAAGGTCCCAGGAAGTCCGAAAATCTGGACCTGCTTCGAGCAGTATCCTACGGGTAGAGAGTAAGAGAATTGACGATCTCCTAAATCTTGTTTCGGAAACCGTCATTAACAAGGCCACCTTCAACCAGGTTAGCAACCAATTCACTGATAATATGACCCAGCTTCAGACAATTCAAAATGATTATCGTCAGTTAATAAAAGAACTCTTTGATAGTCTGCCGGAATACATGGAGCGTATCGAACAGGGAATGAGTATCAAGGACGTAAAACGAGATATTCTCGAAAACTATGGGAACTTACTCACCATGTTTGATGGTATACAAGCCAGTTTCAAGGGTTCCATAGCAAAGTTTAGAAGTACAGCACAGAATCTCGGGCGGATCACGAGCGAATTACAAGAGGGTGTTATGCGGATCCGGATGGTTCCGATTTCGCAAATTTTCTCCCGGTTCCCCCGTCTTGTCCGTGATCTCAGTAAATCTCTTGATAAACGGATACAGCTTAAAATTGAGGGTGAAGATACCGAGCTCGATAAGAGTGTTATCGAAGATCTTCTGGACCCGCTGATTCACTGTGTTAGGAACTCCCTGGATCATGGGATTGAGAGTCCTTCAGATCGTAAGCGCGCAGGAAAGTCTGAGGAGGGCTTGCTGCTGCTTCGTGCTTCCAATGAGGGTAATATGATTCTCATTGAGATATACGATGATGGCAGAGGGATAGATGTGGATATGGTTAAGAAAAAGGCCACTGATCGAGGAATCATCCATCCAAACAAGGTGCTCAGCGACGTTGAGGCCTATAACCTAATCTTTGAACCCGGATTTTCTACAGCAAAAGAGGTAACGAATATCTCGGGCCGGGGTGTAGGGTTGGATGTAGTTAAAAAACAGATTGAGAAGCTCAATGGAAGTGTGTCTGTTTCCTCTACTCCGGGAAAGGGTACTCGATTTACCATTAAAATCCCCCTCACCCTTGCTATCATCCAAGGCTTGCTGGTGCGAGTTGGAAAGGAAATGTACGCAATCCCTATAACGGCCGTGCTGGACAGCCATCGTATTAAGCCGACTGATATCAAGCGAATTGATAACTATGAAGTTTTCAATGTGCGAGAAGATGTGGTTTCTTTGATGCGCCTAAACCGGATATTTAATATCCCAACCGATGAAAATAAGGAGCATTATTTCGTTGTAATTGTTGGGAGTGGCGACAAGAAGATGGGCCTTATCGTTGATTCTCTTATAGGCGAGGAGGATGTAGTCATCAAACCCCTGAGGGATCACTATACCAACGCTCCTGGCATTGCAGGTGCAAATATTACTGGTGACGGTACGGTTAGCCTAATCATCGATGTAAGCCAGCTACTTGAGTTGGGACAGAAACAGGAGCGTGATGCTCGCGAGAAAAGGGAAACTGCAACCAGATAAAGGAGATAGGCATACATGGCAACCCTAGCAAAAAAGAACCGACGTGCCAGCAGAACAGGACTTCATCGGGATGCGGTAGAAGATAAGACAGATCTTGTAGATTTTAAAATGGTAACCTTTTCCCTGGCCGGGAAAGACTATGGAATTGATATCATGAAGATCAAGGAAATAGCGAGATTTGTAAATTTTACCTATGTACCTAATACCCCTCCCTTTGTACGAGGTGTGTATAACTTGCGTGGCGAGATTATTTCAATCATTGATCTCCGGGCCATGTTCAATCTACCCCACGAGAAAAAAAAGGATGGGGAGGAGGAGTCAGGTCTAATCCTTCGGCTTGAATCTAATATGATCGGTGTCGTTGTTGACCGGATTGATAAGGTGGTCGGAATCCATTCAAGTACCATCCAACCCCCGCACCCTATTTTTGGGGACATTAATATCAAATACATCAGTGGTGTTGTAGAAAATGACGGTCGATTATACATCATATTAGATGTGGAGAGAATTCTTGGTAAACAGGATGATTCTCAGAAGGAAAATGTAAAACCCACAAGTCTGCTCGACAATACAGTTACACCAGCAAAAACGAAGGAGCAAACTGACTCATCCGCGGCACCGAAAGAGAGTGGCTCATCCAAGACAAAAAGCGGCAAAGATGATACCAAGCAGTTAAATAAGCAGTTTGTTGCTGAGTCTTTAGAGGCAATTGAGGGATTCCATCTTACCAGTCTCAATCAGGAGTGGTTTGATAATCGATTTGATCAGTGGTACCAGGAACGCGGCGAAGCCGATAGCCAAGTGCAAAGCCAGGCTGACGCAGTGAGCTTTCTCAGTACCTTTTTCTCTCCCTACACCGGAAAGCTTTGGGGTGATGATTACGCGGCGCAGTTTGAAAAAGAGTTGCCTTCAGAACTTGGGAAACAAATACATGTTTGGAATCCTGGATGCGGAAAAGGGTACGAGAGTTACTGCCTGGCTGCGGTTCTACGAAAGAAATACCCCGATGTGCAAATAAAAATTTGGGCGAGTGATAAAGATTTATTGAATATTTCGGGAGCGCCAACCCTGGTTTTTCAAGAAAACGAGGTGCCGAGTTGGTGCCGTGAGTTCATGACCTCGGGTAAAAACGGGCTTTCCTTTAATCAGAAGATTAAGGATTCCATATTGTTTGAATATCATGATATAAATAACACACATAGTATGCCGCCGATACAGGTTATCATGGCGCGGGATCTGTTTTCATTTATAAAACCCGAGGCTTTAGCAAGAATCTTCGAAGAAATAAATGATAGGGTGAAGGGAAACGGTGTACTTTGTTTGGGGAAAAATGAGAAGCCACCCAAGGAAAGTGGTTGGTTCCGACAGGAAGGTAGTCAATTGGGTTTCGCTCGAAAGGGCTGAATATCCGTATTATAACGATTAGGAGTTACGTACCATGAGAGTTGAGTATATCAACCCCTTTGTTGAAGCAGCATATAGTGTCCTTACGGAGGTGCTCAATACAGAGGTGAAACGCGGTGAATTGTATTTAAAATCTACCTCAATGTCTGTCCTTGGGGTTGCTGCTATTGTGGGCTTAGCCGGAGATGTAGAAGGTAGGGTTCTGTTTGACATGACCGGTAAAACCGCACTGAATGTTACCAACGCAATGTTGGGATCTATGGGAATGGAAACCATTGAAACCTTCAATGATATGGGTAAAGCAACTATCACCGAACTAGCCAATATGATTACCGGGCAGGCGGTAACAAAGCTGCATAATCTCGGCTTTACCTTTGACCTAACACCGCCGGCCCTGTTTACCGGTGAGAATATGGAGATCTCCGATCAACGGGTAGAAGCACTTATTGTTCCAATGGAAACGGAGTACGGAAAAATCGAAATTAATGTGGCCGTCAGAGAACGGTAGGGGAGATTGAGCGACCATGAGAACAAAGGGTGATTTTCCAAACATTAACGAGCGGCAAGCAGAAGGGGTGAAACTCGACGGTACTCCGTACCGAGTATTGGTTGTCGATGATTCGATGTTTGTTACTAAACAAATTCAGCAAATACTAACGTCTGAAGGCTTTGAAATTATTGGTGTTGCAGTTAACGGTGAAGAGGGGGTCGAAAAGTATAAAGAGCTTCACCCTAACGTAGATCTTGTTACTATGGATATAACAATGCCGAAAATGGACGGTGTTACTGCATTAGAGAAGATTATAGATTTTGATAAAGAGGCTACCGTTGTCATGATTAGCGCCCTCGGTAAACAAGATTTAGTAAAACAATCCCTAATGCTTGGGGCAAAGAACTATATTGTCAAACCGCTGGATCGGAAAAAGGTTCTTGAACGAATTGTTAATTCCTTAAAGAGATAAGGCGTAGAATTATACTATTTACGACCGTACAGCAAGCTTACCGGAATGGAAGTCTGTGCTGTTTTTAATGGGCGGTAAGGAGTGCCTAACAAACGATGCCACCGTTTGTTAGGCCTCACTATTTTACATCAAGGTATTGGCAATCCTATAAAAATTTTGTAGTATGTAGCTCGTTGGGGCGGTTAGCTCAGTTGGTTAGAGCGCTTGCTTGACATGCAAGAGGTCGTTGGTTCAAATCCAATATCGCCCAATTATACCTCATAATTTAACCAGATTTCCGAAGAATGGGTACAGCTCATCTGTAAGTAGCAAACAGCAAACAGGGAAGGGTACACGCTTTTGCCCGCCTAGTAAAAACATGTACCCTGGTGCTAGTATGTCCCATACGGCCCTGATTAGGATGTGAGTTCTTCGCCTCTTGCCATGAGCACCTTACCTGTACGTACCATCTCTATGACCCCGTATTGTTCCAGGATTTGCGAAATACTATCCAACTGTTCTGAGTGACCATGAGCCAATAAAATCACCGTAGATTCCGATACATCCGTCGTCTCGCATCCCATGGCGTGGGCGAGTTGCAGTACCTGCATTCTGCTTTCTCCGGTACATTGAATCTTATAGAGGGCGAGTTCTTTCTGGATAATATCGTCCTCAGTCCGGTCATGAGCCCGGATAACATCGACGAGCTTGTTCAACTGTTTTAGGATCTGATCAAGTACTAATTCATCCCCGGTGGCAACAATATTCATGGTGGAGTAGCGAGCATCCTTGCTCTCGCTAACCACCAGGCTATCAATGTTGTATCCCCGGCGTGCAAATACAAGAGCTATACGTATCAGAACACCAGGCTTGTTTGCAACGAACAGACTTAGGGTATGTCTCTTGAAGGCTGGAGTATGTTCCTTCTGCTTCTTCTTCGATGACACGATGGGGGGGTCTGAGAGAAGGGTAGGATTTCCGATGTATCCCGGTATCGGGTTAGTATTAGTGTTCATAGAATGCTCCTATGTTGAACCAACAGGTTTTGCCATGGTGTGTTTGGGGGGTTCCAAAATCATATCGGATAAGGATGCTCCAGCCGGGATCATGGGGAATACATTGTCCTCCTTCGAAACCTGAGCATCAATGATACAAGGGCCTTCATTGTAGGCGAGGGCGGCAGAAACAATCCGTTTCACATCGGCGCTCCTTTTGATTCTGAATCCCTTTGCACCGTACGCTTCTGCCAATTTTACAAAATCAGGGTTTCCTTCAAGATCAACGCCGGAAAGTCTGTTCCCATAAAAAAGATGCTGCCATTGTCTCACCATTCCGAGGAAGTTATTGTTGATAATGAGAACCTTCACGGGGAGTTTATTTATTACTGCCGTTGAAAGCTCATTTAGCGTCATTTGGAAGCCACCATCACCAACGACAGCGATTACTGGATTGTGTGGATGGGCCAGCTGTGCTCCAATGGCAGCAGGGAACCCGAATCCCATAGTCCCTGCTCCTCCGGAGCTGATCCAGTGGAATCGATTATCTGTTAGGCAGTATTGGGCAGCCCACATCTGGTGTTGTCCAACGTCAGTGGTAAAGATCCCCGCAGAACCAGCCTGCTTAGCAAATTCATCAATAACGTGTTGAGCGCATAGCCGTCCGCTTTTTTTGTATTTAAGAGGGAAACTCTTTTTCCAACGCTCAATTTGTTTCAACCATTCCTTTGTGTTCCCCGGTCGAGCCACAGCTAATAGGGCTTCAACGGCCATCTTCGCATCACCCTGAATGGTGACATCCATTTGAAGAATTTTATTGAATTCTGAAGGATCGATATCGATGTGGATTTTTTTTGCCGTTACACAGAACTTTTCTACGTTACCTACAATCCTGTCATCCCATCTGCTTCCGACGGAGATTAGAAGATCACAGGCGTCCACAGCCTTATTGGCATAGGCTGTACCGTGCATACCCAGCATCCCAAGATTGAGTGCATGGGTCTCCGGAAACCCACCCTTTCCCAAGAGGGTATTCACAACTGGAATGTTTAATTTTTCAACAAGGTACATAAGCGCTTTATCAGCACCACTAATTACCGCTCCATGTCCAACCAACAGGATGGGGCGTTCAGATGCTTCAATTAGACGCGCCGCCTCTACTATTTCCTCTTTATCCACATCCCCATGAACAAGATAGCCGGGGAGGTGGAACTCTTGGTTATAGTCGGGCTCAAATACAGCAGATGAAATATCTTTGGGAACATCGATAAGAACCGGACCAGGACGTCCTGTTTGTGCTATATGGAAGGCTTCTCGGATAATTCGGGGGATATCATGGGGGTCTTTTATCAAATAAGAATGTTTGACTACGGGAAAACTGATTCCTGAAACATCAGCCTCCTGGAACGCATCGAGGCCAAGATTCCATGTGGTTTGTTGACCGCAGATAATTACCATGGGGACCGAATCCATTTGGGCGGTTAAGATTCCGGTTATGGTATTTGTTGCTCCCGGACCTGAGGTCACTAAGACCACGGCGGGTTTTCCTGTAGCTCTAGCGTATCCATCAGCCATGTGGGTTGCCCCCTGTTCGTGTCGGGACAGGATTAACTTCAGGGGAGAGTCTACTAGGGCGTCGAAAATTGGAATAGCAGCACCACCGGGCAATCCGAAGATATGGTCCACACCCTGTTGCTGAATAACATCTACGATTACCTCAGCTCCGGTTTTTGCTTTTATTGCCATATGGCCTCCTTGGTCCTCATTTCTTTAATAATTTATAGTGCCAATTCGAATGGATGTCAAGTATTATGTAAAAATATAGTATTATAAGGATAAAAAATTATAGAAACAGAAAAAAGCCTTCAAACACCGTAGTAAAAACCATAATTATTATGAGATTTTTAAAAGTTTGGGTGAATAAATGCAGATATTCTAAGTAATCAGGATCAATCTAGGGTAGGGTGTGTAAAAAAAAGAAATCCGGAGCTGGAATACGGCGAGAATGGAACGATATAGTAAAAATTCACAAAGACTAGTGGGGAAGTTCTCTATAGTACATGGGAAATAAAAAATTCATGGAGGATCGGATCGGATCCTAACTCTGGGTGGAACGATGCAGCTAGCATATTTTTTTGCCGAATCAATACGGGTGCATGGGAGAAGCGAGAAAGAACCTCTACATTTATACCAGCCCGTACAATTCTTGGGGCTCGAATAAAAATACCTCGTAGATTATGGGATACACCGTAGAGATCAACCTCCAAGTCCGCTTCGAAACTCTCAACCTGGCTGCCATAGGCGTTGCGTTCTACGGTTATATCCATCAATCCTATATGACTCTGGTGATGGTGTTCGATAGTCTCCGCAAGCAAAATCATTCCTGCACAAGTACCGAATACAGGCATTCCCCCTGCAATTTTCTCCTTCAATGGAGCTAATAACCCTCGCCTTTCCAAAAGCATTCCAATGGTGGTGCTTTCCCCCCCGGGGAGTATAATCCCATCAAGGGTGCCTAGTTCTTCTTCCGAGCGAACAGGAACGGCGGTAACTCCCAATGAGCTGACCATTTGTAAGTGTTTGGCAAATCCACCCTGCAATGCTAAAACTCCGATTGTCTTCATCTTCTTCTACCTCATATAAAAATAAAGCCGGGCATCAGCCCGGCTTGAGATGAGATTGTAAAATCTACCATCCGCGTCCGGCAAGACGTTCGGTTTCGCCCATGGAACTAACATTAATCCCTACCATGGCTTCACCGAGATTTCTGCTTATCTCCAGGAGTTTTTCCGGGTTATCAAAATAGGAGACGGCATCCACAATAGCCCGTGCCCGTTTTTGAGGATCTCCGGATTTAAAAATCCCGGAACCGACAAAAACCGCTTCCGCACCTAACTGCATCATGAGCGCTGCATCAGCTGGGGTTGCTACTCCTCCTGCAGAGAAATTTGGAACGGGAAGTTTTCCCTTCGACGCAACCTCAAGCACCAGTTCAAACGGAGCTCCCATATTTTTCGCTTCAGTCATGAGCTGTTCTTTGCCAAGAGCTTGGATTCTGCGGATGTCATCCATGAGGGTGCGCATATGCCTAACTGCCTCGACAACATCACCCGTACCCGCTTCACCCTTGGTACGAATCATGGCAGCACCTTCACCGATCCTTCGCAGTGCCTCTCCGAGGTTCCGGCAGCCGCAGACAAACGGCGCCTTAAAGTCATGCTTCCAAACATGATATATATCATCTGCCGGGGTGAGAACCTCACTCTCATCTATAAAATCAATTCCCAGGGCCTGGAGGATCTGAGCCTCTGCGAAATGACCAATTCTACATTTTGCCATTACAGGAATGGAAACAGCTTTTTTGATATTCTCAATCATGTCCGGATCGCTCATCCGGGCAACCCCGCCGTGTGCGCGGATATCTGCTGGAACTCGTTCAAGAGCCATGACAGCTTGGGCTCCCGCTGCTTCCGCGATCTTCGCCTGCTCCACATCGACAACGTCCATGATAACGCCGCCCTTAAGCATTTCTGCGAGACCTACCTTAGTTTTCCAGGTAGAAACCTGTCTATCAGACCATGTTGTATTACTCATAACGTTTTACCACCTTTTCTTCCCCGTTGTAGAAAAGTTCTCCAAAATTTAGCATCACAGTAAAGATATCTTGCATCAAAGTCAATCTATATTCACAGAACCCGGTAGAGTTGGTAGAGTAGAGTCATGACTCGGGAAGAAGAACTAGTACAAAATTATAAAGAAATAACTGAAAAAGTTAACCAGGAATGTCAAAAGGTAGGACGATCAGCAAGGAGTGTCTCCATAATGTGTGTGAGTAAAACCTATCCTCTTTCGGATATTCAGACGCTCCAAACCCATGGCATCCGTTGTTTTGGTGAAAATCGAGCTCAAGAAACCATCGAAAAGTTTCCGGAACGTCCGGATGATTTGGAATTACACTTCATCGGTCACATCCAACGGAATAAAGTCAAAAAGATTCTTCCGCGGTGTTCTTGGCTGGACTCGATTGATAGCCAACGACTTCTAAATGAGGTCTTGAAGCAACAGGCAAATACCGATTCTGTACAGCCTGTTAATCTCCTTTTCGAGGTGAACACATCCGGCGAGACCCAAAAATCCGGCATAGAATCCATAGAGGGATTATATGATATTCTCGATCTCATCGATAGAACCCCGGATTACCAGCGTTTAGTAAATCCCCGGGGATTGATGACCATAGGTCCATTAACTGATGATGAATCGAGAATTCGCCGGTGCTTTAGGCATCTGCGAACGATCTTCGAAGAGATCAAGGGGCAAAATCGGTATCCGCATTTTGACACCTTGAGCATGGGGATGAGTAGCGACTTTCCCATTGCAATTCAGGAAGGATCAACAATGATCCGTATCGGTACCCATATTTTTGGAAAACGAAATTATGCATGATGCTCGGGTATGGATTCGTCGTATCTGCATCATTCTCATGTTTTTGGTGTTGGGTTCGGGGACTGCATGGACGGAAGAATACACTGGTCCTCCTGGAACACCAATTTCTCCTACCTATCAGTTAGACTATCTGCAGCAAGCCGCCCGGGAAGCCGAGGGGGACGACAGTAAAAAGGATACGGGGGATGAATTTCCCCAATGGGCCCAGGTTCTCCGCAGGGGAGAGGTTATCGCCATCGGGTTTTTCCCCTTCGCATTTTTAGTAACCCAGTTCACCTACGACATTGGAAGATACCTGGTGTTTACTATTGAAGGGCGAGATGTGGCACCAAGATACGCCCCCTTTATCTTTTCACCACCGGATAAGCCCAGCAATACCACCGAAGAAAACCTTGGGATACTTGTAAGCAGTGCTGCGTTGTCCATAGTGGTGGCGATAATTGATGGAATCATCGATCATCAAGCGGCGAAGGGTGTTTCGAATAATGAAGACTGACATTATTACCTTCATTGTGGAAAACCCTCTGCATGAGGGGCTCCGGGTTGATGCTGTGCTGTCCATGGTGGAACAGGGATTGACTCGAAGTCAAATTAAGCAACGTTGCAAGGCTGTGAGGGTTAATAAAAAATCTGTAAAACTATCCCATCAGCTGAGACTGGGTGATTTGATTGAGGCGGAATTAGTTGAACTAAACCCGCCGAACCTAGAGCCTCAGGACATTGATATCCAGGTCCTTTATGAGGATGACAAGGTGATTGTATTAAATAAACCCCAGGGGCTGGTTGTACACCCCGGGGCCGGGCATCACCCTCATACCCTGGTCCAGGGGCTGCTCTATCACCATAAGGTGAGTCAAGAGAGTGATCCCTTGCGTCCAGGAATCGTCCATCGACTTGATAAGGATACCTCGGGGGTGATAATTGTCGCCAAGGATTCCTATACCCATGCAATGCTCAGCGATCAGTTCAAAAATCGTCGGGTAGAAAAGCTGTATCTTGCGATTTTGCATAAACCCCGGGATCCAAAGAGTCCTCTCCTAACAATGCCAGAAACCGAATGGTATTCCGTGAGGAACCGGATAGGGAGAGATCCGTTAAATCGGAAACGCTTTGCCGTTGTTGAAAGCGATTCAGAAGCCTCTACCGGACGTTTGGCTGTTACTCATTTTCGGATACGAGGAGGGAGCCCTACCTCCTTGTTGGCTCAGATTAAAATTGAAACCGGAAGGACTCACCAAATCCGGGTTCATAGTGCCTTCCTCGGTGCCAGTGTGGTGGGTGATACTCTCTACGGAGCAAAAAACCGTGACGACACCCTTATGCTTCATGCGTATAGATTACGAATCACCCTGCCGAATGAGACTATTCCCAGGGAATTTGAGGCACCAATACCGGACCGATTCATCCGCTACATGGAAGGATGGTGATGCTATTGTACCGTCCCGGGAAATTTCCGATTAAAAATCAGTGAAGAGGCGCTGGAGGTAGGAATTCGTGATGCGCTCTTCAGTTCCCTGGAGGTCGTCATTGGTTTCGATTTCTATGCCGATAGAGGAGGGGGGGCCCTGGCTCGGTAGAATGACCATTTCCTTGGGGAGCGAAAAGAGGGTCTCTTTTATACATTGAATGAGCAAAGCCCGGCCGTAACTTTCGTCGGCTTTTACCACAAGGCCAGCCTCAAGAAGCTCTCCGGTAAATAAGGTGGATCCTATCCGGTAAATGATGGAATCGCTGTGATGCCCGGGAAGAAAGATGGGCTCAATTTCGATATCTGCAGCTCTGAAGGCTGCCATTTCTTTGACATTGGTAATTGGGATGCCTGCAATGGCATCCAAACCGCCGTAGATTGAGATAGAACCGTAAATACGCGGCAAGCTCAACAAGGCCGGAACATTCTGAGCATCTCCATGGGTCAAGAGTACGGAGTCAACGATCAATCCTCTTTTTTCTAATAATTCGAATAGGGGAAGTTCGATCTCAAAGGGATCTACAAGTAGTGTCTTGTTCGAATTATCCGCACTGATGATGTAGGTGTTTTTCAGATGTTTTGTACTAAAGTAACTAGCTGCCTGCATGTCCAACTCCCCTGGGTTTACTGCCGGTCATAGATGGCCTCTTCACGGTTTGCATACCGGAAACTGACCTCCTCAAACCGTGTGTTGAGAAAATATGTGGATTTCACATTGCAATCCTCGAAGGATACTCCCCGAGTCTGGGCGTTGATGAATCGGCTGTACATCAAATCAGAAGCAGAAAAATCACATTCATTGATCGTGCTTCCGTTAAAACTCGTTAATACGACATCCGAGCCAGAAAAGGTAGTTGTTGAAATTTTCGCCGCAGCAAAGGTTGATTCCATGATATGCGACCCGGAAAAATCGGTATTTTCTATGACCGTGAAATCAAAAAAACAGAGCATGAGGGTAGCAGAGGAAAAATTGCATCCCTCGATTTGACAATTGGAAAAGTCGCATCCGATAAGCTGTTTTCCACTTAAATCCCAATCTGACAATGATATGCCGCTAAAACAAAGATCATTTAAGGTTTCACATTCCTGGATTTGGGTAAGAAGGAACTCTTTATATCCAGTCTGGTCAGAGCGGTGAATGGGACAATTGGTTTCACCGGGGATTCGAAGGTTCTGGCATTCGGGAATGGGGCAGAGTTTGCGGTTAAACATAGGTATACATTAGGACATGGAGCGGATTCCTGCAATGGAGAAATCTTGCGACCCAATTCGAAATAGGATAGTATGTTCAACATGGTATGTTTTTCTTGTGGCCAGCCATTAGATTCCCTTTTATCGCCTCGTGAACCGGTTTCGCGTACTCTGGAGTGCGTAAACTGTCATGCCGATGTGCATGTGTGCAAGAATTGTGCATTTTACTCACCGGGTAGTCATTGGGATTGTGCTGAGACAATCCCCGAAGCGGTAGTACATAAAGAACGGTCCAATTTTTGTGACTATTTTAAACCCCAGCAAACCGGTGCTGGTGATTCTGCTGCCCAGGACAAAGCACAATTCGCCAAAGAAGCTGCGCGCAAGAAGGTTGCTCGGTTGTTCGGGAATCCGGACGATGGGGCATCCAAAGCAGAAGGGAAGTCGAATCCTCTTTCAGCACTATTCAGCGATGAGAATGAGACGTAATTATTCATGAAGCCGGTGGTTTTTATAGATTCAGGCGTAGGGGGATTGCCCTACCTTTGGGAGTTGCGTAGCCGTGCCCCGGGTCAGTCCCTGGTGTACGTAGCGGACCAGCAGAACTTTCCCTATGGCACCAAATCAGTAGAAGAATTACAAGGCTTGTTACATGAACTTCTCTTGGAAATCTGCAGGGTTTGGGATCCTCAGATTGTGGTACTGGCGTGTAACACCGCCAGTGTTGTTGGACTGGAGTATCTCCGGGCTGAATTCCCTGAAATTACCTTTATCGGAACCGTTCCCGCGGTAAAACCTGCAGCTCTGAACAGTGTAAATCGGGCCATCGGGGTCCTCTCGACCACCAGAACCTCCCAGGATCCGTATCTTCTTGATCTCATCCGTCGCTATGCCGCCGACTGTCTGGTGCATATCACGCCTCTGGATCCCCTCGTGGCTTTGGTTGAGAGTGGTCAGCATCGAAATCCTGCGGTGCTCCGGGAAATTCTTCAACCGGTCATTGAGGAATATCAGGAGGCGGGTATTGACCGGGTGGTTTTGGGGTGCACCCACTTCATCCATGCGGATGCCGAGCTGGCTCGGTTATTTGGTCCGGGCATTTCACTGGTTGATTCCCGGAAGGGTGTGATAAACCGGGTCATGAGTTTTTTGCGTAAGATTTCTCCTGCTATAGAATATGATGAAGCACCTGAAACCGGCCATGCACCATGGTTGTACCACCGGGGGCGTGGAAACCCTGGTGCTGTATACCAGCAGTTGTTGACTGATGCAAAACTTCGCAGGTGGTGCAAGGAAACGGTTTATGAATGAGGTGAATCACCGACACGGGACAGTCTTGTGGGGGGCGAACAATATCTTTGCCCTAGGGCTACTCTCTGGCGAAGATCCCAGAGAGACCTGGGAATGCCGGCTCAAAGGGAAGCGTCTCAAAGTGGATGATGATCCCTACAATCCGCTTTCCCCGGGTGACAGGGTCATGGTGGATCGCCACGGAACCATCCTGGAACGATTGCCCCGTGCCAATGCTTTTCATCGTTGGAATATCAAACGTAATAATCTACAAACCTTGGCGGCAAATCTTGATCAGGTGGTGATAATGGGTTCGGTAGGAACCCCGCCATTCAGACCGCGGTTTTTAGACCGTGCCTTGATATGTGCAGAATATGATTCGGTCACACCAATTATTGCCATTAACAAAACTGACCTCGGGGTCACTGATGAGGTTCTTGAACGGTTAGCAGTCTATCATGGGCTTGGAATCCCCGTACTATTGTTTTCTGTTGAAACCGGCGAAGGAATGCCGGAGCTCCTATCCTTGTTATCCAATAGGGTCACCGGGATAGTCGGACAGTCAGGGGTTGGAAAATCCAGTTTGTTACAATCAATCTTCCCTGAGGTGGTAATAAAAATCGGGGAAGTGTCCGAAAAATACCAGCGAGGTCGGCATACAACCACCCTTGCACGGATGTACCTCCATTGGTCTGGTGACGGTACGCCGGATCTCAAAATCATTGATACTCCGGGTGTACGCGAACTAGGAATGAACTTCATCACTCCCGCCGACTTGTCGTTTTATTTCAAGGATTTCGATCCATACCGGTCTCAGTGTGCGTTTTCCAGCTGTACCCATGACCATGAACCGGGATGTGCTGTTACGCAAGCCTTCGAGGATGATCTGATTCATCCGGATCGGTATGAGAGCTATCTACGGATTCTCCAAGAACTTACCCTAGCAAAACAAAGGAAGTATGAATGAACAGTCATAGTATACGTGTGTTGGAATTTGACAAAATTCTTGCCCGTATTTGCGGGTACGGGTTTACTTCATGGAAGGGTAAGGAGATACAAGCAGATCCGGAGGGGGAATTCCAGAGAACCCGTGAGGAAGTTGTCGACCTCATGGGTAAAAGCCAAGCCTTGATGGCGCTGATTTCTCATCCCGATTTTCCCGGGCTGCCGTTTATTGAGGATTTCACGCCGGTCATCAATACATTGGGTGTACAGGGGGCATCCCTGGAGCTTGAGGATTTCATGATTCTCATGCCGGTGTTGGTTTCCGCCATAGCACTCGTTAGGTACAAGACACCGGAGCGGTTGGAACAACTATTCTCCCTGGCCCCTGACACCTGTTCTGTCATCTCTGAAATTTTTTCCGGACTGCCCGATCTTGAAACCCTTGGAGGGATGCTTTTGCCCTATTTTGATTCCCAGGGTACATTGAAAGAGGAGCAGATTCCCGAGTTACGAACCATACGACGTAAAATTCAACTGTTGAACCAAGAGGTTTTACACCATGCGAAGCAATTATTAAGCAATGACGCAGCTGTGTTTAACAGTGATAATCCGGTTTTTAGAGACGGTAGGATTCTTTTGCCCATGCGCAGTGATGCCCGGGGAAAATATCAGGGCATTGTCCATGGGAGTAGCGATACTGGTCAAACCCTTTTTATGGAGCCCCAGAGCCTCTTGGAACAAAATAACGAACTCATGCAGGCCCAGGTTTCCTACGAGATAGAAATTCGAAAAATCATCCGAACCTGTTCAAGAGTCATTCAGGATTACCTGGGAGAATTGAGTAGGCTGCGGGAATTCTACGATTACTTTGATTTTCTGGTCATGAGGGCCAGATGGATCTATTCCATCGGTGGAAGTGTACCGCACCTATCTGAGGATCACCTGTCGCTCACTGGGGTCCGTCATCCTTTGCTGGGAAACCATGCCGTTCCCTTGGATATTCGTTTTACAGAGGGTAAGCGGATCATTATAATTACCGGGCCGAATACCGGAGGAAAGACCGTCGCCTTGAAGACTCTGGGATTGATGAGCCTCCTCGTTCGTGCCGGCATAGCCATTCCTGCGGATGAAGGCTCGGTTATCCCCTGGTTCCCGCGAATATTTGCTGATATAGGGGATGAGCAATCCATTGAACAGTCCCTCTCTACCTTTTCGGCTCACTTGAAGAACCTCGGCGACATTATAGCCGAAGCGAAAGACGGCGACCTGGTGCTCATTGATGAATTGGGTACCGGAACCGATCCCAGAGAAGGGGGGGCGCTTTCCCTGGCAATTTTAGAGGCGCTCATTGATCACCGTTGTTTTGGGCTTATTACTACACACCATGGCAGTATTAAGGCCTATGCCTATGAGCATGATACCGTCGAGAATGCATCCATGGTGTTCGATGACTCGACGCTGAGTCCAACCTTTGTCATCCGATACGGTGTCCCGGGAGAAAGCCATGCAATTGACACTGCCCAACGGGTAGGCTTCCCTTCGGGGATTGTGACCAGGGCGAGGGAGTTCGCCAGCGAAAAGGGCTCACGGCTAGATACGCTATTAGAATCACTTCAGGAAAAAGAAAGAGCCTTAGAAGAGGCTGGTAGGGCTGCAACCCACGAGCGGGAGGCCCTTGGGAAGGAGCGCCAGACCGTAGAGCAGCTGAGGATTGATCTTGAAGCTCAGGCTGCTGAGTTGAAAAAACAACAGCTGAGCGGGGTGAACGATTATTTAAAAGATGCCCGCAAAGAGATACAGGCGCTCATTCAGGAAATCAAGGCATCCGGGGGGTCTGTCGATACAAAACAGATTCATCAGAAAACAAACTTGTTGAGTACAGAAACGCATGAGGCCGAATTAGCTGCGACCCGTCAATTGAAAGACCTGAGAAGCCGACACCTTCCAGACCTAATCCCTGGTTTACGGGTGCGTATTTCTGGTTCCAGTCAAACAGGGGTGTTGGTGAAGAAACAGAAGGATGGGAAGTGGGTTGTTTCTGCCGGGGTAGTGAAGATGACCGTGGCTGAGGACCAGTTGTCCTTAGCGGAGGCCAATGAAACGAAGGTTGGATATTTCACACCCTCAGCGGATCAAAAGCGGTTTTTCTCGACTGACCAGCATACTGCTTCTGGGCCTAGCCGCACAGCTATGTTTACCTTGGATTTACGGGGTATGCGCCTACAAGCAGCGATAGAGGAGCTTACAAGGCAGATAGACGACGCCATGGTGCAAGGGTTGTTCTTTTTTAGTATAATTCATGGAAAGGGAACCGGCGCACTGCAAAAAGGTGTGCATGATTTTCTCGGCACCCTCGGTTGTGTGAAAAGTTTTTCATTTGCACGGCCTGAGGACGGGGGTACTGGAAAAACATTGGTGTATCTTAAGGAGGATTAGGTGAAACGAGTACTGTTAGCCCTAGCCATGGGACTTATGATCATGATGCTAGGCGGCTGTATAGAGATAGAAATGAATACTAAAATTAACCCTCAGAATGGAGGGACCTTTACTATTTCTTATACGATGCAAAAAGATTTTTATGAAATGGGTGCGCTGGAGCAGGATGATAGTGCAGAGGCATTACCTCTGGATGAGGCTGAATTCAGGGATGCTGTTGATAAAACCGGACTGCATTTTAGATCATTCGAGCAAATTGATGACGGCAATGCCATCACCATCCTAGCGGCCTTCGACTTCGACTCGGTGGAAGCCTTGAACCAGTATTATGAGGAGCAATCCGAGTTTGCGAAAGGCATCAGGGTAGAAAAAAACGGTGACACAACAACCTATACCCAGCCGCTGCTTCCCGCCGCAACCGGTGAAGATGCCCCGTCCCCCGAGGACCTGGAAATTATGAAGACCTTCTTTGAAGGGTTTGAACTCCGGTATGTTCTTGAGGCACCTGCTGCCATCCAACGAGCAAACATTGGTACTGTGGACGGCAATGTTATCGCACTTTCAATCGGGTTCGAAGAGATGGTAAGTTTGCAAGAAGACCTCGTGTGGGAAATTTCCTGGAGTCAATAACCCGATGTATCATCCGAAAACCCAGGCGTTTGATAAGAAGATGAAGCATCTTTTCGATGAGGTCGATGACTATTTGGAAGAAAAATACCAGGGTGTTTACCGGATTCATCCAAATCGGCCTAAACGCGGGGCTACCAGCAATAAGGCTGCCGATGGGTTATTTAACCTTGGCGCTCAGTTCACGGCAGGCTATGGCAGTGAAACGGGTAGGGGGTATATCATTGACGTTAAAATCTCTACCCTGGAAACGGTGAAACCCGAAAAAAAGCAAGCAGTTTTACAAGAGACAGCAGGGGTTGTCGAATCGTTACTACCAAAATATTTTCCAGGTAAGGATTTGAAGGTAGAACGGGATGGTGGGTTATACAAGATAGTAGGGGATTTTTCCCTGGGCAGTTTGTATTAATCATTAATAAAAGACTCATATTTGACCCTAAGACTATAAGAAATTATCGAATGGCTGTTGCATAGAAGCTTTCGCATATTTTATAGTCTTAGTACCATTGTAGACGCGGAGGGAAGAATGGAAGTACAATTACAAGAGCTCCTGGAGAAGATCCAATCCGAGGGAGTTGAAGAGGCGAAGCAACAAGCCCAAAAAATCTTGAAACAGGCAGAGAAAGAAGCCGAAACAATCAAGACTCAAGCTCAACGTGATGCAGAAAAAACGGTTCAGCACGCCCAAACACAGGCGGACAAAATCATGGCATCCGGAAAATCAGCCCTTGAACAGGCTGGGCGGGACCTCGTTTTATCTCTGGAGCAACGCATAAAAACCTTGTTTTCTCAGGTCGTGGAAGCATCGGTTACCTCTGCCTACAGTGAACAGGTTCTTACCGACGCCATTGGGGCAGTGGTAAAGGCTTGGAGTACTGACGGCACTATTGAACTTTCCGCCAAACAGGGTGAACAGGTATTCTCTTCTGTAAAGAAAAACCTTTCTAATCAACTGAAAGACGGAGTAACCATTGTCCCCAATGACAAGATTAATGCTGGATTCATCCTTAGGGAGAAAGATGGATCAGCGTACTATGATTTTTCTAGTGCGGCCATTGCTAAGGCGCTTACCGCATACCTGAATACCAATATATCTTCTCTCATTTCCGGGAACGAGTAACAGCGAAAGGAGTCTGCCTTGAGTCAGTATTACTATCTAGTATCTACTCTCCCAGCATTATTTCTTGGGGGTGAGCCCTCACTGACACCGGAACATTTTCTTTCTCAATGTAGCGATTGGTTGTCTGCCCGGGATATCGCAATCCTCCGGAACACCAATCTAATTCCTCCGGCAAAATGGAATGAGACAAGTACTAATGCATTGCTATTACAGTGGTGGGAGTTTGAATATCTCCTTCGGAATGAATTAACCGCTCAGCGCGCCTCAAATTTTGGTAAATCACCGGAAGAATTCTTCAGAGCTGCCCCGGGTTCAGAAATCCTTCGTGGATTTGGGCACGTAGCTGATGCTGTAAGAAGTACCATTCAGGATTCAAACCCATTACAAGCTGAGGTTGGGCTCAATGAACTGCGCTGGGGATTTCTGGATGAACTTTCATTGAGCCACTTTTTTGACCTTGAAGCATTGCAGGTGTACTATTTGCGGTTACTTATTGCTACCAGGCAGAGCAGCTTTTCAGTGGAACGAGGAACCGAATCTTATAAAAATCACTATGACCGGGTTGTAGAAAAGCTGGATGAAACCCAGAACAACCCAACAGAAATAAGGGAGTAAACTATGGCAGTAACCACAGGAACAATTCTCGGAGTAAACGGAAATATGGTTTCTGTTCAGGTCTCCGGTAATGTCGCCCTAAACGAGGTCGGATACATCCTTTTAGAGGATCAGCGGCTGAAGTCTGAGGTAATCCGAATAACCGGTGATATGGTGGAAATGCAAGTATTCGAGATGACCCGAGGTATCGGAATTGGGGATCGTGTAGAGTTTTCCGGTGAATTGCTTGCTGTTGAGTTGGGTCCAGGATTGCTTAGTCAGATTTATGACGGATTACAGAATCCTCTCCCGGAGTTGGCGAGTCAGTGCGGTTTCTTTCTTCAAAGGGGCATTTATCTCAATGCTCTGGATAGGACAACCAAATGGGAGTTCACCCCTGCTGTTTCTATCGGGGATGTAGTCTCCAGCGCCGACACCCTCGGTACCGTACCTGAGGGTATTTTCTCCCATAGAATCATGGTGCCCTTCAATTTTAAGGGACGGTTTACCGTAGTTTCCCTAGCATCGAAGGGTGATTACACCGTTGATACAAAAATTGCAGAACTCAAAGATGAAAACGGCAGTATTCATGAAGTTACCATGATGTTCGAATGGCCTGTAAAGAGGGCTATTAGCAATTACGAGGAACGTTTGCGGCCCGATGAGCAGATGGTAACCAAGGTTCGTATTATTGATACTTTTCTCCCGGTAGCCTTAGGTGGTACATACTGCATTCCGGGGCCGTTTGGGGCAGGTAAGACCGTTTTACAGCAGGTGACTAGCCGTAACGCAGAAGTGGATATCGTTATCGTTGCCGCATGTGGGGAGCGGGCCGGCGAGGTGGTGGAGACTCTGAAGGAATTCCCCGAACTCATCGACCCCCGGACCGGAAGAACCCTCATGGAACGGACGGTAATCATCTGTAATACAAGCTCGATGCCCGTAGCGGCACGTGAGGCATCTGTCTACACCGCGGTCACCATCGCAGAATACTATCGACAGATGGGGTTAAACATCCTCCTTCTGGCAGATTCAACAAGTCGGTGGGCTCAGGCCATGCGGGAGATGTCGGGCAGGTTGGAAGAAATTCCCGGAGAAGAGGCGTTCCCCGCCTACCTGGAATCTGTTATTGCCAGCTTTTATGAACGAGCAGGGTTGGTTCGGCTGAAGGATGGCAGTAAGGGCTCGGTGACTATTGGTGGTACGGTAAGTCCTGCCGGAGGAAACTTCGAAGAGCCGGTAACCCAGGCTACTCTTAAGGTTGTGGGTGCCTTTCATGGTCTTTCCAGAGATCGGGCCAATGCCAGAAAATACCCTTCAATTCACCCCCTGGACAGTTGGAGTAAATACGGCGGTCTCATTGATCCCCAACTCACCCAATACGCCAGGGATGTACTATTCCGTGGAAATGAGATTGATCAGATGATGAAGGTTGTCGGGGAAGAGGGCACCGGCTTAGACGACTACACCGTTTACCAGAAGAGTGAGTTTTTGGATCGTGTGTATCTCCAACAGGACAGCTTCGACCCAGTGGATGCCTCGGTAGGCGTGGAGCGGCAGCGTCATGTCTTTAACCTTATTTTTGACATTCTGGCAGCCCAATACAATTTCGCCAGCCAACGTGAAGCACGGGAATTCTTCAATAAGTTACGACAAAATTTCTTAGATTATAACGGTTCAGAATGGAAGAGTGATGAATTCGAGCGTTTGGAAAATGAAATAAAACAAATGGTAGCTGAAAAAAAGAACGGAATTGATCCTGGGGCGAAGAAGCTCATGGCAGTTAACGCATAGGGGAGGGGTAGCATGCAGAAGGTATATAGCAGAATTGAGTCAATCGCGGGTAATGTTATTACAGTAACCGCTGCAGGTGTTCGGTACGATGATCTTGCTCTTGTTAGTGCAGCCCATGGCGATTCACTTGCCCAGGTTATCCGGTTAAAGGGAGATAAGGTGTCCCTTCAGGTCTTTAATGGGGCTAGGGGGATTTCAACGGGGGATGAAGTGCGATTCCTCGGACATTCCATGAAAGTTTCTTTTTCAGATAATCTTTTGGGAAGGATCTTTGACGGTTCCGGCCGTCCCAGAGATAACGGACCAAGTATTGAAGAAAACCTGATTGAGATAGGGGGTGCCTCTGTTAATCCGGCAAAACGTGTCATACCGAGAAACATGATTCGGACCGGGATACCCATGATCGATGTATTTAATACCCTTGTTGAGAGTCAGAAGCTACCCATTTTCTCCGTTTCTGGAGAACCCTATAATCAGCTCCTCGCACGAATCGCATTACAGGCCGAGGTTGATCTGATTATTCTTGCCGGTATCGGCCTAAAATACGATGATTACCTGTTTTTTAAGGAATCGCTGGAAGAGGGGGGCGCCCTATCTCGTACCATTTTCTTCGTACATACCGCTAGCGATCCCATCGTCGAAGCGCTCTTGGTCCCGGATATCAGCCTCGCTGTTGCGGAGCAGTTCGCCCTTCAAGGCAAGCGTGTTTTAGTTCTTATGACTGATATGACAAACTTTGCCGATGCAATGAAGGAAATCGCAATCACCATGGAACAGGTACCTTCGAATCGTGGATATCCAGGTGACCTTTACAGTCAGTTAGCCAGTAGGTATGAGAAGGCCGTAGACTTCGAAGGGGCCGGCTCTATTACCATTTTGGGTGTAACAACTATGCCTGGGGATGATGTAACCCATCCTATCCCGGATAATACCGGGTATATAACCGAGGGGCAGTACTATCTCAAGAACGGTAGAATCGAGCCCTTCGGTTCTCTTTCCCGGCTAAAGCAGATGGTTAACAAGGATACGAGACAAGACCATCGGTCAATTATGGATGCTATGATTACCCTGTATGCCTCGTTTAAGGAATCATTGGAAAAGAAGTCCATGGGATTCAGGATGACCGAATGGGATGAAAAGCTGCTGCGATTCGGCGATCAGTTTGAGTCAAAAATGATGGATCTCTCGGTGAATATTCCCCTGGAGCAAGCCCTGGATCTTGGGTGGGAAATCCTCGCAGATTGTTTTGAGCCCAATGAAACAGGGTTGAGAACCGACCTCACCAAGGATTTCTGGCCAAAGGAAAAGGTATCAAACTAGCGTATGGCACAGGTAAAACTCACAAAAAATGAGTTAAAAAAACAAAAAGACTACCTCAAACGGTATAGGCGGTATCTTCCTACCTTGCAGTTGAAGAAACAACAGCTGCAAATGGTATTACGCCAGATCGAGCAGAAACGAAAGGATCTGGTAGAAAAAAGAGACGCTATATATCAGGGAATAGAGTCTTGGATCGCCGTATTCGGTGAGCAAATCCCCATAGCAGATTTAATTGTAATTAAGGGAATCAAAACCGGGTCCGGAAACATCGCGGGTATAGATATTCCGGTTTTTGAGGAGCTCACCTTTGAGGACCCTGATTACGACCTTTTTCAGTACCCGCTCTGGGTCGACCGGGCGATAGAAGGGTTGAAACAGATTCTTGGGTTTGATGCTGAATTGAACGTACTCGACAAACAGTATGAACTGATTTCTGCGGAGCTGCGAACCACAAGTCAGCGGGTAAACCTCTTCGAAAAGGTGAAGATTCCTGAGACAAGAGAGAATATTAGGAAGATTCAGATATACCTGGGTGATCAACAAACCGCAGCGGTTGTAAGAGGTAAAATCTCCAAAGGCAAGCTCGGCGTTGAGGGAGGCACCACATGATTGTACCTATGACCAAGGCGAGAATACTTGCCTTGGAATCCCATAAATCAGAGTCCACAAAGGAATTAAAGAACCTTGGGCTGCTGCATCCCGAAATAACGGTAACCTCCTCCGAAAAGATCGAAAGGCTCAGAGAGAAAATCTCTAGTATCGATCGCGCCCTCGGGCTGTTGCCAGAGCCGGGTAAGGATCAGGTTTATCCTCAGATTCAGGAGGATGAAGCCGAAGACTTGGTCGCCAGGGTCTTGAATCTTGGTGCTTCCCTGAAGAAACTTTTTGAAGAACGTGAAAAGCTAACCAGGGAAGAAAGCCGGTGGAGTAATTGGGGCAATTTTGATCCCTCCATCATTGAGAGTCTGAGGGATACGGATTATCCGGTAAACCTGCTTAGCTTGGGTTTGGACGAGTGGAAAACATTCAAGAAAAGGTATGCTGAACTTCCGCTATTTGAGGTCCGAAGGCTTAAGGCTGGGGTCCTAATTTGTGTCGTGGGAGAGGTGCCGGAAGAATTTCTCGGATCGTTGATAGATCCTCCTGATCAATCCCTCAATTCCATGCGTAGGCGAATTACAAAAATTGATAATGAAATTAGCGAATTGACGAATCATCTTTCTACCCTGGATATGGAAAGCAATCAATTGGCTGCGTTTAAGCAAAAACTGGAAGATCAGGTAGAGTTTGCAACGGTGGAAGAAAATTTTCACGCTACAGGTCCTGTCCTTATTATCAGCGGATTCCTTCCTTCAAACCAAGTTGACGCATTGAAGAAGACTGCAGCAAAAAACAGCTGGGGGCTCACGTTAGAAGAGCCAGACAGCAATGAGCAGGTTCCAACATTGACGAAAAATCCCCCAGCGGTGAGAATAATCCAGCCTGTTTTCGACTTACTTGGTACTATACCGGGGTATCGCGAGCATGATATCAGTCTCTGGTTTCTCATGTTTTTTACCGTGTTTTTCGCCTTTATCATAGGTGATGCGGGGTACGGTGCCTTGCTACTGGTTGTTAGTATCATCTTATCCTTAAAACAGTCACGGAAGGGAACGGTTGGTGACGGGTTAAAGCTATTTACCCTGCTTAGTTTTGCAACCGTAGTATGGGGAGCGATAACCGGTAACTGGTTCGCCTATGAGCCTATATCCAGGTTGCCCGGCTTCAGAGATCTTATAATCCCATCTATCAATACATATACCCAGGGCAGTGCAGATACCGTTAAGTTAATCTGTTTCGTTATTGGAACCGTCCATATAGTTATTGCTCATAGCATTCAGTTTTTCAGAAAAATTACTGAGAAACCTTATATTCATGCCTTCGGACAGATTGGCTGGATGGTAACTGTTTTGGGACTCTATTATCTGGTTCTGAATGTAGTCATTAGTTCGAGTACCTATCCGGTACCCGATTTAGCAGTCCCAATGATTGGTATTGGTATGGGGCTGGTTTTTCTCTTTGAAAATCAATCGGGCGAAGGTTTCTTTAGGGGAGTCCTGAGTTCCCTGGCTAATGTTATTCCGACCCTTCTCAGCGGTGTCAGTTCATTCTCTGATATAATTTCATATATCCGCTTGTACGCTGTAGGTTTGTCAGGTTTTGCCATAGCACAGAGTTTCAATTCTATGGCACAGGGTATGATGGAATCCGGGATAGGTGGCATCATTGCGGGAATAGTAGTTGTCATGTTAGGACATACGCTAAATCTTGCCATGGCAGGGTTATCCGTGGTTGTACACGGTGTTCGATTAAATATGTTGGAGTTTTCCAACCATGTTGGAAACGAGTGGGCAGGTTTTGCCTACAAACCATTCAAGGAACAAATACAGTAATTCTGCAATCCAAATGGAGCAGAAGAAAAGGAGATTTAAATGAGTTTCGGATTAATTGGTGTGGGTGCGGCTCTTGCTCTGGCAGCTATTGGTTCTGCCCTAGGGGCAGGAGGTGCGGGGATGGCAGCTATCGGTGCATGGAAAAAGAATTTTCTTCAAAATAAACCGGCACCCTTTATGCTCGTAGCCTTTGTAGGAGCTCCCCTTACACAGACGATTTATGGATTTATACTTATGAATGCTCTCCGTGCAGCAGCAGGGAATGCAAACGACTGGCTCATTTTAGGTGCAGGTGTATTGGGAGGGCTCGCAATGGCAGCCTCAGCATGGCTCCAGGGTAAGGCCGGTGCAGTGGCGTCCGATGCCTTGGCTGAGACTGGCAAGGGATTCGGAAATTTCATTCTAGTCCTGGGACTCATTGAGACGGTAGCATTGTTTGTGATGGTTTTTCTGCTGGGATTATTCTAAGAAATTCCTACCCCTGCATTACCTCCTGTTTGTTAGCATCGGTAATGACCAGGACAACAACGCGGATTCCGCATCATCAGAGATACTTTTCCCAAGGCTCTTGGTTTCCAGGAGCCTTGTTTTCTTTGAAGCTTTTTACTAGGTCTGTTTTGAAAGATGCCGATAGGTACTACTGTGAGAAGATATTCAATGAATTTCCGTAAACCATGCCTCATGATTCTATGCGTTTTTGTTTCATTTTCCCTGGTTGCTCAAAACGACTCCGGGAACGGTAGTCCTATACCACAGGAATCAGCCCAAAATAGTCCGAATACCCTTCAAACCGATATTCCCCATGATTATCCCGGATGGTTGCTTCTAGAAAAGGGTAAAACGGCCCGCTTGACAGGCAACCTAACACAGGCATTTTATCTTCTGTTATTAGCATTAGAAAAATCACCAAACAATCCGGAAATAGAAAAAGAACTCGGACAGGCATTTCTCCAGGCGGGTGATTTTACCCAAGCAAAGAACCATTTAAACCGTGCCCTTTCTAAGGCTGGTAATCGGGGAGATCTTGCCATTGAGTATGAGGTTCGATACATTCTCGCGAGAATCTACACTATAGAAGATCGCTTTGCAGATTATGAAAAGATTTTAAATGAAATAATTTCCTTAGATGGAACCGTTCGATTGTCTGGACCTGAGGGCTTTGATTTACTCGACGCAGGCAGGACGGCTTTGATCGAGCGGGGTCTGAATAGAACCCTAGTTCTCTATCGGGTGTCGGATTCTCCGAGCAGGGAAGCCTACCGGCAGCTCGGGGTATTCTACTTCAATACCGGTAGGTACACCGAAGCAATTAATAAACTGCTGATCAGCATCATGCAGCCGATTTCCGAAGCAATCGAATTGGTTCGAGAAAAAGACCTCGATTATACCTTTTCAAGTATTGATCAATTATGGCTACGCTTGAAAGACGATGAACAGGTTCGGGATTATTTACGTGAAAGTTTGGTCTACGAGAGTATGTTTTATCTCGCTCAATCGCTACATCGCTTTGATCCAACAAGGGCTGTAACTGCGGATGAGATATACCGCACCCTTGAAAAAATCCCCGATGCGCAACAATTTCACTAAAAACAAGTAGAAGACTTAATTTATGTATAGTATAATCCTACCCCAGGAAAACACATGGAACGATTAATAATCAAAGGCGCTCGGGAACACAACCTCAAAAATATAGACCTTGACCTGCCAAGAAATAAACTCATAGTGGTATCAGGACTCAGCGGTTCAGGAAAGTCATCACTTGCATTTGATACGGTTTTCGCTGAGGGTCAACGTAGATATGTGGAATCGCTATCGGCATATGCGCGTCAATTTCTTGGCAGAATGGACAAGCCGGATGTTGACTATATCGAGGGACTGAGTCCTGCCATATCCATCGAACAGAAGACTACAAACCGGAACCCTCGATCTACCGTTGGGACCATCACAGAAATATACGATTATTTCAGACTTCTATGGTCCCGTATCGGAATTCCCCATGACCCTAGTTCAGGAAAGCCAGTTGAAAAGCAGTCCGTGGATCAGATTATTGAGCAGGTGTTACAACTACCCAGCGACGCACGGGTAATGATCCTTGCACCAATAGTCCGGGGTAGGAAGGGAACCCATCAAAAAGTTTTAGAGGATGCAAAAAAGACCGGTTTTATCCGTGCGCGGATAAATGGTGAGATGGTTCATCTTGAAGATCAGCCGGTAGAGTTAGAGAAAAATAAAAAGCATTCCATTGATATTGTCATCGACCGTTTAATAGTAAAGTCTGAAAACCGTTCACGCATAGCGGAGTCCGTTGAGGCAGCCCTTGAGGCCACAGGTGGACTCGTACAGGTCCATTGTTCCTTCGAAAACCAGGAATGGGAACAGAGCTTCTCTGAGCAGTATTATTATCCCGATAGCAATCTTAGTTTTCCAGAGCTAGAACCAAGACTGTTTTCCTTTAACAGCCCTTTCGGTGCCTGTCCTGCCTGTTCCGGATTAGGCATAATGATGGAATTCGATTTGGATAAGATTATTCCCGACAAATCTAAGTCCTTTTATGAAAATGGAATCCAGGGTTTTAAGCCGAGTTCGAATTGGGTAAAAAGCAAGTTCGAAGCCCTGGCCCGCCACTTCGATTTTTCTCTACGGACCCCCTTCCAAGATCTGCCTGCACATATACAGGAAATCCTAGTTCATGGTACGAAAGAAACCATCGAGTTCACCTACATCAATAAGGAAAAAACGGGACGCTTTGAATATAACTCCAGTTTTGACGGAATTCTCCGTGAACTTGAAAGACGGTATCATGAAACAACCTCCACCGGGATGAAGGATTGGTTCGAGAGTCTAATGTCCCAGAGGGTTTGCTCCTCATGTAATGGGAAACGATTAAAACCCGAGGCTCTCTCTGTTCTCATTAACAAAAAGAGCATCCATGATATTAATAGTTTATCCGTTCGTGACGCCCTTTCATTTTTCTCTACCATTGAGTTGGACTCCACCCAAAGTGAAATCGCTCGGCAAATCTTAAAAGAAATTAACGATCGTTTAGGATTTATGGAGAGCGTAGGGTTAGACTATTTGACCCTGGATAGGTCTGCAGGAACCCTATCTGGGGGAGAGGCCCAACGGATTCGTTTGGCAACTCAGATAGGATCAAGTTTAGTAGGGGTACTCTACATACTGGATGAGCCTAGTATTGGTCTGCACCAACGTGATAATGAACGTCTTATACAGACTTTATTACATCTACGTGATATCGGGAACACATTAATTGTAGTGGAACATGATGAACAGACCTTAAAGACCGCTGACTACATTGTAGATCTTGGGCCCGGGGCCGGGGTGCATGGCGGCTATGTTGTCGCTGCAGGTAATTTGGAAGAGGTCATGTCAGTCTCGGATAGTCTTACCGGGCAGTACCTGGCAGGGAAATTATACATACCCGTACCTGCTGAACGGCGTACTGGGAACGGAAAATTTATCACAATTACAGGTGCCTGTGAACATAATCTCCGAGGAATCGATGTATCGTTCCCTCTATCTTGCCTCAGTGTTATTACCGGCGTGAGTGGAAGCGGTAAGTCAACATTGATGAGCGATGTTCTCTATCCCTGGGTAGCAAACCACTTGAATGGCTCCCACCATGTGCAAGGAGAAGTGGAATCTATATCAGGGCTCGAACACCTAGACAAGGTAATAAACATTGATCAAAGCCCTATTGGGAGAACCCCGCGATCAAACCCTGCCACCTATGTTGGCCTGTTTACCCCCATACGGGACCTATTTGCCAGCCTCCCTGAATCCAAGGCACGCGGATACCAGCCGGGTCGCTTTAGTTTTAATGTGAAGGGTGGAAGGTGCGAACATTGCGAGGGGGCCGGTACGATAAAGATTGAAATGCATTTTTTACCCGATGTATATGTTACCTGCGATGTATGCAAGGGGCAGCGGTTTAATAGAGAAACCTTAGATATCCATTATAAGGGTAAAAACATCCATGAGGTTCTCGAAATGCCCGTGGATGAAGCGGTGACATTTTTCGAAAACATCCCCAAAATACATAGGAAGCTTGAAACCCTACATGCGGTAGGACTCGGTTATATTAAGCTCGGTCAATCCGCCCTTACATTATCGGGAGGTGAGGCTCAACGGGTGAAGCTATCCCTGGAGCTTAGCAAACGAAGTACCGGGAAGACCCTATATATACTGGATGAACCCACTACTGGGCTGCACTTTGCGGATGTAATGCTGCTAATGAAGGTCCTTCAACAGTTGGTAGAGTTGGGAAATACCATTATACTCATTGAGCATAACCTTGATGTCATAAAACAAGCCGATTACATTGTCGACCTAGGACCCGAAGGGGGGGATAAGGGTGGCACCCTAGTGGTTTCCGGCTCTCCCGAGGATGTAGCACAATGTCAAGAATCGCATACAGGTAGGTTTTTACGAGAGTTTCTAGAATTTCATCACCCCTAGGATTGAAAAATCTCTTCTTACCACTTACGTGTTTCCTATTATTTCTTTGCAGTACCACCGTATTCGCACAAATTTCAGTGCCCCCAGAGTTACTGAAAAAGGATATTGAATCAGCCTCATACGCGGAACTTTCATCCTGGATAATTGATTTAGGTCTAGTGCCCAAGGGAAATCGACAGGCTCTTCAATCAATCTTATACACGTTCTATAAAATACCAAGTGATTCACGTGAAGCAGAAATAGATGGATCCGAATCATCGAACATTGAAATTTCGACAGCTAATCGTGTGGAGCGCTTTGCTCATCAGGAACAGGATGAGGTGATAACTCTCCAGGGCGGGGTAACCGTTTTTTTCTTCCAGGAGGAGAATGGCTCAATACACACCATTACTGCAAATGAGATTGTCTTAAACCAAGCCCAATCCATTCTCACTGCCCAGGGGGCTGTAGAGTACACCCTTTCTGGTAATGAGCGGACTGATGTGTTTTTTGGGGAAAAACTTCAGTTTGACGTGGATAATTGGGCCGGTCTTTTTGTGGCTGGGGAGACAACCCAGAATCCAAAGGATGATTCAGAGAAGCCGCAGTTTACCTTTCAGGGTGATTTTATTCAACGCTCAAGCGGGGATATCATTAGGTTGTCCCAGGGCGTTGTAACATCATCCCAGTGGACCCCGCCTGCCTACAGTATTAGAGCTGATGAAATAATTGTATATGCCCCCGGAGAATGGTCTATAACAGGTGGTGCCCTTTATGTTGGGAATATACCGGTATTCTGGTTACCTGCTTTTTTCCATCCAAGTGAAGAAATCTTTTTTCACCCAAGTTTTGGGTTCGAATCCGACAGAGGAGCGTTTTTCTACACTACGACCTACCTATTGGGGCGGAAGACTGAAAAAGAAGATAGCTTCAGTTTTCTTTCCATAGCAGATTTGGACGCTACCGATTATCAGACGCGTTTAGAAGGATTATTTCTCCGAAGTACTGAGGAATCTATTAGTCCGAGGGAAACAAATAACCGAATCATGGTTCTATTTGATGGGTCAACCTTGTTTGGATTCCATGGCGGGGTGTACGCCGATGTCGAAAACCTAGGGATTCTTACACGCCTAAGGGGCTATGCAGGAGTCGGGTTTACTAAAAATCTCTACCAGGCAGTCCAGGGTTTAACTTCAATTTACATGGATGAGGAGAATGAAAGTACAGCTGTCTCTTGGAACAAAGCCAGACTCTACGACTTGGTTATTCCCTTCCGTTTTGGGCTCAATCTTAGTCTTACACTTAATCCAAAACCCTTTACCGTCACAGTGCAATTCCCATTTTATTCTGATCCCACCTATATCTCAGATTTTGGAAAACGGGGTCAAGATATTCAGTGGTCAAAACTGCTAGAGTTATCCAGCGGCTCTGATGAGAATACAAAGAATCAAATTGATATCGGATTGGGGCTCGGCTCTGGAAAAACTTCAAGTTTCACCTGGAGATTGGGTGCGAACGGTCGCTTGAATACTGGATTGTTGTCTCCCTTTATACAATCCATTACCTTGAATAGCCTTACTAGTGAAGCGAGGTGGCAGATATTCTCCTTGGAGCCTTCCGAAGTAGATCCGCTTGCTCAAGAAGCAACAAAAACCAGCGAGAAGGAAATCTTTCTTCTCCAACAACTCACACCATTATCCCTTGCTCTCAGTATTCAAGGCAGCTTCATTCCCGATGGAACCGACCCAGCCAGAGATACATCGAGAACCACCGCGCCTCCGGAATCGGATTACTTTTTCCCGAGGGATGAATCGGGAGAACCTGAAACACAGTCTTCCCAACCTGAACAGGAAGAAGGGTCAACAGAGGTTACTTACGAAGCCCCTGGGGTGAACATTAAGCCCCAAAGCAACACCAGTTCTGCAGCACAAAACAAGGTTACCCTGGGATATAATCTCTCCGGGAGCATGCAGTATTTGGCTCCCTTTGGCAATAAAAGCCCGATACTAATCGAAGAGATTTTCACCTCGCCTAAATTCTGGCAAGTAAATCAGAGGGGGAAATTTAATCTTACAGGAACATTCAGTGGGTTTGGAAACAGATTAAAACTAACCCTGGGATCGGAAGCGCAGATTACCCAGAATGAAATTCTCAAATGGATCCGGACCGAAGAATATTCCGCATCTGATGTGACAAGTATTTCTCGGCCCAATTCAATCCGGTTAAGCCAGGATTTCACCCTGGCTTGGCAATTCTTTCCAGAAACCTCACCCCTACGGGACTGGAAGGTAACCTATACTATTAATCCGATTTATTTTAACCGAGTTTTTGAAACTGTTGATGAAAACGGAACTATTGTGTACACAGACCAAAGGATCGGATGGAACGCTGATTCTATATCCAAACATTCCGTCGGTTTAAGTCTTGGCTATAGAACTACGGGATTTGTACTCGTGAATACTCTCTCGTATAATCTTCCCCCCCTCACTGAGACCATGGATTTAAGCGTGCAGATGGATGTATTGGAGATGATATCTCTCACCGGCAAGACGACCGTTTCCTTTACCGAGCAGTATCCCCTCTCACCAATTACTGTTTCTGCATCCTTGGGGAACCAAAAGACCCTGGGGCTGACCCAGCAGATGACCATCGATACGGAACTAACTCGGTTGACCGCCATGCGAGCTACCATGAACCTCTTCTTTTTAGAGGCTAGTCTTTTTGCTGATTATCAACAACCCCTACTATACTCCGTTGCTCGTGGATGGTATCGGGAGGGTGAAAAATCGTTTTTACTTTCTCGTTTAACACTTCAGGCGAACGAAACCCTCGCTTGGGGCCCTGTGTGGAATGAACGCATGAAAGGGACGGTAAATTTTGATATCCGGTGGAACCAGGGCTTGCTTCGTTTTACTGATTCCACCCTTTCCAGCACGATTAATCTAACTCTATCGATTCGTGAATTCCTGGATCTTAAGTTTTCTGTAAGTTCCGCAAATAAATCCATGTACAAGTATTTTCCCGGATTCATTGAGAGGGTAGAGTCCGAATTACCGAATATAGAAGCTAAAAATATATTCGTAGACTTGTTTAATGGAGTTAATATTTTTAATCCCACTGCCTTGGCTCAATCAGATTTTAACTTGGATAAATTATCATTCGGTCTAGTCCATGATTTAGGTGACTGGTTGTTACAGGCTGATTTAAGTGTTTCTCCCCAACTCACTCCCGATAAGACGGCCTATGAGTGGTCCTCCCTGTTTACCCTAAGCATTGAATGGAAGGCTATTACGGAAGTTAATCGTTCGATATCTATTGATGATGGTACTATTATCCTAGATCAATAATGACCTTGACGATATAATTCCTACCTAGATACTATTGGAGATGGAGCATTGGATTGATACAAGATATACAAACTACTCATGAACTGGAAAGCGGCACTCTTTTAGCGGATATTTGTGGAATAAACGATGAAAATCTACAAATTATCGAAAAAACGATAGGTTGTCCGATTTACTCGAAGGGTAACCAACTAATAGTTGATAGCACTGATGATAACAAAGTAAAACAATTCTCAATACTAATCGGGGAATTAAAACAAAGGGTCTCTTCCGGGCATGGAATTGATAAAACCGTTGTACAGAACCTCCTCACAACCATCATTGAACACCCTAACGAAAGTACCCATCTTAAAAATCAGTATATTGTTCTTCCTCAAGGATTTTCGAGGGTGTACCCCCGAAGCATTAATCAGGCTACCTTTATGCGAGGCTTGGAAACCAACGATATGTCAATTGCCATCGGTCCAGCGGGTACAGGGAAAACATTTCTGGCCATCGCCCATGCATTATCCGAGGTTTTAGCAAAAAAAAAGCGAAAGCTTCTCCTAACCAGACCGGTGGTCGAGGCAGGGGAATCCCTCGGATTTTTACCAGGGGATTTAACTCAGAAATTAAACCCGTACCTTAAGCCACTCTATGATGCCATGGATGCCTTAATTCCGAGTGAGTTGGTTTCCCGGATGGAGGAAAATCGAATCATTGAGGTTGCACCCCTGGCATATATGAGAGGCCGATCCTTAAAAGACTGTTATATCATCCTCGATGAGGCTCAAAATACTACTCGCGAACAAATGAAGATGTTTTTAACCCGTCTCGGTGAGGGGTCAAAGGCGATCATCACCGGGGATATAACCCAGATTGATTTACCAAAAAAACAAAACTCTGGACTAATCCAGGCTAGTACGATTCTTCGTCATATACCGGAAATACACTTCACACATTTTACTACTAAGGATGTCGTGAGAAGTCAACTTGTTAAAAAGATTATCAACGCTTATGATGATTTTTATAAAAATCAAACAGGAAATCAACAATGAACCGAATTGAAGTCCATTGTGAAGAGGTTGATCCTCCGTCATGGATATCTGCTGCCATCGCCTATGTAGAAGGTGTGTTATCAAAACTCGAACTTGATCAATGGGAAGTCTCCATTATCTTATGTACAAATAAATACATGAAGGACATAAACAATGCATATAGGGGGAAAAACGAGCCGACTGATGTGTTATCTTTTCCACAGGTAGCCTCACCTGACGAGCTGCCCGATATAGCGCAATTAAAAAAAGAGAACAATTTCTTTCTTGCCGGTGATATACTTATTTCCCTAGATGGGGTTCAAGAAAACGCCAGCTTTTTCAAGGTATCACCTGAGGAAGAACTACGCAGACTGCTTATTCATGGTATTCTACACCTGTCGGGTATGGACCATGAGAGCAATGATTTAACCGAACCAATGCTTGCGAAACAAGAATCCCTATTACAAGCCATTAAGGAACGTATATACACCATATGAACGTATTTAGACGATTATTACAGAAACGGTCAAGCACTCCAAATCCCAAGGAAGAATACCGTGATCTTAACATTGAAGAACGCGATATGATTCGTGGTGTGGTGGAGCTGTCACAAACAACGGTCAAAGAGGTAATGGTTCCGCGTATTGATGTTGTTCTCCTCCAAAAGACAGCGGACGTGGTTACCCTGTTGGAACAAATTGTTGAATGCGGTCATTCTCGGTTCCCTGTTTATGACGGCACCATCGATAACGTGGTCGGTATCCTCTATGCCAAGGACCTGCTACGGTTTCTCCTAACAAAGGAACCGGTAACCATCGAGGCGCTTCTCAGAAAACCCTATTTTGTTCCTGAGAGTATGCGGTTGGATTCACTTCTTAGAGAAATGAAACGCAGACGGGTACACATCGCAGTGTCTGTTGACGAATACGGCGGTGTGAGCGGAATCGTTTGTATGGAAGATATTATTGAAGAAATCATTGGTGACATCCAAGATGAATTTGATAACGAACGGGAGGATGTTATCACCCTCGGTGAAGGATCCTTCTTATGTGATGCCCGGGCAAATATTGAGGATTTAAATGAGGAACTTTCTATATCGCTACCGACGGAGGATTTTGATACCCTCGGTGGGTTTGTCTTCGATTTATTCGGCAAAATTCCGGTTCGGTATGAAAAGGTTAACTATGAGGATCTCGTTTTCATAATCCAAGAGATGGACGGTCATAAAATCAGAACAATCAAAGTGATTAAAACCCAACCATGAGCCCGATGAGTTTCCGAAAAACATCCATGGTAGCCATCTCATTGGTATTAATAACACATATGGTGTTTTCCCAAGGACTTGAAAATAATGCCATACAAAACTACCAACGCGGGGTGGAGTTGCTTCAGCAGGATCGTCTGCTTCGGGCCATCCAACAATTCGAATATGCTTCCCAATTGAATCCTCGGTATGCACAAGCCTACTGGGGGCTCTCTGAGGGGTATTTCCTTCTTGGAGAATATGATGAGGCTCAGAATTCAATACAAACAGCCATCAGCTTGGCCCCGGGAAATATATCATACAAGAATCAACTTGCCAGAATTCTCTTAGCTCAGGGAATTGTCGATGAGGCGGATTCCATCTTCACCGCCATATTGGCTCAGGATCCATATAATAAGGAAGCACTCCTCGGGAAGGGGGAGCTCTTGTTGGCCACCCAAGAATTCTCCCAAGCTCAATCGTTATTTTTAGACACCCTCTCTCTCCATCCCCGTGACCGGCGGGTGTTACTATCTCTAACGCTTGTCCTGGAGGCTGCTGGTAGACGCGATGAGGCTGAGCGATACTTACAGAGGACGTTGGATCTCTTCAGTGAAAACTACCAGGTACAGTTTTTGGCCGGAAAATTCTATGCCGATAGGGATGAGTTCAGTACCGCCTTAGGACACTTAAATACTGCCTTAACCCTCAATCCCGATCTGACGAAGGCGCTTCACCTAAAGACTTTGATACTAATTCAGCAAGAGCAGTACGCCCAAGCACTAGAGTTTCTCGAACGGGCTCTTCGTTTAGAACCACAAAACAGCACATATTGGTACTCCCGGGGATTGATACAATATCGACAGGCGAATATCCCCCAGGCGATCGAGAGTCTCAAGAGGGGGTTGTCGATTGCTCCCTACAACGAAATGGTACGCTTGTTTCTTGAGTCGATTGCTATCGATAATCTTGGATATGAAGACGACGTCCGTCGTCAACTTGGTGAGTACCGAACTCGTCAGGGCCAAGAGTACTTAACCCAGAATAGGTTCTCTCGGGCTGCAGTCTACATTGAGCGAGCTGTAAGCCTTCTCCCTACAGATCCTACTGTTCGCCTCGCTCGTGCTTCTCTTCTTCGTGCCCAAGGAAAGATTGCCTCATACGTGGAAGAATTGCAGTTTATCGTAAACAGATTAAATGTCACTACTATTGAGCTTACCGATGCCCTAGAGGTATATGAATACGAACAGCAACAGTCTGTATCTTCCCAATGGGGGATACAACAGTTTCAAATTCCCAGGGATTATATTGTAATGCCCATATTTTATAGAGCTCGACCAACCATTCATCCCGAAGCAGGTGATTTCCTAGCCCTCGCTCTGAGTGATTTGCTCATGACTGGAAATCGCTTTTCTTTTACCTCCATGCCGGAGCTCAATGGACGGTTCCGGTCACCTATGAAGATTACGGAAATGGATGAGGCTTTCATGCTTGCTAGAGAGCAGAATGCGGATTTTTATCTCGTGATTGATATGCAAGAGGACGAGCGAGAGGTGTATGTTTCAGCGAGAATATATCTTGCGAGAACAGGACGTCTTGTATGGCATGGTACGGTGACTCGAACAGGCAATGAGCGCGTTATGGATTCCCTCATCTGGTTAGAGAATCAGCTTTATGATCGGCTTCCATTCCATGGCAGCCTCATTCAAAGGCGTGATAATCGCGGACTTATCAATCTCGGCCAGTACGATGGAGTACAGCCCGGTGATACCCTTCAAATCGCTGATCCGAATCAAATACTCTTGTCCATAAATGGGATTACATTTTCGGCAGAAGAGAACGCACTTCAGGGCCTGATAACCATCGACGAGGTGGATTCTCTCGTTTCGTCCGGGACAATATCGAGTAATTCATTCTTCGATACCATTAACCATGGTGATTCTGTACTGTTTGAGGAGTTTCTTAATGCCGGTGAGCCATTGAATGCTGATCAACCTGGACAATCCCTTGGGCAGTTTCCAAGCATTTATGCGGAGATTCGTGATTTACGCTAGGCGTAACTCCACTAAGAGTAATCTCAGGTCATAGCGCTGGTACCCAAAAGAATGGTAATTTTATCTAAGCTTCGTTATTCCCTGGCTGGAGACCGGGCAGTACCACTTTATCTGGCGTGGTTTACCTTCTTTTGCGTACCAGGGATACAAGGAACATTCCGTGGATTTAAACGATAAATAAATATCGTTAGTCTTGAAGACTAATGGTGTTCTAAGGTAGTATGGGCATATCCTGTTCGATTGACAGGGTATAGGCTTTTTCGTATAGTCTAGAAAACCACCAAATTATTATGAGGGGGAAACTCAATGAAGATTGCAATCAACGGATTTGGCCGAATCGGCCGAAACGTCTTCAAGATTGCCCTTGAAAAGGGCGTTGAGGTCGTAGCTATCAATGACCTCACCGACACCAAGACATTGGCTCATCTTTTGAAGTACGATTCAACCCAGGGGAAGTTCAATGGAACTGTCGAGTTTGACAATGAGAATCTCATTGTAGACGGCAAGAAGTACAAGGTTAGCGCCGAACGCAGTCCTGCAAATATCCCATGGGGACAGGCACCTGATGTAGTTATTGAATCTACCGGTGTATTTGTGACCAAGGAAAGCCCTAAGGGTGGATATGGTGATCACCTGAAGAATGCTCAGTTCCCTGCAAAAAAAGTCATTCTGACTGTTCCAGCCAAGGATTCAAACATCGATAACATGGTTGTTCTCGGGGTAAACGACAAAGATCTTAAAAAAGAAGATGTTTGTGTTTCTAACGCCTCCTGCACCACCAACTGTCTTGCACCCATCGCAAAGGTTCTTGATGACTCCTTTGGTATCGAATCCGGTTTTATGACCACCATTCATAGCTATACCAATGACCAGGTTATTCTTGATGCTCCCCACAAGGACCTTCGCAGGGCCAGAAGCTGTGCTGTGAGCATGATTCCTACTACCACTGGTGCAGCCAGAGCTGTAGGTAAGGTACTTCCTAACCTAAACGGAAAACTCGACGGTTGTGCAGTACGGGTTCCTACTCCTACCGGTTCTCTCGTAGACCTTGTTGCTATCCTCAAAAAAGATGTAACAGTCGAGCAGGTTAATGCTGCCATGAAAGCTGCCGCCGAGGGCCCGATGAAGGGTGTTCTTCGGTACACTGAGGATCCTATTGTTTCCGTGGACATCATCCATGATACACACAGCTCCATTTTCGATGCTGAATCAACCATGGTAATGGAAGGAAACAAGGTAAAAGTTTTCTCTTGGTATGATAACGAGTGGGGTTACTCTAATCGAGTAGTCGATCTTGCGATTAAACTTAAAGATTACCTCTAAGCAGTATCACGAGCCGGGATATTCGTATCCCGGCTTTTTTCTTGATAGATTTCTTAGTGTACAAAGGGTTGTACACTCTGGATTGGTTTGCTTGGATGTAGAACCCTCTCAATCAAATAGAGAGTTGTACTTCCAATCAAAACGTAATTAATTTTTAGTGAGGTGTACCATGGCTGTACGGACAATTCGTGAAGCAGATTTAAGCAACAAAAGAGTATTGGTTCGAGTGGATTTTAACTGTCCTATCAAGAACGGTGTCGTCACGGACGCGACAAGGATTGAAGCTGCGATTCCCACACTTGCATACATTCTTGAGCAACCAGGAGCTTCGGTGGTCATTATGACCCATCTTGGTCGGCCCAAGGGGGAGAAAAACCCTGAATTCAGTTTAAAACCAGTGGCGAAGAAGCTTGAAGAACTCATGGGAAAAACGGTGGTAATGGCGGATGACGTGGTCGGCCCCGAAGTAGAATCTATGGCTCAAGGTTTAAAGGCCGGGGAAATTCTCATGTTGGAAAATGTCCGCTACTATAAAGGTGAAGAGAAGAATGATCCCGAGTTCATAACCAATCTTGCCAAACTTGGGGACGTATATGTAAACGACGCATTTGGAACCGCTCATCGGGCCCATGCAAGCACGGAGGGCCTCGCGCATAAACTTCCTGCCTTCGCAGGGTTTTTGATTGAAAAAGAGGTAACTTTCTTTGAACCCATTGTTACCAACCCTGCGAAGCCAATGGTCGCTGTAATCGGCGGCGCGAAGGTGTCAACGAAAATTGGTGTGTTGGAAAGCCTTTTGCCTAAATGTGATACGCTGATTATCGGTGGTGGAATGACCTACACCTTTTTAAAGGCTCAGGGGCACCAGATCGGCAACTCCCTTCTCGAAGAAGATTTTATCTCCACCGCCACGGAGCTTATGAAAAAAGCAGAGGCTGCCGGAGTCACCATCCTGTTGCCCGTAGACCACGTCGTTGCAGATGAGTTCAGCGAGTCAGCTGCGCCGTTAGTTGTAGATTCAGTAGATATACCCGCTGGAAAAATCGGAATGGATATCGGACCCAAGTCGATCCAAGCCTGTAAGGAAGCCATCTCATCGGCAAAGAGCTTGGTTTGGAATGGTCCAATGGGCGTTTTTGAATTCGATTCCTTTGCTGAGGGTACCAAAGCAATCGCTAATGCTATTGCGGAATGTGCAGGTACAACAGTGGTAGGCGGAGGAGATAGTGTTGCCGCTGCAAATAAATTCAATCTGGCATCCAAGATGGATCATGTATCTACTGGCGGTGGCGCAAGTTTGGAATTCCTTGAAGGAAAAACTCTACCTGGTATCAAAGCACTTGAAAAATAAGAAAAGGATTAATGGTATATGAGAGATTATTTTATTGCTGGTAATTGGAAAATGTTTAAGACCCCCACCGAGGGTGCTGCCTTTGTTAAGGAGCTTTCAGAAACCTTGAAGGGAACGAGCCAAAAGGTAATGGTTGCTCCGAGCTTTGCTTCACTGGATGCTGTGGGAAAGGCCCTACACGGAAGTTCGGTTCTTCTCGGTGCACAAAATATGGCTGCAGCTGAGGAGGGCGCTCATACCGGAGAGGTTAGTCCGATCATGCTGAAAGATCTTGGTGTGTCTGTAGTTATTCTTGGTCACAGCGAACGGCGTGCAATCTACGGTGAGACAGATGAGCTTATAAATACAAAGGTCAAACTCGCCCTGAAACATGGATTCGAGGTAATTCTTTGTGTAGGCGAAACCCTGGAAGAACGAGAAGCCGGTAAGGTTGAGGAGGTTGTAAATCAACAACTACTCAGTGGGTTAGAAGGTGTAACTGAGGAAATGTTAGCCAAGGTTGTGATCGCCTACGAACCAGTTTGGGCAATCGGTACCGGTAAAACAGCGACCCCCCAGGATGCTGATTCTGTTCACCAAGTAATTCGGCAAACCATTGGTAAAACCTATAGCTCTGCTACCGCGGAAAAACTGATTATCCAGTATGGTGGTTCGGTAAAGCCGGGGAATGCTAAAGAGCTTATGGCTATGCCAAATATTGATGGTGCTCTTGTTGGAGGAGCCTCGTTGAAGGTTGAAGACTTCACTGCTATCGTAAATTTTAATAGATAGGGTCCCATTGCAGATGTAATATGAAACTGTCTTGGGCAGTACTGGTTGAAACGTAAATCATTTTTAGAATGATGTACGTACGCTTTGTACTGCGTATGGTTCTTTCAAACTGAAGGTTTATGGAGCTTTATAAGAAGAGGCAGATTCTCACACCTGTGCACCACACAGCAATGTGACATTTCTGGAGTTCACAGTACAGCCATTATCTTAGGGTAATGGCTGTATCTATTTTTAATAGAACACCATGACTAACTTCATGAAGTATGATATTCTTCATGAATTATTTGATATTAAGGAAGGAATCAATGGGAATCTTATCCATCTTGCTGTTAGTAATTTTCGCCTTAAGCGCAGTGCTCTTGGTTATTCTTGTTCTGGTACAGGATGAACAAGGAGAAGGACTCGGCGGTATTTTTGGAGGTGGAGGTTCAGGACAAATCGGGAACCGGAAGGGAAATATTTTAACCCGAGCAACCTCCATTCTCGGGTTTGTTTTTATTCTTAGTTCGTTAGGACTGGCGTGGCTAAACAGGACACCTGATCTTGGGAATGTCGAAGCCGCAGCCCGTCAACAAAATGCTGAACAATCCGTTGAATGGTGGAATGAATCTCAGGAAGCTGAAAACTCTCAAGGCTCTGCCGAATAACATGAAGGCTCCAATGTTCAGACATTGGAGCCGATTGTTTTTACAAATAAAGGAGTAACAAATGAGGGTTGCAGTTGTTTACTACTCAGAAAAACAAGATGAAAAGCTTAAGGCTATTTCACATGCATTAGGAAAAGGTTTCGAACAAACCGGTGCACATACAGAAGTAATTGATGCACGAATAGATGAGGCAAAGAAGCTTACCGGGTTTGATTATATCGCCCTGGGATTGGCTAATAATGGATTGTTCAACGCGTCAATACCGAACCGGCTGAAAGAGCTACTAAAAAACTCTGGTCAGCTTGTGGGGAAGCGTTCCTTTGCGTTTATTAAGAAGAAGCCATTTTTTGCACAAAAGCTTCTCTCAAGGCTAATGAAGGCAATGGAGGGTGAAGGAATGTTTTTGAAGTACTCGGAGATAATTTCCTCCCCCGATGAAGCACAAGAGATTGCGAAGCGGCTTCATATCTAAGGCATTTAATACGAAGGAGTAAATCGTCAGTGGTTAATTACTATGAGCTTCTCGAGATTTCCTCCGATGCGACTAGTGACGAAATAAAACGCGCCTTTAGGCGTCGGGCTAAACACATTCACCCGGATTTAGGCAATAACTCCGAGGGTGCCCTAGAACGTATGCGGGATCTCTTGAAGGCTTATGAAGTTCTCATGGATCCCTACAAGCGGGAGGTGTATAACACCCAGCACCGTGCGATTTTCGGTGTTTCTAATTTTGATTACCGTGAATTTTTAAAGGAACGAACTCAGGATCATCAAAGTCAGTCCAAACTCATATTTTTTGATCTATTACACCACCGTGAGCAAGATGCTCTTCGCCTCTATGAAACCCTGGTGGAGCAAAAAAATTTTGATCTCTCCAAACATCTAGATCGTGAAGATTTTATGGACTGTGCCTTTCTCCTAGCTGAGGAATTTGAACAGGAAGAAAACTTTGAAAGTGCCTTTAATCTTCTCAAGGTGATCGCAGAATATGAGTTGGAGAAACCCTATTTTAAGCACTTTTTCGAAGAAGTGTTAGTCCGTCTGAGGAACCTGATAAATGCCGTATCAGGGAAACTTTCGTTCGCTACTCAGGTCGATTATATAGAAGAATTACTTAGCTTGGGTATTAGCCCAAAAGAAAATGCGTTTTATCTCAAAAAGTTATCAGAACTATACGCATCAGAACATGATAGATCACGGGCTCAGTACTATCTTAAAGAAGCATTAAAACTTGATAATTCCCTGAGCGGAATAAAAAAGTTAAAACAAAGCCTAGGAATTTAAAAATTGAATCAAACAATGTGGAGGAATCTGTGAAGAATTCTAAGAATCTGTTTATCCCCTTTATTTTGGCAACCGTGGTATTACCCATCTTTTCCCAAAGCCTTGATAAGCCGCTGGCAACGGTTAGGTTGACAAGCAATACGGTTATAACCGCAAGACAATTTGAGTCAAAGGTAGAGTTGTTAGAACAGGAACTTGGGATAACCCTCTCCGGGGAACAAAAAACTAGTCTGCTTAATAGCGAGATAGATACGGAATTAATCATGCAGGCAGCCGAACGTGAGGGTATTACTGCAGCACAGGAAGAGATTCAAGGTGCAATTCAGCAGCAGAAAGCAGGGATAGCCGGCGGGCAGGCAATCTCAGATACTCAGTTCAGGCAACTGATCGAATCACAAATGGGAATGTCTTGGGCTGATTATACAGACCGTCTGAAACGCCGAATCATACAAGAAAAATTTATCGCTCAAAGAAACCAGGACTTCCTCTCACAGGTTACCAATCCTACCCCCAGTGAAATTCAATCAGTGTATGAGGATAACGCCGCTGAGTTTGTGAGCCCCGCCTATGTTCGATTTGATCATTTGTTCATCGATACCCGGTCAATGAATTCCCAAGATAAACAACAGGCGCTTTCCCGAATGGAAGATATTTACAGTGAGATTAGAAGTAGCGGCAACTCTGCCTTTAACAGGTATATGCAAAGCTCCGTGGATGACCCGAGTTTATCAGGCGGTGATTTCGGGTATTTGCCTAAGAATGAGCAATCAACTACCCAGGTCCTCGGACAAGCCTTTATAAACTCAGCATTTGCGCTAAACCAAAATGAGTTCAGTGATGTTTTAACATCCAATGTGGGTATCCACATTCTACGGATTACGGATAAGCGGTCTCCGAAATTGCTTACTCTGAATGACCCGGTGGTACCCGGGCAGAATCTAACAGTACGACAACAGATCATCCAGTACATTCGTGCACAACAGCAACAGCAACGGTTGGCGGAGGCCATCGAAAAAACGACGGAAGAATTACGGAATGAGGCGGATGTACGCATCTTCACTCAAAACCTATCCTGGTAGGCATTACATGATATCAAGAAGGAAGTCGCGCATTCTTGCTTTTCAGACCCTGTATGAATGGGAAATAACCCGTACCTCCTTGGACGAACTTCTCAAGTTCTCTTGGATCGAACAACGCGAGAAGTATTCGGATAGCGATTTATTCTTCCCCCGGTTATTGGTCCAAGGAGTACTTGAGAATATGAATGCAATAGATGCACTCATAAGCGGGCAGCTGGATAATTGGCCATTTTCCCGAGTGAATAAGGTCGATCTATCCATTCTCCGCCTGGGAGTGTATGAGCTGACGTTCAATCAAGAAACACCTGTCAGCGTCGCTATTGATGAAGCAGTTGAAATTGCCCGAGAGTATGGCGTTGAGGAATCGTATCGTTTTGTGAACGGGGTTCTGGACGGAATTGCTAAAAAGAAAAAACTGTAAGGTGCTCTGGGTATGAAAGAGGAGAACCTGGAAAAAAAACATGTTCAGCGGCTTATTTTTATAAGCGGAGCATTATTTTTCCTCGTAGTCCTTGTTGTGATCGTTGTTCAGGTAATGGGCATACGGAAGAACAATGATTACGATTTCTCCATAATTCGATTCGATATTCACTTGGAGGATGGCATGTATGTGGAGGCAGAGCAGGATTTACTTTCTGCCTCTCAAGCCATTCAGACTGCCCAGGAAGCGCTTGGTGTATTAAAACGATTTCGTCTCCTGTATGAAGAAATAGCCCTTCCTTCAGATTGGCAGATGTATCTTGAAGAGCTCCTAGCCTTATTCCCCGGCAACCAAAGGCTGAGAGGATTCATAGCAGACATGTATTTGCAGCAACATAAGGACGATCTTGCCTATGAAATCGCCAAAGAACTTACGGATCCCCTGTGGGTTCCGTTAAAAATAGAATCAACCCTGAAGACAGGGAGGGGATTGGATAGGGAGCTACTCCAACAGGCCGATGATCTTGACTACGCTCCCATTCAGCCGCAACAGTTTACGGATCCTAATACATTTCTGGAAGCATTTTCTATAACCCGGGACATCCGCTATATGCTTAATGCAACGTTACTGCTGCTATCCCGGGGGAATCTAACCCGTGCCCACGAGGCATTACAGGGGAGTAAGGAATATTGGAAGAATCAAAATTTCGCGAACCAAAATCAGGATGCGAAACAACAGTGGGCTGATATGGTCGCCCTCGTGTCCAGAGACGCTCTATCTCCCCATGAGGCGTATCTGTCGCTAAAAAACAACGGAGATACCCCGCTGTACGAAGTAGAATTAGATCTGCTGGTTCTCACGGGCAGAATTCAAGAAGCCTTGCACATCTTACAGCAGTCCTTTTTTCAGGGTGATTTGAACGAGATCGGATACCATAATTATTACTGGCTGTTACTTGAGCGGTTAGATACTCATCCTGAGCGTATGGGTGATCATCCGATCTCACCTCGCGAAATAGTAGAAAAAGGCCTCCAAACCTATCCCAGGAGTAGTCTGCTCACCAAGGATTTATTGTGGTATCACCTACGGCGGGGGGAGCTAGAGCAGGCAAAAATCCTGGCGAACTCTACCTCAACCTATGAACATGATCCCATCCATAGGTTACTACATGTTTTATATCAATATCAGGTATCGCCGGATCTTTCCATAATCCCTAAAGTCTGGAATCTATATAATGATTCAGATTTCAACCCAGACATCGGGGGATTATTAGGATACCTACTCTGGACCCATGATGACCGTTCCGGTTTAACCCTACTGATAGATTTAACTAAGGCCCGGCGACCGTATGCCATACCCGACTGGGTGTCCTTCTATGAGGGACTACTCCTCATGAAAAAAAATGAGTATCTTTCAGCTATAGATAGCCTAGAAGGGGTATCACCAAGTTTGGGAAGGTATAGACTCCCGCTCTTGAGGTTGTTGCTGGCGGTCGATTCTACCCTTGAGGAATCAAGCCAAATCCTTGAAGGCTTTGGCGTACCTATGGAGGTAGCGGGGTACACGGCTGGGAACTCTCAGGAACTTCAAGGTGAATGGTATAATCTCCATGCCTGGTTTGCCGTTATAACAAAAAACTATAGAAGCGCTACAGAATGGTATCAAAAGCTTCTTGCCTTGGTACCTGAACATAACAATATCCCGAGATTACGATATTGGATCGAACAAGCAAGGATAACACCATGATTATTATGAAAACACCTGAGCAAATTGAAGGAATTCGTACTTCGTGCCGTTTGTTGACTGAAACCTTTAGGGTTCTACGGCCCCATATAAAACCGGGAATCACCCCCAAGAAATTGGACGGGATCGCCTATGACTTTATCGTCAGCCATGGCGGAAAGCCGGCATTTCTTGGACACCATGGATTTCCAGGGACATTATGTACCTCGGTCAATGAAGCGGTTATCCACGGTATACCCGATGACCGTCCTCTTCGTGATGGAGACATCCTCAGTATAGACTGTGGTATTAACCTGGGCGGGTTTTTTAGCGATTCGGCATTCACTGTACCAATCGGTCAGGTTTCCCCGGAGATTTCTGATTTGCTCACGAGTACCAAGGAGAGCCTGTTTAAGGGTATTTCCCAGGCAATGCCGGGCAACCGGGTAAAAGATATCTCCCGGGCAGTTTATAAGCATGTGCACGCCAAGGGATACGGGGTTGTCCGCCCCTACTGTGGACATGGGGTTGGATTGTATGTACACGAGGATCCACAGATTCCAAACTATGTTGGAGGAGGGCCGAATCCTCGCCTAAAACCAGGAATGGTGATTGCCATCGAACCAATGGTAAATCTTGGTGGTGATGATGTTCGGGTGTTACCCGATGACTGGACTGTTGTTACACGTGATGGTACACCATCTGCGCATTTTGAACATACCGTCGCGATACTGGAAGATGGTCCGGAAATTTTAACATCGTGGGAATAACTAGGAGGAGGTAGCATGTTTCGTCCAAGAACTAGGTTTTTTACTATTACGGTGATTCTACTGAGCATCCTTGTATTCGGATGTAACTCACCGAAGACAAGCATAATCCAAGATTCACAGAGCCAACCGGCCCCGAGCATCCCCTCTGTTCAGAGTCTTGAGGAACTGCAAAATTCGTTTAGAGAGGTAGTACAGAATACGCTCTCTGCCGTAGTACGGATTGATGTTGTGGAGGTTACAACCCAAACCCTCCCTCAGGATCAGTCGAATCCGTTTTTTGATTTTTTCTTTGGAAACCCCGACGGTGGGGACAGTCCACAAGAGTTTAGGAATCAGGGTTTAGGCTCAGGGGTAATCGTCGGAAGAAATGGTCAGGAGGTGTTTGTACTGACTAATGCCCATGTTATAGGGGAGGCAGAAGAAATCCTTGTCACCCTTGATGATGAGCGGCAGTACACCGCTGAATTAGTAGGTAAGGATACGAGGAAGGATCTGGCACTGGTATCCTTTACTACGGATGAACAGGACATATCGGTAGCTACTCTCGGCGATTCATCATCCCTCCAAGTGGGAGATTGGGTGCTTGCCATGGGGAGTCCGTTCGGTTTTCAATCCACCGTTACAGCCGGCATTGTGTCCGCCCTCCATCGTACGGGTGGTCCTGCTGGGAATATAAGCGACTTTATTCAGACCGACGCTGCGATTAATCGGGGTAACTCTGGGGGAGCCCTGGTAAATCTCAATGGTGAGGTTGTTGGAATTAACACGTGGATAACAACCCAAACGGGGGGAAGCGTTGGGTTGGGCTTTGCCATTCCAATCAATAATGCAAAAAAAGCAATAGATGATTTTATCAATAATGGTGAAGTCCGATACGGCTGGATAGGAGTTAGCATCTCTTCAATCACATCCGAGATTCAAGAGGGACTCGAACTGCCTACAAACCGTGGTGCATTGGTTAATTCTGTATACCGCACCTCACCGGCTGGTAGAGCTGCGATCATGCCCGGGGATTTCATCGTTGGTGTAAATAATTGGGATATCAAATCATCAGATGAGCTGGTTTTACGGGTGGGCGACCTTCCGGTTGATGAAACAGCCAAATTCAAGATCATCCGAAACGGAGAGGAGCGTATCCTTGATGTCAGAATTACTACTAGGGAGTCCGAGGAAGAGATCGCTGGCCAATCCAGAGACCTCTGGCCGGGTTTTTCCGTATATCCCCTTACCGATGATGTTAAACGTAATGCCGAACTCGGTGATTCAATCCAGGGGGTGATTGTAAATTCCATTATTCGCAGAAGCCCCGGAGCAATCGCCGGAATTCAAAGCGGTGATGTAATCAACCAAGTCAATGGACAGCAAGTTGCTTCCTTGAAAGACTTCTACACAGCCCTTAACTCTAGGCAAGATGGGGAAATTGACTTTCAATTTTATCGTGATGGCGTAGAATTGAAGGTAAGTATTATATATTAAAATAAGGATAGGTGATGTCAAAAGAATTTTTATCGTATCAGCAAGTGAGAAATAACTCTCTAAAGCTTGCCCATCGAATGCACACCGATGGCTTCACACCGGATGTAATCTATGTGAGCTTACGCGGGGGAGCCTACGTGGGCAATGTCATAAGCGAGTATTTTAAGGTGGTCCGACCTGAAGGGCAGCGTCCTGTTTTTTATGCTGCCCTGGTTGCCCATAGTTATTCAGGTGTAAAAGAACAGTATAAAATACGTGTAGACGGTTGGACCTACTCACCGGAGCATCTTCGCCAGGGGGATAAGATTCTTCTCATTGATGATATATTCGACTCCGGCAGGACGATAAACCACCTGGTAGAGGTGTTGTTGGAGAAGGGTGTGCCTCGTCGTGATATTAAGATTGCGGTACACGACTATAAGGTTCGTACCTATCTATCAAATCAACTCCCTATCCAACCGGATTATTTTTGTCGCAAACACCTTGTCAGCTCTCCGACGGAGGACAATTGGATTCATTATCTTAGCCATGAACTAGTTGGCTTAACGGACGAAGAAATAGAACATAATTATGCAGATGACCAGGAAGTTGTGGCATTGCTAAAACAGCTCCGAGACTATTAAGATTATGCTGGGAGTCCTAGGAATGGTCAGGAAATTTACTACTTTCTACGTTGGAATTGTCTCACTCTTGGTAGTTACTTCATTTCCAGGCTTTACCCAGGAAGCGGACTCTGCAATCAGTCCGCCTCCCGGCTTGTATAATAAACCCATCATCCTACAAGCATCCGACCATACCGATGAGTTGCTTCTTCAGTTCCTTCCGGAAAGCGGCGGGACGGGGATTCCCCTCCAATTGCGAGAACCCCTGCCTCTGACTTCCCTCCCTGGAGAGCGTAGAGAATACATATTCACCGTTATACGATATCGGGATGGCACGTTTACAGAGTCAGGCCCTCTAACCTATATCATTGATATGGAACGGCCAAGGATCCCAGTTTTTAGTCAGCCACCCGGAATATACAATTCTGCCCAGAGAATTCAGCTATCCGGTAGCAATGCAACGGATACCTACTGGTATAGGATCAATAATTCAGAACCCAAGGTATATGATGAGTTCATACCCCTAGCCGGTAGTCCTGGTGAAAGAAGACAGTTCACCATGGAGGTGTGGGCTGTGGATGAGGCTGAGAACAAGAGCCCCGTACAAACCGGAAGGTTTATTATCGATCGTACGGCGGAACGGGGAGAGCCTTCCCTACAGATATTGTCACCGGTGCCTGGAACCTTCATAAATCCACAGGCCCTATATATTAAAGCCTCTGGGATGAACTCCATTCGCTATACGGTAAATGGTACTGATCCTAAGGTTTTTGGTGAGGTGTACCAGGGAATTACCACCGTATCCGGAGATGTTTCGTTACGTGTCTGGTCCATTGATGGCAATGGAAAAGAATACCATGCAAATGTAGAACTCACTACTGGAACAACACCCTATGGAGAGATTGCCCAGGGCTTCACAGGAAACAGCCTAGAAATCCCCGTGTTGTACAGTGATATGACCTACGTCGCCGAAGAACGTAGCCCTGGAATATTTGACCTGCCTTTCAACCGGCCACTTAGAATTCGTCCCCAGGACGGATCTCTCCGTGCATTAACCCTACGGATTCATAAACCGGATAGGGGAGAATACCGGTTATTCTTCTTACTCGATGGATTTCCTCCACCAGATTTCACTGCTCAGGTATTAAGGCGTGATTCAGGGTACAATCCTGTTTACCGAAACATTGATACTGATGATCCAGTATACACCTCGGATATCCTGGTCGGGAGTGGACATGAGCAGCATAGGCTGCAAATCGCTACCGAATCCTCAGAAGGGCCATGGCGTACTGTTAAGAACCTCCTGGTTTCTGAGTTGACGTTCTCAAGAGAGAACACCATATGGCTACGTACGCAAAACCCGGCAGGGAAAACGAGCCCTGTCCAATCCTATTCTGTTGTGCAACCCTCGAACCTTGAGCAACCAATCGAATCATTGGTAGAGGTTGAGGACAATATAATCAGGTTCAACCCACCAGCCGAAGGAATCTTGGTTTCTATTAATGATCATCATCCTGTACTGTTAGAGGAGGCGGTAGAGGTATCACTCCCCAGAGAACTCTCTGAAACCATGAAATTCGCCTTTTTTACACCATCATCAGGATCATTGCCGCCTCAAAAAATAGGCAGCTCAACAATTCAATTCTATGCTCCAGTTCCCCGTGGACCAGAAATCGAGATTCGTGATGATACCCTTGTAGTCAAACCCGGCGATGCAGATAGTAAACTCCAGTACAGAATCAATGCCTCAGATCCACAGGCCCCCTCCATACAACCCCAGTTTATCGAGTATCTTCAACCAGTTGAACTTGAGGGCCGGGACGGGGTTAATCTGGTGTATTGGATCGAAGCTCGGGAGCAGCTTGGGGAGGATGATTGGTCCATCCCAACCAGTCGTGAGCATGTTATCCACATGGTACCGCCAAAAAAACCGGTTCTCACAGGACTCCTAGATGATCAGATCTTCACACAGGAGCAGATTACTCTACCCCTCGGGTTCATAGAAAAAGCAGTGAAGTATAATTATGCCCTTCTCAACATAGATACCGAGGATCTTGAAACGGGAACGTTTGAGGATGGCGAATTACAGCTATCCTTTGGGTTGGAAGAATCCCGGTACACCCTAGAACTCTGGGCGGAATCACAGTATGACCCGAGCCTAGAATCCGAGCGTATGAGATACAGCTTCTCGGTAGATACTGTTGTTCCCTTGGCGCCTACAATTTTTACGGACCCCGAAAATGAAGTTACCGGTAATTCAGTAACCCTGTCTGTCACCCATGATAATGGTGAAACGGCATTGGTGTACCTCACTATCAACGGATCTGAACCAAGCATTTATACCTCACCACTTACCCTTCGAGGATCTCCTGGACTCGTACAGGATTTTGAGATTCTCGCGTTTACCCAGGATGTGGCGGGCAATCAATCTCAGCCGGTGAAAAAGGTTGTAACCATTGATCGGGAGCCACCTGGAATACCCCGGGTACTGGTTGTGGATGAAAATGAATCCAAGTTCTCACAAAATGGTAGAATTGTTACTGCTAAGCCGGTCGATATCATCTTAGAAGGCGAGGGCACGCTGTATTACCAATTAAGCACAAACGGTTCTTTACCCGCCATTCCGTCCTTTGATTCTCCTCAGTACACCGGTAGTATCCGCCTAACCGGTGAGCGTGGGAACGTTATCGAGTACCGTATGTTAGCCCGGGGAAAGGATGATGTGGGAAACTGGGGGGCGGTTACAGAGATGGTCACCGTCATCATCGATCAGCAAATCCCCGAGCCACCTCCTGAGCCGGTAGTCGTTCGTGATGGAAATTCCGGACTTATTAGCTGGGATGACTTTCATGATACAATACAATATAGATTTTCCAACCAAATGGATTTCCAGCTCTATACTAGGCCGATTTCCTGGACCATAGAACCCGGTGTAGATACCTTGAGATTTTTTTACAGGAGTATCGATGAGGCAGGCAATCTAAGCGACGTATCCACCCTCCAAATAGATGAAAAAAATACAGCGCCAAGGCCAATCGTACTCCTCGAAGACCAGGATAAAATCTCTACCACCGTACCGGAGATCACCCTCCAACCAACCATAGAAAATGCCACCATCCGGTATGAACTATATTTCAGCGATTCCCCTGTGCCCGATGTTACAAACCGATCCCCGGTATGGGATGGATCCCTTGATCTGAACCACACCCCCGGGGAAACACTGGAGTATCGGATTGTCTTTCGTCAATTCGCCCCGGGAATTGAGCCCTCTGAACCTGTGTATGAATCCTTTATCATAGACACGACCCCCCCCTTACCTCCAGAAACCGAGGATGAACAATTCAGGTATATTTTTTACAATGAGGGAACACTTTTACTGTCCACACAGGCGCCAACTGATACGATATTCTTGAAAATCACCAAGAAAGCCTTTGAACCCCATGAGATTCCCGGCTTCACCGTCCCCACTAGTATCGGTTCGGTTCAACCCCTTGCCAATTACACCGAACATAATGGGAGAATACGCCTACCCGGTGAAGCAGGATTCGTTACGTTATATCAAGTAGAAGCCGTTGCTCAGGATGAAGCTGGTAATATCAGTTCGCGATCTCGTCGTTTTGAAGTAATTGTTGATCGCGCTTCAATTTACCTGTCCAACCATAATGACCTCCGTAATCCTCGTGCCCCGATTGGAACCCGTGAGAATCCTGCACGGTCTATTACCGAAGCGAAAGAATTGTTGTACCAGAAGAATAGGAATCGGTTGTACCTTACCGAAGGCACCTACCTTCTGGGTGAGGGTATAGAAAACATCTCCGGCCTAATTATTCGGGGGGGACTCGATAGGAATTGGCAGCCCAGTACAAATGAAACCGTCTTAGCCCTGGATGCCAATTTTCCCGATGAGACCGTGTTTGATTTCACTGCAGGGAATACCACCTACCTCCACAATCTTTTCATCACAGATCAACGAGGGGTAACCGAACAACTTCTTCGGGTGAATCCCGGAGCTTCTATTGTGCTTGATACGCTCAGTTTGGTGGTTACCGGAAAGACGCAAGTACTCTCTGCATATTCAGCAAGCAATACTCTAGTTGAACGGACTCACATCATTGCTAATGAAAGTACTGTTAGGCAGCTTATCCACAGTGATAATGCATCTGAACTGTCTTTGAATGAAATTCTCATAGAGTATACGAGGACTCCTGCATTCTTACGTAACAATCGTAATGAGAATACTGGCTCTGCTCTGACTCGATATAGTCTCCATTCTCTAGACACCAAACTTGCAATCTCTAATTCAGAGATCCATGGACCGTCTGGTTCCTTAACCAGTGTAATCTTCGCAAAGGACTCTGATCTTACGATTAGCAATTCCTCCATCTTCGTAGGTCAGGCAAATGATTTGGGGATAGGCGTTCATAGCATTGGCGGGGCTTTTACCGCTAAAAATTCGATATTTTATGGTGATTTGATGACCCCTTCAACCGCCCTTGTCCGGCTTGAAGAGGGAGTATTCGACTCTCAATCCAACTCCTGGCATCCCAGCGGTCAACGATCCGCATCTGGAATGATTACCCGACTATCAGAAATCACCTCGGTCGGTGATACCATCGTCGCTAACTCCGCAGAGGATTTCATTACCGTTTTTAACTTTCAAAATTCTTCAGCCGTTATCGAGGACTTAACCAGCATTGAAGCGTGGAACACGGCTGAACTCATCCTGAATACCATTGACAGGTCTAGGGTTCATTGGATTAACGGCGATCTTGACCTCACGAATACCGGTTCAACCCTGGGGTTTCAGATTCAAAACGCCCGTGATGTGGTTGTAGAGAATATGATCATGGGAGCCGGGGGCAACAGTCTGGTATTCTACCTGGCTGATACAGACACAAAACTAAACGTTCGGAACAACATTTTTGAGGGATGGAACACCTTATTACTACAAAACGAACCCGGCTGGCGAACAAGTCTTGACGCCCAAACACGTATTATTGATATTCCAGCATTGGAAGCAGGAAGCATCGAGGGGCAAATATTCTCAGGAAATCAGATAAGACAGGGACTGTAGTGTTAAACCGACCATAGATCTCTTATGATCGGTTTACTACATAACTACCACGTTGATAGGCGCTATATGATTACTAATCAGAATCCTAGGCTAACGTTTATAACCTTGTGACAGCCTTGGAAAAGGATATGCCACCTGGTATTTCCCCAGGTGGGTTGTTACCGGCCCTGAAAGGTCCATGCTTTTACGCACTAAGAATTTATTAGAATCCTAGTCTTTTAACCACTCCCATTCCAAGTATCCATCCTCATTCATGACGCTTGTCCATAGTCCATGGCCAACGCTGAGGACGTACATGCGACTGGCAATGGTGTTATATACCAGTTTTCGGACAGGGGCAGACCAGAATGCAGCAGAGTTTTGATTACTAAATTCGGTTTGCGTACTCCCATCAAAATAGGACAGTGTTTTCTCAGTTATATTAAAGGTTATTAGATCATATCCTTCTTCGGTTGCTAAAAACAGGGTATTCGAACGGATGTCGGTGTCATAAAAGGCGCTATTGGTAGCCACAGAAAGGTAGGCCGCATCTATGTCTCCAGGATTGTTCACAAAACTTAAGACGGAGTTATCATTCTCGACCATGGTAAACCAGGTTGTGCCATTTTCTCGTAGGTAGAGGCGTCCTAACTTACTACCTGCGATGGCTGCATCGGAACCCACCGCCTCAAGGAAAACCAGGCGATCCCCTGCTTCCGGACCTTCCCCGATGGTTAACCCAGGAAAATTAGAATCAAGCCCAAGACTGCCAAGTTGGCCGCCGAACACCTGGGAGGTGGATGCAAACCAGTATTCATCTGCATTCTGATCGTAGTAGCCGTCTAACCCCGTCAAGCTGCTGGATAGTCCCGGGATTGCCTGTTCTACCGGGGCTCCATTTGCTACCACGGAGAAGAGATGTTGGGTAGAGCTAGAACTATCGGTTGTCCAGAAAAAGACCCGTTCTCCCACTCCGATTAAGCCTTCGAGGGTCCCCTGGCCAAAAGAAGCGATATCAACAGTTTCCCATTCGATTGCATCATCGTTTGTCAGTATACCCTTGTCGTCCCACGAAAAACTGGATGTATCGGTATAGTACAGAGCCTTTGACCCGTCGCTCAGACTAGCTGCGACGTAGAGGTAAGAATCTACTGTGGCCAATGCAAATACGGTTTCAACCGTCAGGGTCGAATCGGTCCCGGCAGCTCCTACTTCAATGCTTTCCCAAGGGTTTTGAACGTCGGGTGATGTGTTCGAATCGGTGGGCTGGCGCAAAAACAGGGCAGGTCCCGCCACTGCCTCAACGTGGGCGGTGTAGGCAAATGCGGAAGGGCTCATGGATTCTGATAATCCAGATTTGTCTATTGTAGTTACGGATTTTTCCAACTCCAGGCCTGCAAATACCCCCTGGGGGCCGTAGGTGCAACCAGCCAGAACCACAAATAATACTGTGGAGAAGACCTGTATTCCTAACCAGCGATGTTGTTTATTCTTCATTCGTAGTTCCTTGTATCTAAAAGTTATAAATTGCACTTAAACTGATTTCTAAAAAGTTTCCGAAGCGTGTATCAGCTGGTGGAGGGGTTTCCGTGCTCGATCCGTAGATATCAGGTACCCACCAGTACATGAGATTCAGTCCGAAGCCCCAATCCGGACTTATATTATAGAGCCCTGACACTCCCAGTTTGACGACTGGGGTTAGGGTGGTAGTAATCTTATAGGATAACACGTTAAGCCCAACACCAACATGAATAGGGAACTCAAAGGAACCCGTTCGGAGATAGGTGGATAGGCGGGCAGTGATTGGGGTGAATTGACTGACTAGGTCGTCATTTGGACCAAAGTTAAAACTCCAGCTGAGATCAAGACCTAGATTCATTATGCTGTTCAGAAAAGCTCCCCATCGAAGAGTTCCGCTTCCTCCTAATGTCATCCCGTCCGGATCACCTATCTGAGGAGTTATTACACCCGTATTGGGATTATGGGTAAAGAGCGGAAGATAGACTCCGGCGTTAAACCCTAACATTTGATCCCCTAATTTTCGGGATAGGACCAAGGTATTCGGATTCATATTAATATCCGGGGCACTCTGGGAAAAAACCGTTTGTACCGATAACAACCCTATACAACTGAGCATAAGAAAAACTAGCACCATTCGTTTTTGATTCACAATTCACCTCGTAATGTTGGTATTCAACAAACAGTTCAGATTCCAATTCGTTTCAACTTTGAAGAATACTATCACTTGATGCACCGGGTTGCAATGAATGATCTGAGGGGGTTTGACCATTGCAATACCCCGGATTTTATGGTAATTCACTACCGTGGAAGCATCTATTATAAACGGTACAACTATTGCGTCGGATTTGAGAACCTCAATCGCGGAAGAAGCGCTTTCCTTAACCAGGCGTGGCACACAACCCGGATTGGCTGTGATCCTTGTAGGGGAGGATCCTGCCAGTGTGAGTTATGTTACAGCTAAAGAGAAGGCATGCGATGAAAACGGTATTTATTCCAGAGAGATTCGGCTGCCGGGAGATACGTCGGAAAAGCAGCTCCTAGATATCATCCGGGATCTTAACACGGATGATCAGATTCATGGAATTCTGGTACAATTACCATTGCCTGAACATATCCATGATGAACATATTATTGAGGCCATTTCTCCGGAGAAGGATGTGGACGGATTCCACCCTGTTAGTTTAGGGAGAATGCTCCAGGGACAAAGCACCTTCTTACCCTGTACACCCCATGGAATTATTAAAATACTTGAAGCCATAGAATTTTCACCGAGTGGGAAACATGTTGTTATTCTGGGCAGAAGTAATATTGTCGGCAAACCCCTGGCGAATATGCTCTTATCTAAGGGGAAATGGGGAGATGCGACGGTTACGGTGTGCCATAGCCGCACTCCCAACTTGAAGGACCATACAATACAGGCGGATCTCTTGATTGCAGCGGTTGGACGCCCAAAACTAGTTACCGAAGAGATGGTTAAACCCGGTGCAGTGGTTATTGATGTAGGAACCAATCGTGTGCCTGATGAGTCCAAGAAATCGGGGTTCCGGTTGGTAGGGGATGTAGATTTTGATGCAGTCAAAAAGAAAGCAAAAGCCATCACCCCTGTTCCTAGGGGAGTAGGACCGCTAACCATCACCATGCTGTTGTTCAATACGGTGCAATCTGCAAAAAATACCCTGGAAAAAAAGATTCAGAGTAGTAGATAGCATAGCTGCGGGCCTTCCGGACAACCCAAAAGGATTATTCATGCAGGATGTACAAAGCCAACCCGATGGAAGAAATATACCACTCCAGAAGGTTGGTGTGAAAAATATTAAATACCCTATCGTGGTATTGGATAAGGTAAATAAAACCCAGGCCACTACTGCCACGGTTGACTTATATGCCAATTTGCCACACCACTTCAAGGGTACACATATGAGTAGGTTTATCGAAGTATTTCACGATCACTCCAAGAATGTTAAAATGGAAAATTTTATTCATATGCTGCATAGCATAAGGAGCGTTCTGGATGCCGAGCAAGCCTACGGAAGAATTGCCTTTCCATACTTTATAGAAAAAAAAGCACCTGTTTCGGGTCAAGCCAGTATGATGCAATATCATTGCACCTATGAGGGAACCGCGGGGCCAGTTGATCATGAGTTTTATGTTGGTATCGAGGTCCCAGTACTCACTCTTTGCCCATGCTCAAAAGAGATCTCAGATAGAGGAGCCCACAACCAGCGGAGTATGGTGAAGGTTCTCCTTAAAATGGGATCCTTTTTTTGGATCGAAGAAATAATAACATTAATTGAAAATTCTGCCTCCTGTGGATTGTTTACACTTTTAAAGCGTGAAGATGAAAAATGGGTAACTGAACACTCTTACGATAACCCCACCTTTGTTGAGGATCTCGTACGGGAGGTTACAGTTAAAATTGAAGGGTTAAACAAGTTTCCATGGTTTAGTGTAGAAGCTGAAAATATGGAGAGCATACATCTTCATGATGCCTATGCCTATGTAGAACGTGGTGTAAAATAGCAAAGACGTGAGGAGTCTATATGAAGAATATGGTGAGTAAAACACCGGATCTTGTGTTTATTAAACATGCGCTTATTAGCCTATCTGATAAAACAGGTCTTGAAGACCTTGTTCGTGGATTACTAGAAATAAATCCGGAGATTCGACTCTTTTCAACCGGCGGTACGTATGATGCTATCAAACAAATCCTGATTTCCACTCACGGTAGTGATACTAGCAATCTAATTAAGGTCTCGGAGTTTACCGGCCAACCAGAAATGCAAGGCGGATTAGTAAAAACCCTCGATTTCAAAATATACCTCGGCTTATTGGCAGAAGCGTATAACCCGGATCATCAATCTGATTTGAATAGAACCGGTGCTATTTACTTTGATCTTGTTGTAGTAAATCTGTACCCCTTTAAAAAAACCATCACAGCCAATCCGGACAACCTTGAGGCTGCACGCGGGAACATAGATATCGGCGGGCCTACCATGTTGAGATCCAGCGCAAAGAACTTTTTACGAGTCACGAGTCTATGCCAGCCCTCAGATTATTCCGATTTTTTACGTATCCTACGGAAGCAGAATGGATGCACGTCCCTTGCAGATCGGCTATCCTTCGCTCAGAAAACGTTTAATCATACGGCTCAATATGAAGCTGATATCACAGAGTATTTTTCAAATAGAATGAAGAACGACCTTGCTATGTATCAGCAAACCACCACCTGGGAGGAACGAATCAATGGGAAATAATCTATCTCAGAAGTACCGAAGCATTAATAAGGACCATTTCCCAAACCATATGGAAATCCGGCTATTCAATGATGAATCAGATATACAGGTACTCAGTTATGAAAAAACCACCTGGGATGTCGGGGGCGAGGAAGCTGGATTACGCTATGGAGAAAACCCAGAACAGCAGGCCGCGCTCTATCGGCTTGTAGGTGGAAACCTGAGCCTTGGAGATGTGGTTAGTATTTCTCCGAATAACCATCTGGCAAGCCTTCCTGAATTGCTTCAATCGGGAAAGCATCCTGGTAAAATCAATATTACCGATATTGATGCCGCATTGAACATCCTGCGATATCTTACTGAAAAACCTGCTTCGATAATCATGAAACATAACAATCCTTGTGGGGTAGCCCAGGCTGAGACACTTAGTGAAAGCTATCAAAAAGCCTATCTAGCCGATAGGCTTGCAGCCTTCGGTGGAGCTGTAGCGGTTAATAGGGAATTGGATCTATCCACTGCCGAACAAATAATGGAGAGTTACCTTGAGGTAGTCGCAGCACCAGATTTTGAATCCGGTGTTCTGGATGTTCTATCAAAACGGAAAAATCTCAGAGTAATGAAGATTCGAAATATTGACCGGTTGCAAGATTTTTCTTCAGGAAGATTTTTAGAACTAAAATCTCTTATTGATGGAGGGGTGGTAACCCAGTGGTCCTTTGAACCCCAAGCCAAATCCTACCAAGACTTCCTTCCCGCCGAAACTGAATACCGAGGGAAAAAATATTCTGTAAACCGGAAACCCACCCAGAAGGAGCTTGAGGATATGTATTTCGGATGGATGGTTGAGGCAGGCGTTACCAGCAACTCGGTCATTTTTGTAAAGGACGGGGTTACTTGTGGTATCGGCACAGGCGAACAGGACCGGGTAGGGGTAGCAGAGATTGCAAGGGATAAGGCGTACAGGAAACTTTCAGACAGGCTTTCCTGGGAGCTCTTCGGCAAACCGTTCAATCTGTTGGATACAGATAAAATGAGAGAAGAAATTAATGGGAGGGTATCCGCAGTGAATGGAGGTCTAGAAGGGAGTGTTATGATTTCAGACGCCTTCTTCCCCTTCAGGGATGGCGCCGAGGTTGGATTACGGGAGGGGGTTAAGGCCATACTGCAGCCGGGTGGAAGCCTCCGTGATTTCGAATCTATCGAAGCCTGTAATGAGTATGGTGCTTCCATGATGTTCACCGGTCAACGGAGCTTTCGACATTAGTATAATATGCTATACTAGGCAGTAACGTTCACGTTGAGATTCTTCTAAGAATACGGGAGGGATTATGCCCTGGAAACTTTTATTCATTCTATTATTATTCGGTCTTTTCATTGCTTTCGCGGGCTTTAATCTAGAAAATACATCTGTAATATCTTTTGGTTTTTTCCAGATTGAATCCGTGCCTGTATTTATCAGTCTTAGCATTGCGTTTCTTCTTGGGGCGGTTTTTACAGTGGTTTTTATAACCTTCGGTGGATTCCGTAAGACTAAAAAAAAGATCGCTGATAATCAGACCATTAAATCCTTGCCTCAAAAGGGGACAAAACAGGAACCTAAATTTCCAAAAAAAAATAAGCAACAACCCGAGACCACCGATATTCAAGAATAATGAAGCTATCACTATATCGTGTTTGTATTATTAGCGCACTTTTGTTTGTGACGAGTGCCGTATGGGCGGATGATGAGATTACCGTCCATGAGGGAGCCGATTGGGAACTGCGGGCGATCGAGCAGGGGCTCTCTAACCCCGGGTCAGCCGTGAAAACGGCTGAAAGGATCCTCTTGGATCTACAGGCGGTTATGGATCAAGCGGGTACTTCTCAAGAGCAGTCAGAACAGGCTTATTTTCTTATTTCGAAGGCCTCATCTCTCATGGCACTTATGCAGCGATATGATTTAGCAGTCCTCGGTCTTGAACACCTATTCAGAGAGTGGGATGAGGCTGCACACCCATCGATGCTACAAAACACCGCAATACCGAGAGTATTTGGTTTTGAAACGATAGATCAATTATTCCTGTTAATCCCTGAGTATAGAATTCAACTCGGCGAGCTTGATCAGGCAAAACAATGGTTATCCAGTTACCTTGAGAAACCCCGAAACACAGATATTCTCTACTTAGCTGCAATTCATCTCGCCCGAGTATTTTACATGGAACAGAAGGACGGCCAAGCAATTCAGATATTGAAGAATAGATTTTTTCCTGGATTTGAAGAATCAAATCCGAAACCGTACTCCGATCGTGCTCTCCTGCTCTTGTACACCCTGGCAAAGGATACCGAGGATGAAGAGCTTTCAAGGCAGACGAAACGATACGGACAATCCTTTTTTCCCAATTCCTTTTCAAGGTTAGTACAAGAGAGTGAAACCTCAGGGGTGTACCCCTTTCCTAATCCTGGGAATCTAGTCCCCTACCTGGATTCATCCTATTTAGCACTTCAAGAGTTACAACCCTATCCGCCGGGATCTGGTTCTGTCACAGCGATGGAAACGACGGATGGTGGAGAGGCGGGAGGAATTTCTGTTGAAGGATCTAATCAAACCGAAGGATCCACTACCGGAAAGTCTATCATTCAGGTCGGTTTTTTCCAGGATTCTAATAATGCAGAAAGACTGGTTCAGCTCCTGGCAACCGAAGGGTTCACTGCCCTGGTGCATGAAGGTACCCGGGGTATAACCGTGTATATAGATCCAGCGGGGAATAACCCGCAGCAACTGGTACTAGGATTGAAGGATGCTGGTTTTGAGGGTTTCATCACTTCTATTTCTGAATAATTAGCCAATTGCAAAAGTCATTTGAATGTGGCATGCCCAAGAATGGGGGGGGGAGTAAACCATTTCCATGAAATGATTTACTTTAGTTGGTCTCGCACATGGTTCTTGGAAAAGAAAGTTGTGCAAGAACTCGCATCTATTCTTAGTGCGCACAAGCTGATACGCAGTGACCCCCATCAAGACATATCGGCTTATGCACATTATATAATCTATTGTGAATAAGCATGGATAGCCTAGTTCTATTCTGGGTCTGATGAATTATTATTCTTCTCTAACCTTTGCTCATACCGCTGGATGAAGTCTCCATCCAACACTACTCCAGAGCTTACCAAATCTATTGGCTGTAAGAGTAACCGTCGAATTAGCTCTGTATCTGTCTCTAATTCTTCATATTGGAGCTGATAGCTCTCATACGATTCAATTGTTTGATTTTCCGACAGTATCATGATTTGCAGAATAGTGTTTCCACGGTAATCATATACAACATATCCTCCAGAGCGTTGTATGGAGTCCGCACTACGCAGGGTCACCGAGGGATAGGAAAAAAAGAGTTCACCGCCGTCGGGCGAAGAATAAAGGCCTGAAAAATTAAGTACATTTAGCCGAGTGTTATATGAGTTTTCTTTGATAATTTCATTTCGTTGAGCCTCATTCAACCGTCGATATCTGCCCGTCCATTCCTGTGGTAAACTCGTCCATTTATCAGTACCGGAAAGGCTCACCTCTAGGGTATCAAGATCGCGCAACGTCACCCAACCAACAGAGCTGATGGTAGGAATTACTTCGTTTTGAATATCAACTCGTAATCTCCCACCGTAGGTAGACTTAGTGGATCCAGTCCAATCAAAGCTGATAGTGCGCGTGTCACGGTAAAAGCTGATGTTTCGTTGTTCCGGATCGAAATGTATTATTCGGATTAATGAGGGACTAATCTCATTTTGGTTTGCGGTTATTTTGTACCAGGGCCCCCGGATATAATTCGTAAAGGTTGTGACGTCGCTGTTATACAACTCAGCAAGCTGAGCCTCAGCGATGTTGGAGCCACTGATGGGTACCATATCCACCAGGATGTACCGGCTCTCTTGAAAGTCGTAGGCGTATTTCGACTGAATCATATCCAATACGTTAGATGAGTTAAGGTCTCTACTATTAGCGATTACCTGTTTGGTTCCTGTGAGGGTTTGAGTTTCTGACACCTCAATACTCACATCACTTTGAATACTGAGAATGTTCCGGTATTGAATCCCGTACCCCGGTGCGCTGGGAATAAGTCCATAACTATCCAATGTTTGTTCGCCGGACTGGTTTAGACCGAAGGCGACAATCTCGGGCAATTGATTTCCGATAAGGTCATCAGTGTATACGGTAAAAGAACGCAGGTTGGTGGCTGAAGTCTCACCCTGCCAACTCAAATAGAATGATGAACGGATGGCATCGAAATCGATAACCATTAAATAGATTCGATCCTCAGGATCTTCTCTGAGTTTATATACAATCAACTGCTCATCATATTCATCGTCATCCAGGTTTAAATCGATCGTTTGATGGCTTATTATATGGTTGGGTAGGGCGATTCGGGGATTATTGATGCGTGTAATACTAGCGGGGTCCAGTGCCGTCTCTGTAACCGCCTGGTATAGTCGGTATTCATCCGATTCAATCGGAACAATCCCGGTTTTCTGCGGCGGATACGGAACACTTTCGGTAACGGGTGATGTGCATGAGCTCAGAGCAGAACCAAACAAGCTGAAGATTAGTAACAGTGTAGAATAGAACTTCATATGCGAGCACTATTATGCGCTATTTCAGTTTTTTTATCCAGCAACCTTTGACAAACCTTTCTGATTTTGCAATTATTGGCCATGGAAACCCGAGGAATATTTCTTAACATTTCACCCCTGGATCATCGGTATTATCAATCTAATAAAGAATTGTTCGATTCATTGTCCTGCTACCTCAGTGAAGAGGCCTCTGTTCGTTACTGTGCAAAGGTTGAGCTTGCGCTCTTAAAAACACATCTCGCATTGAATAAATTGGACAGTGAACAGCTTATCAAGGCGATTGATGTCGCCCAAGAAAAGATTTCACCCGAAATTGTATATCAGGAAGAGGAAAAAACTCAACATAACATTCGCGCTCTTGTAAATACTCTTAAGCCGCTGCTCCCCGAAGATATTCGGCATTTTGTTCATATGGGCGCAACTAGTGTTGATATTCTGGATACAGCAAATGCGTTGAAAATCCGAGATGCCGTTCAGAACGTAATTATACCTGAGCTACAAGCCCTAGAAGTGAAGCTCTGTGAGTTATGCGAACAGGAAGCCGAAACACCCCAGGTTGGACGGACTCACGGTCAGTACGCTGTTCCAATAACCTTCGGATTTACCGTAGCAGAATACGTCAGTAGGTTAGGGAAATCCATTATTAAAATCCTTGATTTTTCAAAAGACCTCCGAGGGAAATTAGCTGGGGCAGTCGGCGCCTATAATGCTACTAGCATGATAACCAGTGATCCCTACGAGTTAGAAAGAACCTGTCTTGCCTTGCTGGAGCTTAAACCATCTGATCATTCGACGCAGATGGTGGAACCTGAGTATTTGCTTCGCTTACTGCTCGAGATCAACACAGCCTTTGGGATCATCGCGAATCTCGCGGATGATTTTAGGAATCTCCAGCGATCAGAAATTGATGAAATACGGGAATACTTTTCACCAACCCAAGTAGGTTCATCAACCATGCCGCAAAAACGTAATCCTTGGAACTGTGAGCATGTGAAAAGTCTCTGGAAAGCCTTTGCCCCCAGGGTTATGACGTTTTATATGGATCAGATTTCAGAGCATCAACGGGATTTGACAAATTCAGCATCGGGAAGATTCGTAGCAGAGTATATTGCGGGATTTGCCGCAGCGGTCCGTCGTATGAATAAAATCATTTCCGGACTATCGGTCAATAGGGAGCAATTGCTTACCACTCTGGAGGAGCGAGCTGGTTCAAGCGTACTCGCCGAACCGGCCTATATTCTCCTCAGTCAACAGGGCGAAGCTGATGCCCATGAAATTATTAGAAAACTCACCCTCAAAGCAAACACGGAGCATATCACTTTCGTGGAGGCCATGAAACAGGACCCTGCCGTTTGGGAGAAGGTAACTGCACGTCTTGCCCAGATTACCGGACAAAACGCTGATACCTTCTTTTCAAGCCCTGCTAATTACCGCGGCATGGCTGCCATCAAGGCCCATGAGTTGGCCCAAGAGTGGCGAAAGAGAATGCAAGGTCTCAACGAGGCCGGGAATCGGTCACGATAACACTAGAAGGGCTTGCCGTGTGCAAGCCATTTTTCATAAAGCAATGGTAGTTACACATAAGGAGAAAGTATGGAGCTTTTAGAATCACTCAGTTATGACGATGTCTTACTTCAACCAGGTTACAGTGAGGTACTCCCCGGTGAAACGAATCTTACTACTCAGATTCTCCCCGGCATACACTTAAACTTGCCGGTTGTTTCTGCGGCTATGGATACAGTAACGGAAGAAAATCTTGCCATTGCCCTTGCATTAGAAGGTGGAGTGGGGGTAATACACAGAAACCTCCCACCTGAGATTCAAGCAGACCAGGTTTCCAGGGTAAAACGCTATCTCAACTGGATCATACAAAATCCGATAACAGTGACGCCCCAACAAACTGTTGCAGAGGTTTGGGATATCATGAATAAAGAAGGTGTTTCCGGACTCCCGGTTATTGAGGGCCAGGGGTTATTGAAAGGTATTATTACCAGCCGGGACCTTAGGTTTTGTAAGGATTACACCCAACAAGTCTCTGAGGTAATGACCCATAGCCCAATCTGCGAAACCGGAACTCCAGACCTTGAGAGTGCTCAAGCAAAGTTTGATACCCACAAAATTGAAAAATTGCCGGTTGTTAACGATGACGGTGTATTAACCGGACTTATCACCGTCAAAGATATGGAAAAACATAGAAAATATCCCAATGCTGCAGTGGATTCTCAAGGCCGACTGCTTGTCGGAGCTGCTGTTGGTACGAATGATGTTGAAAACCGTATGAAGCTACTCACAGCTGCGAAGGTTGATTTTGTTGTTATTGATTCAGCCCACGGGAGCAGTAAGGGAGTACTGGAAACAATTCGCTTCATAAAATCGAACTATTCCATACCGGTAATCGGAGGGAATATTGCCACCAAAGAAGGTGCGCGATTGCTTATAGAGGCAGGAGCCGACGCTATAAAGGTCGGCGTGGGCCCGGGATCTATCTGTACTACCCGGATCGTAGCTGGAATAGGAGTCCCTCAGTTCAGTGCTGTATTATGGGCTGCCGAGGAAGCTGCAAAGGCCGGTATTCCGGTAATAGCTGACGGGGGAATCAAATATTCCGGAGACATTGTAAAAGCCATAGGTGCAGGAGCATCGGCAGTCATGATTGGCGGTTTGTTTGCAGGTCTAAAAGAAGCGCCAGGACGTGAAATTATTTACGAAGGCCGCATCTTCAAAGCCTACAGGGGAATGGGGAGTCTCGGAGCGATAAAATCAGGATCCGGAGATCGGTACCAAATAAAAGAGCATGAAGATCCAGTGCCCGAGGGTGTTGAAGGCCGAGTAGCCTACAAGGGTGAATTACGACCGTATCTTCATCAACTTGTTACGGGCCTTCGGAAGGGCATGGGATATACCGGTTGCCGCTCCATACCTGAATTGCGGGAGTATAGAAAATTCATTAAGATAACAGCTGCTGGTTTGAAGGAAAGTCATGTACACGATGTCTCCATCACCCAAGAACCACCAAACTACTCTCGATAGAGCTTGGAAGGATACACTATGAATATCACTGTTATAGGCGCCCAATGGGGTGATGAAGGTAAGGGGAAAATTGTTGATTTTCTTGCTGCCGATGCGGATTTAATAGTCCGGTTTTCCGGGGGAGCAAATGCCGGACACACCATTGTACATGGTGACAGAACGTATAAACTACACTTGATCCCATCAGGGATTATCTATGAGAATAAAACGGTAATTCTGGGCACTGGAATGGTTATCGACCCGGAGGCACTCTTTCGCGAACTCTCTGTCCTAGAGGAACAAGGGATTTCATGGAAGGGCCGAGTTTTAATCTCGAGCAGAGCTCATCTGGTACTTCCGGGTTACAAGCGACAGGATATAGAAATTGATAAGCATAGACGTCAACCCATCGGAACAACAGGTCGGGGGATCGGTGTAACCTATGCCCAAAAATCTATGCGAGATGGAATGCGATTAGCTGATTTATTTAATCCGGCGCGGCTGGATTTAATTGATCCCAATGACCGCGAGTATTTATTATCGTATGCGGAAAGACTCGAACCCATGATGGTGGATATTACCGGGTACATTCATCGCGAACAACCCAAACGAATGCTCCTGGAAGGCGCTCAGGGGGTTCTCCTTGATCTTGACCTTGGCACATATCCCTACGTCTCAAGCGGGTACTCCGCAGCAGCAGGAGCGGCCCTGGGAGCAGGGATAGGCCCTCGAAAAATAGATGGCATATTGGGCGTCTTTAAAGCGTACTCAACACGGGTAGGGAATGGGCCCTTCCCGACAGAATTCAAAAAAGAACGGGACGGTGACCTCGAAGATCTTGTACGCGAACTTGGCCATGAGTATGGGGTAACTACCGGCAGGCCAAGGCGATGCGGCTATCTCGATCTAGTCGCACTCCGGTATGCCTGTCAGAGCAATGGGATTGACGGATTGGTACTGACCCATATTGATATCTATGACGCCATGGAGTCCGTGCAAGCATGCGTCGCTTACAGGATTGATGGTAAGGAGACCAAGGAGTTCCCATCGTGTTCGGAAAAACTTGCAAATGCCCAGCCAGTTTTAAAGGGCTTTCCGGGATGGAAGACCCCCCTAGAGAAGATTACCCGATATGGTGATCTGCCCCAGGCTGCGAAGGATTACATTACGTTTATTGAGGACTACACAGAAACACCGATTACCATTGTATCAGTCGGATCGGATAGATCTCAGACCATAGTGAGAAGGGAACCATGGACAAAGTACTAATACTTGATTTCGGAAGTCAGACAACCCAACTTATTGCCCGCAGAATCCGTGAGATTGGTGTGTATACGGAAATTATTTCAGGCGACACGCTCCATCAGGACATAGATACCCAAAACGTACGGGGTATCATTTTTTCCGGGAGCCCGTATTCCGTATATTCTGAGGATGCACCTCAGTTAGACCCCGAAATACTGTCGCTTCCGGTTCCTAAACTCGGTATCTGCTATGGATTACAGAGGGTTACCCACGACCTGGGGGGGACCGTCGAAAGGAAGCACACAAGAGAATTTGGGCGGAGCCGTATTTCGTTTCGAATCCCCCATCCTCTGTTCCATACCATACCGGATCGTTTTGTCTCCTGGATGAGTCATGGAGACAGTTTGGACCGCGTGGCAGATGGATTCGAACTCGTTGCGGAGAGCGAGAATCATCATCCAGCCTGTGTCTGGAATGAACGGTATAATTTTACCGGGATACAATTTCATCCTGAGGTGAGCCACTGCGAATATGGAATGAAAATCCTGGAGAACTTTGTTTTTGAAATTTGCCAAGCCAAAGCCGAATGGTCCATGGAGCGGTATGTAGAGTTAGCAGGCGAGGATATCAGAAAGAAGGTTAAGGATCGTCCGGTACTGTTACTCATCTCAGGTGGAGTCGATTCCACGGTAGTTGGTGGACTGCTGCTGTCAGCTTTACCGGCCGAGCAGGTACACCTTATGTACATTGATACGGGACTGATGCGAAAAGGTGAGAGTGAACGGGTAGCAACTACCTTGGCCTCGTTAGGGGCTAAGAATCTGTACTTAATTAATGCAGAAGATTCTTTCCTTCCAGCATTGGCGGGTGTCTCTGATCCAGAAGAAAAAAGAAGAATCATTGGAGATATGTTCATTTCAGTTCAGGAAGAAGAAATCGCCAAACGAACAATCGAGAATTCAATTCTAGCCCAAGGAACTCTCTACACGGATTTAATTGAATCAGGGAAGGGAGTCGGGACAAAGGCTCAGGTGATTAAGAGCCACCATAATGTACGTTCACCCCTAGTCGAGAAAAAAAGGGAACGCGGGGAAATCATAGAGCCCCTTTCCTTACTCTATAAAGATGAGGTTCGGGCCCTTGGTCTTGCGTTAGGGATCGATCAAAAGATTGTAGGCAGACATCCCTTCCCAGGACCTGGACTTGGGGTCAGGATACTCGGGGAGGTTACGAAAGAAAAATGTGATATCCTCCGAGATGCAGATGCTATTTTCATTCAAGAATTACGACTTCGGAATTTATACGATAAAATTTGGCAGGCCTTCTGCGTTCTACTCCCTGTGCGTAGTGTGGGTGTGGCTGGCGATGCCCGAGAATACGGTTATGTATTAGCATTGCGGGCAATCATTTCTGCAGATGGTATGACCGCAGATGTGTATCCCTTTGAGATGCAGGATATCTTAGAAATATCAAGTATTATTACCAATAAAGTTCATCAGATCGGCCGGGTTGTATACGACATTTCATCCAAACCCCCCGCTACTATCGAATGGGAATAGAGCTTAGATCAGGGGTACACACCCCAGGAGAACCCTGGGGTGGTCTACTGAGCAGGGAGTTGCAGCTTTTACGGTAAGAACCTACAATACTGATACGATGAGAGAACAAGAACTTTTCGTCCCTGTAAAAACCTACCTAGAGGGCCAGGGGTACTCTGTTCATGGAGAAGTTACTAACTGGGATATCGCAGCTGTCAAGGATGGCGAGCTCATTGCAATAGAGCTCAAACTTCGTTTCTGCCTATCCCTAGTCTATCAGGCACTACGCCGAAAAAAAACAGCTGACAGTGTATATGTATGTGTTCCCGTACGAGGTTCCAAGGGCAGGCTGTCAAACCACTCTGACGCCAAGGGCTTATTGAAAGAGCTTGGAATAGGGTTGTTAGTTGTACGGTTTACATCGCGGAACATCACAGTTGTCCCAGAAATACATCCATCCCAAACTGCCCATGGCGGTAAACGGAGACAGCGAATTCTGCGGGAGATTGATAGTAGGTATACCGAGTTGACAGGTGCAGGACTACCGTCTACCGAGCCGGTGTTGACGGCGTACAGGCAAAAAACACTTCGAATTGCCTGGACAATGATTGTAAAAGACAACGGAGTATCGACTCCTCAGAATCTCAGAACATACGGCTGTCCGGTCACCACAGGTGATATTCTTAGGGCTAATCACTACGGCTGGTTTGACAAACTATCGCGTGGGCTCTACGCCGTTTCCGAAGAAGGGAGGGCTGCAGTCACTGGTTATTATCGGCCATACATCTCTTCTCTCTTGCCGTATTGGAATGAGCCCGACCTATGAAGCATAGTACCCTTTGCGATAATAGACTTAGTATACATAATCTTCATGGTGTTGATTATCAGACACTAGCTCAGTACTTCAATGAGATTTTTGAAGGGTATATGTTACCTGTATCGATGACGGAAAAATCAATTCGAAACTTTTGTAGACGACGAAGGGTAGATCTTGACCACTCCTACATTTTGCCCACTGGTTCCCGGTATGATCAACACCATCCCGTGGGTATTATCCTGAATGGTTTTTCTCCAGACAAAAAAGAAGTGTATAATGCTGGTATGGCTATTCGACCTGGTTTTCGAGGAAAGGGACTAGGAAAAAATATGTTTGAGGCGGTGATTCGAGTTTTAGCCGATAATGGCTGTCGACACTATAGTCTGGAGGTTATAGATACCAATACCTCGGCTCTCAATCTCTATTCAACCCTTGGCTTTCAGAAAAAACGACATTTCTCGGTGGCAATAGCTCCGTACTATGGGGAGACTGGAAAACCAATCGAGAGTGATATCGTACCGCAATCAGAGGTTCGATGCGAGACCATTCCGATGGGGATTATACCGCCTCCGTATTCACTATCCGGGTGGGATCCGAGTTGGCAGAATAGCTATTTTGCCTATGAGGAGATACAATCCGAAACCACTTGCTATTCCCTGGTCGATACCCATACCTCAAATACACGGGCTACGGTAATTACAGATAACGCCGGAGGAGTGATACATGGCTGGTTTTCAGAACAACTTTCACCGTATGAATTATCAACCTTCGTCAGAAGTATCGGAGAATCTTCAACAGTACATCATTTCTCATGGACGAATATACTAAGTGATTCATGGGAATGTAGACTGCTACGAGCGTTAGATTTTCAGATTCCCATTAGTCAATGGGAAATGCATCTAGATTTATAAAGGGGAACCAGCATGAAAAGCAGACAGCTTGGTAAAACAGGTATTTCAGTTTCGGAGATTGGATTAGGAACATGGCAGGTAGGAGGCCGTTGGGGAACCGGTTTTAATGAGCCCAAGGCTCAGGAGATTCTGGAAGCCGCAATAGAACAGGGGATAACCTTTTTTGATACGGCGGATGTCTACGAGGGTGGAAAAAGTGAATCAGCCGTGGGTGCATTGAAAAGAAAATATGGCAGTAACATCACCATGGCAACTAAATGCGGCAGACGTTTTCAACCCCACACGACGGAAACATTTTCGGTTAACGGCATAGTGCAGTTCATTGAGGATAGCCTCCGTAATACAGGACTCGAACAGTTAGATCTCATCCAACTTCATTGCCCACCAACTGATATCTACTACATGCCAGAATATTTTGCTGCCTTAGAAAAACTGCAAGAGGCGGGAAAGGTCGGGCATGTTGGTGTCAGCGTGGAAAAGGTTGAAGAAGCCCTTAAAGCCATTGAATACCCTATAGTCTCAACGGTCCAAATCATAGTAAACATGTTTCGCCAACGGCCAACCGAACTATTTTTTCGAGAAGCACAGAAGAAGAATATTGGAATTATTGCCCGGGTTCCGCTGGCTAGCGGTTTACTTACTGGGACCATAACCAAGAATACAACCTTTGCAAAAGATGACCATCGTTTTTTTAACCGGTCTGGTGCAGCCTTTGATAGAGGTGAAACTTTCTCTGGAGTCCCGCTTGAGCAGGGGATTGCTGCTGTGGAGATTCTGCAACAACGACTCACCTCAAATTATAACATGCCCCTCTTGGCACTCAGGTGGATATTGATGTTTGATGCAGTAAGTACTGTTATCCCAGGGGCCAGTCGTCCTGAACAAATAACCTCCAATTGTGAAGCATCAGATGTACCACCGCTCTCAGATACAGAAATGAATGTCGTCCAGGAGGTTTACAAGGAGTATATTGCCCCCTATGTACACCAACAATGGTAGAATAGAAATACTAGAGCCTGGCGATCCCACTCTATCCCTTGATTCTGAACACCGGATCATTAAGGCATTTACTAGCGGAGTTGCCGGCAGAGCGGCAGTTTATCCTGGACGACAAAAAGAAGCCGCAATCATTCAAGTTGGAGATTTCAATCTCATCCAGGGAACTGATTCAAACCTAATCTGTTCCCTGGCCGATGAATTTCACTATTCGTGTGCAGGATTTCGGATAGGATCCCAAATCCTACCCGATTACCACCCATTGCTACCATGGTTGAATGAGTACTTTATTTTTGAAGAAACCATTCGTTATTCCTTCCAAACAGCATTCACGGGTTTTGGAAATTCTGAAAAACAGAGAATGGAAGTAATCTCCCGGTTAAGAGATTTGGGAATTCGTATTTTTCCAATAACGAGCGATTATGCAAGCCTCATTATCAATATTCCAGAATTATCCGATCTCCTTATTCCCCTGGGCGGACCCGAGAGTTTTTTACAAAATGGTTTTGGGTTATGCGCTATAAACGACCAGGGGAAGGTAGTGGGTAGTATAGGCACCTATGTCCTGTATCCCGGATGGGTGGAAATCCAGATTGATGTTTTACCGGATTGGCAGGGGAATGGGATAGGATATGCTTTAGGACTATTCTTTTTATCGGAGTGCCGAGGAAGGGGCTTACAAGCGCATTGGGATGCCATGAACTACCGCTCGGCACAATTAGCACGGAAACTGGGGTTTAGCCAAGGGTACTCCTATACAGTAATTTCTATCCAGGGAAAAAAGGCATAAAATTTTAGGTTGTGCGTAAAAGATGACATTTTTCACCTCGTCCTCTCCACCCCTGGCCGGAATACCGGATTACTCCGTGAAATAGGGCGTAAACTAGGATCTTTAGCGCACTATACATGGAATAAAAATTTATTTTTCCCGGGTATGTACGTAGTTGAGTAAGTCGATGAGGAGTGTTTTCTTTTCATCATTAGCGGTATGTAAATTCCCAATCAATCGGTCAGCCCGGGATTTCAGGCCGGCAACCTGGCTATTAACCCTCCCACGGACATTATATGTTTCCATGAGTTTTAAAATATGAGCTACCTCAGAATCGGAGGCATCATGTTTGCCAAAACCTGGGAGATCAAGGGACTCCTGGGTTTCGAGTAGTTCAGAAACGAGTTCTCCCATAAAAACGGTTTTCTTCCCTTCCCGAATATCTGAACCCGAAGATTTACCGGTAATGGTCGGCTCCCCGTATAGTCCTAACTCATCATCTCTCATTTGAAAAAGGATGCCTAGGATATCGCCAATTTCACTTATGACCTCAATATCGTTATCCGGACAGTTGCCTAGAATTGCTCCGACGATCATTGGAAGACTGAAGGTATACCTGCCTGTTTTATTAATATACATTGTTATAATCTGAGCTGGGCTTGGGAAGGTCGGTAGTACACTCCACCGTACATCCTGCATTTGTGCGAATCCCACCCGCGAAAGCTCTCTGGTTGTATGACTAAAAATCCTCTGTTTCTTGTCATGTTCAATTGCCAACTCCGATAAAATCTCAAAAGCAAAAAAATTGGTTACATCCCCGGCGCAAATGCCAAGGGCTTCGCCAATACGCTGGGTTTCACCTGAGGTAATATGCGGGGTTAATTGTGATATATCACTAGCATACTGCATGTACATCGAGGGCTCGCCACGTCTAACCTGATCACGATCCATTATATCATCATGAATCAGGAGAAAGGATTGTATGAGCTCCATTGCAGCGGCTACCTTGACTGTTTCTTGTTCAGAAGAAGACGCGATATGGGGAGCGTGTCGGTATAAATCCTCAAGCAAGAATACTAGTCCACCACGGAGCATTTTTCCACTAGTGGTAAACCTGAGTATACGATCGAAACTACCGATGAACTCCGGAAAAAGATCCTTTAACAAATCAGCTTTTTCTGAAAACCAGGTACCTAAAAAGGCTGAAGTTAATTTTTTTTTGTCTGTTACGTAGTTGAAAATCATTATTCCCCTTCTTCCTTTGGCATAGAGTTTGACAAGCCAGTATGGTCCACAAGAGTACCGGCTTCATATTCCTGTTTTACAGCATATAATTTCCACCATGGAGTACGTGGAGATACATGGTGTTCAAAATGGTATCCGAAAAAGTAACAACTGAGCATTGCGAGGATATGGTTTTTTTTCTGAGTTCGTGCATTATGAGGCTTCATTTCAGGATTATGGGGCCTTCTATGGGGTAGGTAGGTACCGAACATAAACAGTTGTACTGTTGATAACAATGCCGGAAGTATCCAGAGTAACAGAAGATTCGGAACTGGAACTTTGAGGACATACTGCATCACCATGAAAACCGCCGCCATAAAACCTATTTGTATAGGAGTAATGTAATGTATTAAAAACCGACCTAACCATGGGAAGAATCGCTGGTTTTGGGGGCTAAAATCCGGATCCTTTTCCGTCCCGGGATACCGGTGATGTGCTATGTGCTCTTTATAGACCCTCGAATAGGAAAAGGCAGCGAATAGTACTAGGGACAGTCTACCAATAAAAGAATTTAGCTTCCTATTCTTGCAGATACTTCCATGCATACTATCGTGAGCGGTAATAAAAAGGCCTGTAAATAGGTACGTTTGTGTTACAACTAAAATGATCCACCAAAAGCCGCTACCAACCAGATCGAATAGAAACAACGAATAGACGAGATTCATTGTCCAAAGACTTATAATTATGAAAGCCCAGAAAATACCCATTTTTCACCCCCCCAATACAAATATTCGAAGTGAAAGGAAGAATAGTAGCTGGATTAATACATAGCCGGGAAGTGTCCATCCTTTTAGCTGGTGAGGAACAAACCGAATGTAAACCAAAGCAAAGATATACGATATAATGAACCACGCGATGTAATTTTGTATTGGTACATTTCTTTCTGCCCATGTCCAATAATCAAGCTTACTTATCGCTACAGGCTCGAGGATGAAGTCGAATAGTGTTGCTAAAATCCCGGTACCCAGGGCATGTACATACATGTTGCGTACGAAATTCCCTACAAATATCGTTAGACCGAGAATGATGATAACCCAGTTTAGACCGATAACGATGGGAGTATGGAAAACTTGTATGCCGAGGGTTTCACCATAGCTATACTCGCCAAATACCGAGCCTGTTGCTACGCCCAACACCTCTAGGAGAAAGGTAGCAATATAGACAACGCCTAACCATAAGAGTGTAGGGAGAAAGGGAATTGCGTTCTTTTCTGAGTAAAATGCCAAGGCTGTTACTAGGACTCCAAACACTCCTAAAACCCAGGGTGTGAGTAAAAGCATGAATGGGTAAAATCGTGGTATTGCATGCCCAATCACGCCAATGGCATAAAAAACACCAATGAAGATCATGGCCGGTACAGTATTATATCGTTTTTCCATCTCAACTCTCCCTCCTTAAAAGCTGTTGCGCGGCAATCATCCCGGATAGTACTACCAACGGCATACCGCCGCCCGGGTGAACACTTCCTCCTGTAAGGTACAGTCCACGATATTGCTTTGAGACATTTCCATGCCGCATGAATGCCGACGAGAGACTGTTTGACGAGATACCATACAACGCGCCCCGCCAACTACCGGTACGCTCCATAATATCCTGGGGAGAGAGTACTGACTCGTATTCAATGTGCGGGGAGAGGGTGGTTCCCAAAGTTTTGGATAGTTTACGCAGAACCCTCGTCCTGAGCTCGTTGACTTCAGAGTTCCAGTTCTGTGTCCCGTGAGGCGGTGCATTCACCAAAACAAACCAGTTCTCTGAACCTTGGGGTGCATCTTCAGGATTTACTTTACTTGTTATATTTACATAGATCGTTGGGTCGTGGGGCAGAATCCCCTCGGAATGTATTTGTTGAAATTCTAATTCATAGTTTTCTGAGAAGAAAATATTATGTAGCCCTAGGTCAGGAAAATCTCTGTTTACTCCCCAAAAAAACACAACCCCCGATGAACTTGATGGCAGAGATTGATAGCGTCGGTATTCTTTATGCAAATCGTTCTTTAGGATGGTGTGGTAAAGGGTAGATACATCCACATCACTTACCACTGCATCAAAATCATGAACCGTATTCTGACAGTCTACCAACCCTCTAACTCGTCTGTGTGAATCAGTACGGATGTCTATAATTTTGCAGGAAGAGACAAGGTGTATGCCGAGTTCCCGGGCTCTACGCAACATGGCCTTCACTATCTGGTAAATGCCGCCCAGCACCGCCCACCCGCCAAGGCCATGTTCCACCCAGATGATATTATTTAAGGTTGCCGGTGCCCTGTAAGGATTACTACCATTGTACGTTGCGAACCGGTCTAAGAATTGTACCACCCGTGGATCCCTGAAGAAATCACGATTCGCCCTATGCATACTTCTTAGCGGATCAATGGAAAGGATTTGAGGATAGGCACGTAATGCCGCCTGTGATACGAAAGTCTTACCCTGCTGTAGGGACGACTCCAAAAAAATCTCATGGGTAAGGTCATAAATTTTCCTTGAGTACCGTAAATACCTCTCTGCCTCTTCTTTTGCTACATCAAAGACGTCTACAAGCGAATCCGTAAAATATGGTACAGGACGCGATTTATACCGTGTGCCATCGGAGAACCAGTAGTTAGTTATGGGATCAAGGGGGAGTATGCTAAAATAATCCTCCCGGGAAACACCTGTTAGATTGAATAGTCTATCAAAAACATGAGGTAAGGTGAGAAGACTAGGTCCGGTATCGAACCGGTATCCCGCCGCTTCTAGGTTTCCTGCCTTTCCGCCGAATTCAGATTCTGCTTCAAATATCGTAACCTGGTGCTCCGAGGCTGCCAAACTTAGGGCAGCAGAGAGTCCGCCTAGGCCACCACCAATAACACCGATCTTCATAGGTCCAACCGCTAACTTGTGCGTAGAGCTAAGAACAAGCCGGAAACCAATATCCGTAGCTTACTCGGCTTAACTTTTTTATTAAAAACGATAAATGGGTTTCTGTAGATCTGTCTCCCAGTCCATTTATACATTTCACTCGCCGTTTTAATGGGGACCCTCAACTGTTTTGGAATATACTCAAATCCCTTTTCTGCTTCTTGTTGCCATGAAAAATACCTATCAAGCTCATGCCTGATATAATTAATAAAGCTATCCGGATGCTTATTCGCGTCCTCCCGGGATAGACTTTTTAACGAGGTATTAATGAGGGGGAGATATCTTCTCCCTAATCGATTATCCTCATCAATATCCCGTATGAAATTGATATATTGCATAGCTCTCCCTAGAAGTTTTGCGTAATGCTCGCTCCCTTCGTGGAGATCCATAATCCGTGTCATATACAACCCGATAACCTCTGCGGATCCGTATATATACGAAAGGGTTTCATCTATGCTGTTATATGATGAGGTTGTTATATCCAGCTCCATGGAATGTAAAAAGGCTTCAGTCCATACGTGAGGAAATGCTAATTGAGCCTCAAGTTTCACGAACTCATCAATAATCAGGTTACCCGAAGGTAGTTTCCTGTCTCTGGCCTCTCTATACTTCCGGCAAAAATCATAGAATCCCTGAACATCCTGGGGGGTATCGTCGACGTAGCCATCAGCGATTCGGACGAATGCGTACAGAATACTGACCAGGGTTTGCTTATCCTGAGGAAAGAATCGAGTGCTAGTAAAGTAGGTTTTACTTCCTCCCTGAAAAACACTTCGATGCTCTTCGGTAAAATTTAATGGGGTAAAAGGAAAATCAGCCATGTAATTCCCTTTCAATTCTTGCAGCGCCTAGTTTTGATGCAATTAATACCATTGGTACTCCTACACCAGGGTGGGTAAACTGGCCGCTGTAAAATAGGTTTCTAATCTTCTTGCTTTTTATACCTGGTCTGAACACCGCAGTTTGACCGAGGGTATGGGCAATCCCCAGAGCAGTTCCTTGCCAAGCATTGTAATCCTCAGAAAAATCTCTTTGAGTAAATATTCTTTTTAATTCGATGTGCTCAGATATTTCTTCACCTGTAGAGACTTCTATATGTTTGAGTAGTGTATCGGTATATTCCTCCCGAACCTCATCGCTATCATAAAGTCCTGGGGCAGTCGGTACCAAGACAAACACATTTTCTTTTCCTTGGGGAGCGAACTCAGTTTCAGTTTTACTGATACAGCTTAAGTAGAAACACGGATTTTGGGGCCAATCTGGATCCTTAAATATAGAATTAAAGTGCACATCCCAATCATGTCGAAAATAGAGATTATGGTGAGCCAGCTTGGTTAGCGGTTTTTTCACGCCCAGGTATAATATGAACATCGAAGGAGCAAGGACCATGGAGTTCCATTTATTGATAGAAATACTTCTGGAATTATCTTGCAGGAGATCCACCTCGCCATGATGGTAGTCTCCAGTGAATAAAACAGCATCGGCAGGAATGGTTCCATTCGTGGTTTGAACACCGACTATACCATACCCACTCATCTGGTATCCCGTAACCTCGGTGTTTGTCAAAACCTCGACACCAAGTTCCTGTACTGCCTTCAGCATTCCAAGGGCGACACCACCAAGACCGCCGGTGGGAAAGTACACTCCGAGATTCATATCAACATGACTCATAAGTGAGTAGAGGGCAGGGGCATCTTCGGGACTTGTTCCTAAAAAGACCATGGCATATTCCAGTATCTGCCGGGCCTCAACGGAATTGAAGGTCTTCCGCACATATTTATCTAGGTTTTGAAATACATTTAATTTAAGACCTTCGGTGAGCATTCGCTTGTTAAGAAAATCAAATACAGACGTATACTCCTTATAGAGAAATTCTTTTATGGCTACAGAATACTTATACTCAGCCTGTTTTAGATAGGATTCGAGTTTCTGATCACCCTGTGTTTCAAGATCGGCAAAAGCGCGCTTTGTTTTTTCCAGGTTCGGACTTATATCTACCGGTTTATGATTCTCAAAGAATACCCGGTAGCTGGGGTCCAGTTTTGTCAGTTGGTAATAGTCCGACCGGTCCTTTCCAATATCGGAAAAGAATCGATCAAATACCTCAGGCATGAGGTACCAAGAAGGTCCCATATCAAATGTATAATCACCGGCGTTCCAAATCCTGGCTCGTCCGCCGATTTCTCCATTTTTCTCCACCAGGGTCACCCTAAATCCCTGCCGAGCAAGATAGGCTGCCCCGCTCAAACCGGCAAATCCAGCTCCGACAACTACAACCTCTTTCTGTGATTTCATGGGTAACTCCTGTATTGTTCGAGAATATGGGTGAAGGACAACGATTTAACCAAGTATGCTCCCTTCAGAGCATTAACGGTAGGGGTGCCTGTTAAAAGACAGATCTTCCGAAGGCCCTGAATTACCATATCCAAATAGGAGAGGACTCTATCACGCCCCCCAAGTCTATGTTCCCGGATCAACGGCAGTGCGAGTCCAGCCAGATGAGCCCCGAGCGCTATACTTTTTGCTACATCCATGGATGAGCGTACACCGCCGCTAGACAACAGATTATTTTGTACTGGGGTATCGCCATTAATCTCACCGTCGGTATACAGGGCAAGATTAATAGCGGTAGGTATACCCCAGGCATCAAATTGGTTAACTTCCGAGTATACCGAATCCGGATTTCGAAACCCCTCAATACGCATCCAGTTCGCCCCACCTGCTCCAGCGACATCCAGGTAGGAAACTCCTAAATTCAATAGATCTTCACCAATTCTTGGATGGATGCCGAATCCTGTTTCCTTTACAATGATAGGAACAGGACTTGCTTCACAGAACCTTGCTATACTTGAGCGTACCTCATGGAAATCGCGATCCCCCCCGGGCTGCATGAGTTCCTGGCCAGGATTAAGGTGTATTGCAATGCCATCAACCTGCAAACGATATAAGGTTTCGATTATTTTTTTATGGGGGATTTCTCGCAACTGTACAGCACCGAGATTGGCAAATATCGGTACATCCGGTGCAAATTCTTTTAACTGAAAGTGATGAATGACTTCAGGTTTCCTGAAGAGAATTTTAATAGAGCCCATACCAACCGGTATTCCGAGTTGTTGGGCAACCCAAGCCATATCCTTATTCACCTGGTATCCCCCGTCTGACCCGCCCGTCATAGAAGAGATGAATAGGGGAGCATTGATTTTCATTCCAAGAAAATCCGCCGTTAAATCAATTGAATCAAAGCTGAGTTCAGGTAGTGGATTATGTACGAAATTCAATTCGTCAAAAAAAGAAGAATTAGACTCTACCGGAAATGTTTCGTTGTTACTGCAGATTTCGAGGTGATCAGCCTTTCGCTTCGCGTCATCTTGCTGTGTATTATCGGGTTTCACGGTACTTGTATTCCCTATATTCATCATCTGAACGTATTGACTCTAGATAAAAGCAGCCGGGTTCTACCGTTTCTGTATACGAATCCCGTGAGGCCTGCTCATTATAGGTCTGCGGTTCGTAGTTTCTATCTAGCCAAGATTGATAGGACGAAAAATCCGATTCCACATAGTGATTTAAGAAATCATCGGGATTCCAAGCCTCTATCACAGCCGGGGCATCGGGAAGCACCTCACCCTCGAACACGAGCATGGTATTTCCGCTGCCGTAGGAACTAAACAAAATCTTCTTCCCAATAATGTCTTTTCCTACACGCTGATAATCCTGATACAGGGTAGCCATAAGATTTAGGTAGATTGCACCTGTGTACATATTTCCAACATTGGCCGTAACCTCGAGGGCTTCGAAAAAACCACGATTGGTTAAGAATTCCTCTGCACTCTGTTGAGACATCTCCATGTATGTGCCTAGAAGACGTCGAACGGCTGTACTCGCCATTTTTGCGAAGGGTACATGGAATACAAAATAGTCGGTCGCTTGTAAGGCCTCTTGGGGACTCTTGTTGCTTCTTGAACAGTAATCAAGAAAAGCCTCATCAAGGGCATTATTGTAACAATCCACTGAATACCGCCCCTTCACCTTAGCTGTGGTCGAACCTAGGGGCCGGAAAAAATCATCAACGTTCTTGCTGCTGAAACCCTGGGTCTGGAGATCAAGGGAAAGTAGGCGGGGATTCTGTTCAATTAGCATGGCTGCAGCTCCGGCGCCTTGAGTTATTTCTGCTGTGGACGGCGCATCGTAGCGTGCGATATCAGAAGCGATTACGATACCGTTTTCACCGGGTAGGGCCGAGGATTGAAGCATACCGGCAATGCTCAACATTCCCAGGGTCGCCCCGGCACAAGCGTGTTGTACCTGGTAGCTTGATATGGTGCTGGGTAATGCAAATTCGGTCTGGTCAATCATTCCCTGTACATAGGCAGACATAGATTTCGACATATCCACTGAGGTTTCCGTACCGACAACAAGGTATCGGAGCTTATCTATGGAGACTCCCTGTTTGAGTAAACGAATCAACGCATTCCCAGCAAGCACAGAGGCATCTTCCCATGGGCTCGGGAAGCGAATCGCCTTTTGGTCCGTGGATTGAATTGCTCGAGACAACCTTCTCTCAAATTTCGGATCATCTGCAGCTCGTTTCTCCAAAATACGATCAAGGGAAATTCTGTTTTTTGGCAAATACAATGATATATCACTTATGCCAACACGTTCTGTCATGTATTTTCCTTTCTTCAGCAAGTGATTCCGTTTATCCAGCTTCTTTATTACACTTCGTAATATACAAAGAGTACTCCTCCCTGGCAAACATAATTATGAAGACATTTGAAAAAATATGTTCAACCGATGATTACATTCCAATAATAATCGAATCGCTATAATTTTATCAAAGAACCGAGAAATTTAAAGAAAAAAAACGGCCCTTTAAAAGGACCGTTGGAGGGCAAACTTATATCAGGCTGCTAGACATTAGAGGGGTTTGGTTGGATTGAATCAACATCGGCAAGCTCAATTGAATCGATCCGATAGTTATATTCCCTCTCATTGATGACAAATCGCAGTTCCTGTCCAGCCTTCTTGTTCAGTAGTTCCATACCGAAGGGAGATTGATGACTCAGGATAGATTTCTCGGGATTTGATTCCCAGGGTCCCATGATGGTGAACTGCTCAAGATTTCCGGTTTTTAGGTTTTCAAGGATAACCTTCGTACCAAAGCCAATGGAATCAGTTGAGATGTCGCCTTTTCGTACAACCTGGGCACGCTCTAATTCTTCCTTCCAACGAGCGGCTGTATTATTCAGAATATCCTGTCGCTCTTTTGCTGCCTTATATTCGGCATTCTCCTTAAGGTCTCCGTAATCTCTTGCGGCCGCAATTTCCTTTGAGTTTTTGGGGACTTCCACTTCTAAGAGATGTTGTAAGGCTTTCTGCTTTTCTTCCAAGCTACGTGCAAGAGTATAGAAGGTACCACGGCTGATGCTTGCGACTGGGGTTTCCTGATCGCCATAGAATTGGAAATTGGGGTACTTCTTTAAGATCGCAAAGCGAACATCACGAATAACCCCGGGATCCAAGTCTTTTACATCTTCAATAAGAGAAAAAATTCTTGAAATAGATTCTTCTTCACCGTTTTCGATATAATCATAAATAGTTCCATCCCGGTAGAGGTAGGCTTCAACCTGCCTATTCAACTTCCTGTTTACCGATACATCTTTCCTATTATCAATCTCCCGGGCAGTAATATCTTCAAGGTGAATCATTGCGATTAGTATTTTTTCTCTGGTTACAGGCAGATCCTGGAACCATTCGTCTTGTGCACAGTTTTTTACATACCAAATAAACGGCTCACGCTGATCTTTGTAATTCTGGTAGATGCCCATGAAGGACTCGATAACTGCATCCTTATACCCCCCTCGCACCAATTCATTTACCGGTTCTTTCTGTAGGTAGTGGGGGATTAACATTATGTAGACTTCGTTCCAGTTCTTTATCTGTTTTCGAACCTGGGTTAGAAAGTCACGGCGTAATTCCGGATTATCGATATTAGGAAATACATGTTCCCAGGATTCTACAGCATTAAAAAGATCCCGAAAATTCAAACTCAATCCTGGATTCAGAAAAGGGAAACTGGCAATGAGTTTTTTGATGAGGAGATGGGAACCGATGGTAATCTCCGTTACGGTAGTAATATTTCTTACATATGAAACAAAATACTCAAACATCTCCCGGAACATATCGGTTTCGATAGAGGAACTATCATCCTCCGATTCTAGGTACTTAAGGAACTCCTGTATGATTTTTACCCGGTTCCAATAGTCCTTTTCTGCCTTAAATCTGTTGAAGGTTTTTTCAACAAGACTAATAGGCTGATCCCGGACCACATACGTATCGGGGTCGTCTGGGAGGTTCCCAAACGTTTCATTAGTCTTAAGTATCTGTCGGGCTTTCGTACTCCAGGTAGACCATTCATTCTGTGAAAGGATATGGGGTACTACTTCTGCCTTAATTTTTTTCATATCGGTGGCATTGTCAAAGCTTTTGATTAAAACCTTTAGCGCCCATTCGGGGTTTTTCTTGAACCGTTCGTTGAGGACTTCCTTTTTCTTGGTAATTCTATACACCCAGATATGATCGCGGCCAAGTATGGTGAGACTATTCACTGCCATTTTTAATGACATCTTATGATTACGTTTCTTCACGAAGTGTACGGTAATCTCATCGTCTTTAATGGATTTAATTCTACCCACTCCCCAATGGCGGTGAAAAACAAAATTTCCCTTATCAAAGGAGATGTGTTTTTCGAAATCTGCGATCGCCTCATGTACATCACGCCAGCTTTGGTTCAGATTGGATAGAGAAATATACTCTTCTAGCTGACTATGGCCTTCGAATTTATTCTGATAACACTCTACTATTTCTTTTCGGGCCCAGGAGTTGGATGAATCATAACTCAGTATCCGTTTAAGGAGTTCAATCGCGGTATCCCATTTTCCGTGCTTTTTGAAATATGGATACAGTTCCTCAAGAAGCTGTACCGATCGATCTTGATTGATGAGCTTTGACACCTTGGATTCGGCATGGTAGAAGAAATCAACTTCTTCTGGTACTAGTTCCACCAGCTTCCGCCATAGCTCCATGATCTGACTGAACGTCTTTTTGTTTATGTATCGGTGGATTGCCTTCTTATAAAAATCCACCGCATCCTCAATACGGGATTCCTCCTCAGCATGAACCGCCAGCTTTCTTGCGATATCGGCCTCATCATAATCTACGCGGATTAGCCGTTCCCAAACTTCAAATTGTTTTTGACTATCGCCGGTGTGTTCATAACAATCTGATAGGTGACGGAGAGCATGTTTATTTTCACCGAAGTCTAGAATTCTCTCGCTTAAAAACTCGACTATTTTCCAACGATGATTTTCAGTAAAAATAGTGATCAAGGTTAAGAGATTTGAGTCGTCTATAGATTGACGGCTGAGATGAATCACACCGGATAAGTACAGAGCCACAATGGAGTTCTTTGTGTGCTGTAAGTGTTCGTCACAAAGCTTTTCCACCTCGTCTTCAATTTTAGCATCAAAAACCTGATCCAGAAGATCATCAAGTTCTGTTAAATTATTGACTGTGTAGTTATTAAGGGCCGCACGGGTCCATTTTTCTTCATTAAGCTGTTCATTGATTGCTTCGAGGATCTTTTCCGACATGAATTGTAGCTCCTGTTTTATCTAACTCTTCACCTTCCTGAGCGGAACCAGGATAGTATTAACTTGATTAGGGTATGTGGATATTAGTATACCCTATACGTGATCATTTTGTATACAGGGTGTGTATCTCCGAATTTAGGCTTCTTATTTTCAAGAGAATTTCCTGAATACGACTTTTTTCTTCGTGGATACTGATCAGATGATCAATGATCCAAAAATACTTTGTCAATAAACGGGGCATGATAGTTGGATCGGAAACCTGTTGATTGGCGAGTTCTCGTTCTAATGCGTAGACGGATTGCCGGAGCCTGCCGTACTCAACAGCGCGTAGTTCCCTTTTTACGGAAAATACACGAAATAACTCACCGTACACCGGAACCCATTCTAGAAATAGTTTATCAGTACCAACTTTCTCCTGAACTGCCTTAAAAAGTCGTTGAATCATTTCCGACTCTAAAAATACATAGGATATTTCATTCGGACCGATAAAAAACGCTTCACGAAAAAACACCTTACTTAAATTGGTCTCACCAACAAGGGCGTATGCATCGGCTAACTGCGCAATAATATCAGGGTCTTCTGCCTTCTCCAAGGAAGCCTGTTCAAGTATCTGCACCGCCTGATCATAATCACCCATTCCTTTAAAGCAGATCCCTTTCCGCAGTTGAAGCGCGGGTTCCAAAATGTCTGTTTTTTGGAGTATCTGATCCAACATCCTGTTAACTGTCCCAAAGAAATAAAACCTAAATCCGTAATTGCACTCCTCATTATTTGTAGGATTCCGGGTTTGGAACTCTAAAAAAATGGGCCATTGCTGAAGGAGGTATTCAATTTTCGTGTACACATCCCTATGGTCTCCAAGGTATTTTTCTCGTTCTCGCCAAAAATTTACATACTTGAGTGCAGTCAGGACGTCAGGGTGGTCAAAATGCGTTAATAAACAATCGTTAAGGATCTGGTATGATCCGGCGAGATCACCGGATCGAAGACAAGACCAGGAAGATGATAGTTCTGCTTCGCATTTATGGTCTGATTGTTCCATGGTAAATCATTATAGCTTGGGACTTGTCTTAGTCAATGAAGTCTTGTCATACTACAGCTATGTTACAAGAAAACTCGAAAGAAAATAGAATTGTTGCACCGTCATTATTAGCAGCAAATTTTTTCACGTTATCCACGGAAATAGCGAAGGTTCATGATACATCGGCGCAATGGATCCATCTGGATGTAATGGATGGGCATTTTGTTCCCAATTTAACCTTCGGGCCTAAAATAATCCAAGATCTTCGGCCCCAAACCGATCGTTTTCTTGATTCGCATTTAATGGTTTCAAATCCTGACTTTTTAATCCCCCTGATGGCAGAAGCAGGGGTAGACGCAATCACAATCCACAGCGAAGCAGTCATTCATCTCCATAGAAGCATCCAGACGATTAAAGCCCTCGGAAAGCTTGCGGGGGTTTCCATCGTTCCCTCCACTCCAGTGTCAGCGCTCTCAGAAATACTGTCCTTTGTTGATATCGTACTGGTAATGACGGTCAATCCTGGATTCGGGGGTCAATCTCTTATAGAATCAGCTAGCGATAAAATAAAATCCCTTGATGCTATTCGAATTAAAATGGGATACAATTTTAGGATCTCCGTTGATGGGGGAGTTAACAGTTCTACTGCTCCTTCATTATGGAAGAAAGGTGCAGACATTTTGGTTACCGGCAGTTCCTTTTTTTCCGATCCTGATCCAAGATCCTTTACGTCATTTTTGCTATCTTGTTAACTATTGGGCGGTACCTGTAAATATGTTATTTTAATACCCAAACTTGCCGAACTACAAAGTAAAGACTTTTGAGGGGGAATGAATTGAAACGATTACTCTTGGTAGTCATAGGTACTGTGATGATTGTATCAGCAGGGTATCCCCAACAAACACAAACTAATCCCGTAGCTCAGGGCTTAAATTTGTTTCAACAAGGCAATTACCGGGAGGCCCTCGCGCAATTCCGACAGGTTTTGAGCGATCCAGGGCTTGTAGAATTACGTGGTGATGCATATTTCTGGACAGCGAAGACCCTCGTTGCCTTGGAGCGGTACGGCGAAGCAGACCAAAACCTTGAATTTTTCCTCACCCGTCATCCGGAAAATCGTAACATCCCTGAAGCCGAATACCTTCGGGGGAGGATACATTTCTTAGAGAAATCCTATGAGGCGGCGATTCAGGTTTTCGCAGCCTTCGTTAAGGATCATCAGCGATCACCTTTTGTGCCGAATGCCTACTACTGGACCGGAGAAAGTTTATTTTCCCTGGGTCGGTACGATGAAGCTGAGGTTTTTTTTACGGTAATTGTTGATCGTTTCCAAGCGAGTTCCAGGTATGAAGCGGCTCGCTACCGTATCGATGTAATAACAATGAAGAAGCGTGAACAAGAACTCCTGACTCTTCTTCAATGGGTACAAGAAGAATCCATTAAGAACCTAAACGAGTTCCGGATCAGGGAGGCTACCTACGAACAGGCAATCTCGTCTCAAGGGACCGGGGGAGGCTCTACTCAAGGTGGGGCCGACCCTAGGGTACAGGCGCTGAACACCCAGATTGCCCAGCTTAAGGAAGAGGCACTACAAACCGAATCCCGATTACGAGCCTTGAACAACGATTATCAACGTGTATTAACCAATTTAGAGGTATCCCAACGAAGGATCTCCGAATTGGAACTGCAGCTCGAGAACTCGGAAATTAGTCCTTCAGGTAGCGAAGCTGAAACACTTCGGTTGCGTAGTGAGCTTCTTGATCTTAAGGAGGAAACCCTACAGCTAATGCTTGATCTCCTAGAGGCACAGGAGGAATGATGGTAGACCGCTTGCTTTCTAAGACGATATACATTTTTTGCATGTTGTTAGTAATTCCTACTTTGCACCCTGTTCTCGCCCAGGAACAAGAACGGGGCGCGAGAATTTCATTCAGCATTGATCAAGAATCTGGCGGTCTCGAACTGATCGGAACTATTTCGGGAACCCGGATACCACTGTTGTTTAACGGTGATCCTGCTACCACGGGCCTGCTTGTCTTTGATGGCGAGACGGTTCATCGGGTTTTACAGGAGCACTCATACCCGTTCAGTATCCAAGAGTTTGACCAGGGATCAGTCATCATTTATGCATTACCTGACGGACTGTATTCCTGGCTATCAGCCGAAAAGTCTGATGCGGCAGGTAATTCACTATTACTAACCTGGGGAGTATTAAATAGCAGCGATCGTCGAAAAGAAATCACCAGCAACCTTCTTCTGGATACGGTTATTGGAGAACGGAGTTCAAGCCATTTTTTAATCGACGATACATCAGTTAACAGAGAACTAAGTTTCTCCCTCGGCTTCGCACCGCCTAAAAACCAAGATGTAGTTCTCGTTGACCGAGTCTGGTCAGGAACTGAGACGATGCCGGGGTTGTTACTAACCCAACCATCTCTGAATTCACCACTAGACCCGTTAACCGTGGTTATTGCGAATTGGAAGCGGCTGCATGATACAAGTAGGATTCTCCAAGCGAACGAAAATCGGAACTTCAATTTATTGCCTTTTTCAGTAAATGATTCAGCCATGCTGGTATCAAAGGGAACCCAATCTCTCAGGCGTGGTGAAACTACAAGTGCCGGAATACTGGTAACCTTCATGTCAGATTTTCAATCCTCAGAGAGTATGGATCTTACATCAATAGATTTCCACGCGTTTCAATCCCACGACCCTGAATTTATTACCTCCTACATTAGCAGCGAAACGAATGAACCTACCATTCCAGAGACTATGCCCGCAATCTCCGATGATTCTGATGAAGAGTCGCTCTCTGAACATCGCCAATTACAGGTTAGAATCAGACAGCTTCTTGATAGAATAAATCAACTCTTGCAGGGCGATCCCAAGAATTCACAAGATGAAATTGATCAGCTTCGGGAAATGGTGCAGTCTTTACGGCGCGCTATGAGCAACTAGGTTCGTACGATGGATGACATGACAAAAGGGATAAAACAGGCAAGAAGATTTTTAGTTGAAAAAAAATACAGTAAGGTTATCCATCTCCTGACACCCCAGATTTTTCTGTATCGGAACAACCCCGAATTCCATGAAATCCTCGGCCAGGCTTGTTTGAGAAGCAATGATTTCGGCGGGGCGTACACCTATTTCCAGCGGGTCGTAAATATTGATCCAAAAAACACCACTGCGAAATTGGGGATTGCCTATATCCTCGTACGAAGGGGACGTACAACCCAGGCATTGCAAGAATGGCTGGAAGTTATAGAGAATGATGACTCAAATTCACAGGCCAAAAAAGGCCTTGATCTCATCAAGTCGGCGCCGGAAGACCGGGACTGGCCTGAATGGTTTTCGAATCACCCAACTGATTTTCTATTGCCCCCGACGGGGTTCGCCTGGCGGCCGATTATACGGGTCGTTTCTGCCGTAGTTGGTTTATCTGTTATTCTTTTAGGAGGATTTTGGGTCTTAACTACTCTTCAGAAACCACGAGAAATCACGCGTGCCGGTGGTGAAGTATTGCTTTTCAGCAGCGATACCCAAACCATCGGCAGTAGCGGGAGCTTTTCGTTGATTTTCACAGAAGCACAGGTAGAAGATATCCTCAATAAAACTATTGATGCCTTCGAGGCATACCAAGATAACCGGGTACGATTTTTAATAAACAGACTCCAACACTCTAACGCCGCTGAAGATATAAAAACAAAAACCTTGTTACTTCAGGACCACTTAGCACCCCCCAATTTTGTTGACCCTTTTTGGTATCCGGAACTCAGAGAGGTTTTAAATACCCCCAATCCTGAACAATACCAGGGTGTATTCACCCTGGTATCGGGAAAGGTAAGCAACGTGGTTCAACTTGATGATCGTATACGGTTCGATTTACTGGTGGGATATCAGGAACAACAGGTGCTTCAAGCTGTTATCCCCGTTCAAGTGTTTTTCCCGGTTGAACTAAACGGTGGAGAGAACGTTGAAATTATCGGCGAAATCTCTCTCATAGAAAGTACCGTAACAATGGTAGGGTTTGAACTCACTGCTGCATCAATTCGATTTACGAGGTAACTTCACCATGAGAGCGTTACTACAACATGTTTCACACTGTTCCATTCGCACCGAGTCGGGCCATGGCACCGAGATCAACCACGGTCTTCTGGTGTTTATCGGTATCAACGATACCGATAAACAAGCTGACATACACTATATAGTCGATAAAATGCTTGCATTGAGAATCTTCGAAGATGAGGAAGGGAAGCTCAATAAAAGCATTTCTGATGTTGAAGGGGATTTGCTTCTCGTCTCCCAATTCACTTTGTATGGGGATACCAGGAAGGGACGACGTCCCTCATTTAATAAAGCTGCTCAGCCTAAGGACGCCCATCCGTTGTTTCGGTACCTTATGGATTATGCTCAATCCAGGTATACCCTTGGAAGGGTAGAGGAAGGACGGTTTCAGGAGCACATGGTGATTAAACCAATTCTTCAAGGTCCCATATCGATCTTGCTGGATTCGGAAAAGAAACTATAGTCGGTGTAGACGGCCTAAAACCTACTAGATCACAGTAAGCGCATAAGGGTCTTCGCACACATTAATATGTGGACGAATCCATTTCTTCGAATGTTCGACGTGTTTCGTTCAATCTAGTGAGATGCCGATTTATTATCGCTTCATAATCAAGCTGCCCGGTCTGAATTCGGTAGGCTTCGTCTTCCCAATTCTGGATCTCCTCAAGGTTTATCCAGGAAAATTGTTGCGCAGCCTCTGCATACTCCTTCGCATCCTCCCAATAAACGAGCGCAAACTCAAAGAGAGATTCTGCCTTGCTTAAACTCTCGAGGTTTTCCTGTTTCCATGGCGCATTATAAAAATAAGCCCGATGTTTATAATGCTCATTTCCCCATTGTAGATACAGTTCAACCAGCTTTACAGAAATGTGGCTTAAAAATAGATTCCTGTACTTCTCCCATTCCCGCTCATTTTCTATCCGCGCTATCGCCCAAAGAGGATTTGCAAAATCCATACGGAGAGCAGTTTCAAGCCAGTGAATGTTCTCAGCGATATCTAAGGGATACATATATAATTGCTGATGGTACATCCTCCAGAACTGTTCTTTATAGCGTATGGTTGAAGCAAGTCCGGTCTCAGGAAAAACCAAGGGTATTATGAGGAGAAGGAACCAAAATCTAATAGTATTCTTCCAGTGCACTTATACAGTATCGGAAGTTTTCAACACCTGCCAAAGTATTTCATGAATCTCGTTTTCTGAAAGCGCTCCGTCAATGACGTGAATGTGCATACCCGTATTTTTGTATTCCTCTAATATCCTAAGGTATCCATCATAGACCTCACTCTGTATAGAATCTTGTTCATAGATTTCTTTATGGGAACGAGAGTTACGGCGCTTTGAACCGATCTCGGAAGGGGTGTTGATAAAAAACAAATACTCCGGCAGAGGAAATTCTCTATTAAGCTCATGAACTCTTTCGTAATCCCAGAGTGTACCCTGGTAGGCCAGGGAAGAGAAGATATACCGGTCGTTTAAAACCCACGCCCCATCATCCAGATGGCGTTTAATTCCATTTTCCGGATCAAACAGATGGTTAAACCGATCGGCTGCAAACAAACGAGCCAGAGTGCCAGGATGACAGTGAAGATCACCACCTAAATACCGACGGATGAGCTGACCTATTGGACTATCTGTGGGTTCTGCAGTAGCAACATGAGCACACCCATGTTGAGTAAACCTCGTTCCCAGGAGGTTCAGTTGGGTGGTTGTGCCTGCACCATCAATCCCCTCAATAACAACAAAGCGCTGTAAAATTTCTCTGTTACTTAACACGGATACTGCCTTTTTTACTAGTATGAGACTGTGATACAGTATAGAAAGAAACCAAGCTTGTCATCAGTGTGCAGAAGAAGGATTATGTGAGAAAATCATTACTGCCGGGAATTTTCGCCGGCGTTGTAAGCCTCATTATTATAATTTCATTGTTACTTGTATGTATTCCTCTTTACCGGACCCTCACCGAGCGCCTAGAGGAGGCAAAACAGAGAATTATTGCGCAGCTAGAAACGCAATTAGGGTATACTATTTCCTATGATTCAGTAAGTCCATCAATTTTTTCGTATATCGAGATCCGGAACCTCAGGCTCCGTGATGAGAATAATTCGTCCATTCTCAATCTATCCAGAGTCAGGCTCTTCTACAGGTTGACCGATCTTCTCAAACAGGATTTTTTAAGCGCTCCTACGGGATTACAGATCCGTGGTGGCACCATTTCCATTCCAGATTCAGTTGTTCTACAGAACGAAAGCAGAGAAAACGATGATATCTGGGAAAATCTACAGGGACTACTTCTTCCGATAGTTTCCGAGTTTCCCGCAAATCTACCAATTAGTGCTGATGGAATTCTGGTAAGCTACGCGACTGAAGGGTCAGAGCTATCAGTATTTCTACAGTCTGGTGAGATCTCCGTGGAGAGGGATTTCATTCAATTAGAATTAGACCTTGCAGGACGATGGATCGCAGATCAATGGGTTTCATCCCTTGAACACACCCAGAGTCTACAAATTGATGCCAGGACCTCGGTTTTGGGAACCATAAGTCGAAGAACCTTAAACTCCAATTTCCTGCTATCCCTATCTCATCTCAGTGGATCTTTTTTCGACGCTGAGCCGATGCAGTTCCAAATCGATCTATCCTCCCAGGGAATAAATATTGCCAAGGTTCTGGATGCTCAACCGTTCACTGCAGAGGTGCAGATTCCCACCGACCTATCACAAGCCAAAATATCCTTGGTTGCTGATGCCTGGCAACCTGTAGAGAGCAGTTCGTCCTCGATCCAATACCTGGATCCCATTATGCAAGAATTATTCCGGGGTTTAACCCTATCAGGCACGGTAGAAACCCTATTGCGCTTTGACGGACCACAGTCCGAACCTATTAGCATCGATAGTTTCACCGGTGACCTCTCCCTTGAGGCCGATCTTCCCAGTCTGTCTGGTAGGCTGCAAAGTGACATAAAACTGCAAGGATCTAATACGTTCATATCCATAGACAATTTAACCCTCTCAACCCAGCATTGGGGAAGGATACGCTACCGTGGCAGCATAGATCCTCGTTCAATGATGCCCCAGGGACAGATATCCTACCAGGGATTTAATATCGACACCGATATAACCCTCCGATCTAAAGACAACGAGTTACAGCTCAGCACAACAAAACTTTCCATCGGTTCGATATCTATTCCTGAACTGTCCGTTATTGGGTCGGTGGGTCAGGAAGAACTGACCCTTGATATGGTAGCTCGGTTAAGCCCTTGGCCGGGTCAGAGCCTATACGAAAATTCCGTAAAAATCGGACTGATAGCACCTCGCCCATCCTTCTCGGATAGCGATAGTCCCTCAGACCTGCTGAATGATCTTGGTATTTCCCTATTTATAAACAAGTTACACGGCGGAGTAGTCCATCAATTGTTACGCGTGTATATATCGGAGGCTGATACAATCTCTCCCGAAATCCTATCGTTTCTCAGAACCGTAACGCTTTCCCTCAATGCCCACATACTCTTCAGGGATGGCACTCCCCTCATTACAGCTGATGATGTGATACTTACCAATTCACAAGATGAACACTTTCTAATCTCCGGAGGAGCCCAATTACGGGAACGAAATCTCCGAATTACCACCACTCAGATTATCACCCGTGATTTCCAAGGGACCTTTGATGGGTTGGCCAGTATTAGTGAAACCGGAACAGTGCGTTTCGGTCTGAGAACGAACCTTCTGGAACAAGAGATTCTGCTCAACGGCATTGTGAATGACGGTAGAGCAGCGGTAGATTCAAATCTCGGTTTCAATGCAGTACTGGATTTCTCCACTGAGAACATCTTTCTTACCGCTAAGGGAGAGGGAATACCCATTACCCTGTTATCCCAGGATGGCCGCTTAGATTTTTCTCTCCAGGGTGATCTCAATGATCTTACGTCCTGGAATATTTCAGGATTAAACATCAGCCTCTCATCAATTCTTCCACCTGGGTTAGGAAGCCAAGACCCCAACCTTAGGCTATCGATAACCGGTTCTTATCCTGATCTACAGATTGACCAATTCGCTTACAACGATAACGAGTCCGAAATAACCGGGAGCGGTGAGGTCAGCCTCGATATAGGTGCCCAGATGAAAATAGGGGCAAGTCTTCAATTACAAAACCAGAAGAATCCTAGAGAGCAGATCTCACTTGTCGGAGACTATGAAGAATCCGCCATGAATGCCAGGATCAATATCGACAATCTTAATCTCCTACGTATGAAGGTTGATGGATTACGGGGATTTTTAGATGCAAGTATAACGGTAGAGGGCACCACCCTGGATCCTTCGGTAGGAATTGAGGGAACCGTACAAGAAGCCTTCTTTAATGCTGATCCCTTAAGCGGACAATTTTCCGCTACATATGAATCATCCGGGATCCGATTAAATCAGCTCGAATTGGGTCTTGTAGCTATCGGGATCAGGGTAAACGATGGGTTTATAGACCTGGAAAACTCCACCGGTACTATTGATGCCGCAGTAATTGTGCCTGATATCATTGATACCGAGGAAGGATTGACGATGTCTGCCCGGTTTAGGCTGCGCCCCGGGACAGCCGAAAATCCATCTCTCTTCAATACCCTAGTAGCAGATATGGACCTCCAGAATGTTCCAGAGTTTCTGAGCGATGTTTCTGCATGGAAGGTTAGGGTAGCCCCGGATGATCTACAACCAGATACCCTGGTAATATCTGGAGGACCTTCGGAGAGTCTTTTCGCCCAGGTCCATTCTGATGGCAGTTTTGACGTTTTATTGAAACAACCCCTCTTTCTCACCCTTTCGGGAAGCGGTAGAATCCAGGGAGGAGAAATAGATATCGACATCCCCCATGCAATTTGGAATTCTCCTGATCTCTCCTCCCTCCTGTTCTTCGATATTTTTTCCATCAACAAGGGCAGGGCTGAGGGGAATGCACGGATCGTAGGGGATATCAATGATCCGAGTTTCTACGGCGTTTTCAGGGTTACCGACCTCGAAGCCTGGCTCGAGTACAGTCCGCAAAACATAGGACCAGCCGATGCCTTCATTATCTTTGAAGATAAGACCATGATTATCCCGGAGTTTACGGTTACTGCCGGCAATGCCGTCGCCCGGGTGGTAGGTGAACTTGGGTTTAGCCGATGGATACCTGAAACCTATGACTTTTCATTCACGGTAGATGACCAAAATAGCGGTCTTGAAATTGAGTATGATTTTGATACTGTGGTGGTCCAGGGATACGGGTACGGCACGGTGGATGTCGTAGGCGATCTAAACCTGGTTGAGGTAACCGGAAATATCACCGCAGCCCAGACCGCCATCACATTATCACCAGCCTTGACATCAGGAAACGACCAACAAACTTCAGAACCAATAGAGACGGATACCTACGTCAATTTTCAATTTAAATCCGACCGTGGGGTGGAGTTCTTTTGGCCAACCACAGACGTACCACTATTCAGGGGATTGGTTGAGCCCGATGCGGAGTTAAGTCTTGAGTTTGATACCCGGGGAAATCGGCTACTCCTACGAGGAGATGTTCCTCTCCGAGGAGGGGAAATCTTTTATTTCGACCGTAACTTTTATGTTCGTAGCGGTGTCATGCTGTTTAATGAAACAGAGGAAAGTTTTAATCCACGATTGTCCCTATCTGCTGAAAATCGTACATCATGGAACGGGGAACGGGTGATTATCAAATTGGCAGCTGATGAAAACTATCTCACGGATATTCAACCACGGTTCACCTCCGATCCAATACTTTCAATAGAAGAATTAAATGCCATGCTTGGAGGCGGGCTGCTACCTACCAATACCCAGGATCCCTACAATATAGTATCCCAAGCCTTTATCACCAGTGCGGATATTTTTAGTCAGTTTCAAATCATGAGGAACATAGAGAACACAATTCGCAGCACCTTGGCGCTAGATCTCTTCTCTATACGCACCGGGCTGTTTCAGAATATTGTCCGGGATGTTATTGATACTGAGGATTCCTTTTCCTTCGGCCGCTATTTTGAAAATACAACCGTTTTGGTGGGAAAATTTATCGGCGATGATGTATTCTTGGAAACTATGTTTCAAATCAGCGAGGAAAATCCATTATCCCGGTCTCTCAATGACCCCATTGGTGTTGAACTATCCTGGGAGTTTAACATTGAATGGCAAACACCTCTGTTCCTGTTACAGTGGAACTTCAATCCACAATTCACACCGGAGAATGTAAAAAATCTGTTTGTAACAGATCACCTGTTGACCTTCTCGTGGGATTTCAACTAGAGTCAAAACTTTGAGGAGATTATAATGAAACGCCGAAAAACAGCCTGGTTCTTGCTCATATGCCTGGTAACCTACTCCTTTACCTCCCTATCTGCGCAGACGGAGCAGGATTGGTATGTGGGAAAAACAATCACTGACATCAGTTTTTCTGGGTTGTCTCGAATTAGCACCAATGAATTGCGTGGTATTACTCAACCCTTCATCGGCCAAGAGTTCTCCGAGCCTCTATTCCTAGATCTCCAACGGCGGCTCTATGCCTTGGATTATTTTGAGTATCTGCTCCCCGAAGCTCGTCCCGGTGATGATGATTATTCCACTGTAATTCTCCATTTTGAGGTTGAAGAACGGCCAGTTGTAGGAGGCATTGAGTTTCAGGGTGTCACCCGTTTTCGAATTACAGAACTACTGGACTCCATAACCCTATCACAGGGGGATCTTTATACAGCAGGGAGTACGAGAACCGCCGCCGCCAATTTATCGGCCTTTTACCGGGATCAAGGGTATCCCGACGTCTCCGTCACCCAGAACATTGAGGATCTTGAAGACGGATCGAAGCAGGTAACATTCATCATTGATGAGGGACCTCAGGTTACTATTCGTACTATAACCTTTCAAGGGAATGCGTTTGGAACCAACGGAGCCCTCAAACGTGTACTAACCAGTAAGGAACAAGGGTTGTTTAACCCTGGCTTATTCAAGGAAGAGAATATTGCGGCAGATAAGGAAGCTCTTTTAGAGTATTACCAAGAAAACGGATTCATTGATGCGGAAATCCAAGAAGTCGTTACCACCCCCGTTGAATCTGATGATCCAACCCAATCAAGAGTAGATGTGGCCTTCATCATTCAGGAGGGCGAACGCTGGGTCTATGATGGTATCACGATCTCCGGAAATACAATTTTTAGCACCGAAGAACTACTCTCTAAGATTCGTCAGAAGCCAGGTTCTATTTTAAATCTACCCCAATTTCGAAACGGTGTACAACAGGTCATCGACGTATACTTCCAGAACGGGTATTTCAATAATGAAATCTCCTTGAATGAAAACCGAAATGACGGTGAACAGACCATTGGTTTCGAACTGGTTATTAAGGAAAAGCCTCGTTCGTACATTGAGGATATTGTTATCCGGGGGAATAATAAAACTAAGGATCACGTAATTCAGCGCGAACTACCCTTCGAAACCGGTGATATTTTTAGCGCAAAAAAAATTCGCGAGGGATTGTTAAACCTTTATAATCTGCAATATTTTGAGGGTATTCCCATAGTAGATACGCCCCAAGGAAGTGAGCCAGAGTTACGGAATGTGGTCATTACCCTGGAAGAACGGGGAACCCTCGATATTCGCGGCGGTGTATCAATTGGCGGAAGCGGTCAGGGGGGGCTTCTGCTCAGCGTATCCGATATCAACTTCTTGGGTAACGGACAGCGTCTGGGTGCCGAGCTCAATCTCAATACCACAGATCAGCAACTGAGCTTTAATTTCTCCGATGCATGGCTATTCGGTGAGCGTTTCAGCGGTGGAATCAACCTTACCCTAGGCCATAGTAAAAAGTCTGATGAACTCCAAGACAGCCTTGGGCCGGTATTTTCTGATAGCGATACGAACCGGGTGCCCGACCCCTTTACCGGAGACTATGTGTTCTCAAAGGATACCGAGTTCAACGGGACAGAATATACCGCTGGCGATTATTTTCCTGGGATTCCCAGCAGCGATCAAATATCCCAGTACAGTCTACAAACCGACTATGTCTACGCCGGCGGTTCTGGAGCCGTGCCGAGTGAATACCGTATGTCCTATGACCAGTATAACATCAGCCTCGGTGTGAATACCGGAATACGGCGAAGAACACCCTTGGGTTGGTTGGGTGCGAACGCCTCAATCAGCGGATCGTTGAATTACGTTACCTACGATCCCGATGTCTACCGACCCTTTAGTCCGGCACTCCGGGATAACCTGGATCAAATTCGGTTGGTTAACCAATTGGGGATCAGCGTTTCCTTGGATGATAGGGATGTCGCCTTTAATCCATCTTCGGGATACTATCTTTCCCAAAACGTTAATTTCACCGGCGGGTTCCTCTTCGGTAACCGTCACTACATCAGATCGGACAGCACCCTGCAGGGGTATCTGACCCTGTTCGATATACCGGTTGCGGAGGTTTGGAACTGGAAAATGGTATTGGCTGCCAATTCATCCCTGTCACTGATGTTCCCCCAATTCTGGACGCTGGAGGGAAACGACTTCGCACCGGGTGAAAACCTGCTGTACACAAACGGTATGACGGTAGCAAGAGGATGGGCCCCCAGGAGTAACGGTGAGGCGATTTGGAATAACTGGGTTGAACTGCGTATGCCGATTTCTGAAGATATTGTTTGGTTCGATATGTTCTTTGAAGGTGTCCGTCTTACAGAAATTCGTGAGGACATCTTTTCAGGAGGATCTGAAGGCTGGATGTTCGGATTTGGTGCAGGGCTTCGCCTGACCATTCCGCAGCTTCCCCTGAGGCTATATCTGGGGAAACGCTTTGAGATCTCCGAAACAGGCGAGGTAGAATGGCAGCAGGGGAACCTCTTTCCAGACCCGGATAAACCCGGATCAGGAATTGACTTCATCTTCGCTATCAGCCTGTTCTAGGATAGAAAAAACCGCAAAACCCAAGGAGAAAACGGAGTATGTACCGCTTTAACATGAAATTAGTTGGTCTTATCGCGCTGCTTCTTTTCGGAACGACATTCTCTGGTTGGTCAGAGCAATTAACCACAGTCGGTGTCGTTGATACAGAATCGATCTATCTCAGCTATTTTAGCGATAGCGCCGCGGTGCGGCAGCTTGAAGCCCTGAGGAATGAAATCCAGTCCGAACTGGACTCCCATGCTGCAGAACTTCGACGCCTTCAGGAACAGAAACTTTCCGCGGAAAGCCAGGGTAATGAGAGCCTTGCCCTCAGATTGGATGAAGAAATTTTTCAGAAGGCTCAGTTCATTCGAGATTTCCAGAGGGTCAAAACCCAGCAGTTGGAACAACGCCAGCGTTCACTTTCTCAATCAGATGATTTTTTGCGAAGATTGCAAGAAGCTATCAGGTTAGAAGCGGAGAGTTCGGGGTTTACCATTATCATCGATGCTAAATCCCAAGGCCTCCAGTGGTGGAGCCGGGAAGTAGATATTACCAACAAGGTATTAGACAGGCTGCGATAGGGTAAAGGATCGAAACCCGAGACAGTTGCTATCGGGTCCAGGAGCTGCTGTGGTCTTTTGGTGTGTGCTATACAGCCTTTGAATGGCTCAGGTGGTAGGTAGAATGGCGTATTTCTTTATACTGACCTGCCAATAGATGGTGCGTAATACCTTGTAAGCTACACCGGGTATAGCGGAGCTGCTTGGGTTCAGACCCCAGGGATGTAGCGCAGTAAATGGGGTAAGCTACAAGCTATTACGTACTAAGAATTTCTTGAATACGAATACCCCTGTGCCCTGTGTAGGAATTCAATCTTTAACTTCAAAGGGTAGCAGCTCAATTCCCCTACTGCCTTTACGGATCCAGAGGGTTACAAGGCTTAGGATGTCACCGTTCTCTAAAGAAATCTGCTCAGCTTGATCCACATGTAGAATATCACTCTTTTTAAACTCATAAATCCGTTTCTGAGGAGATAGGAGATCACAAATGAGAAGAACACGGGTCTCATCGGTGGGGTGACGCCGCGGAGAACCGTGGTAGGCAACGCTGCTGGAATGGTATCTCTGTGCTGAGGAGATTTTCAACAGGTCTTGAATGGGTAGAACTGTTAGAGAATGTATCATTATCGCAACCTCACAGCTATAGTGTATGCCATATTGAGAGAAAATCAAGCCAAGCTGATGCGCTACTCAAGTACGTAAAAGGTATCGGGTTTTTTCTTGGCTGGGACGACAGTAAGGCCCCTGCCGTCCCAGGGATCATCCTCCTCCATTGCCGTGATGTACAAAGTAGTTTCTTTCCCTTGATTATGTAGTTCGGTACTATTTTTAAGAGAGAGTTCCTGGGTGCCTATGGATTCTACCTCGTAGATTCGGATTCTCCGGGGGGCTTCGAGAATAACCAAGGCGGCTAGAGGAGAGAGAGGGCCGGGTTCGCCCCCGGGATCATCGTGTGGTATAGCATTTGAATCACCTTGAAAAGAAGAACTACCATCCATTTTAGCAGTAATAAATGCGATTATTTCGGACTCATCCGGGTTGAGAACCCGTATACCCAGAGTTTCTGCCTTCTGGACCTCCTTGTCGGGTAAGGGATTCTCAGCAAAAATTCCAATGGCGGGAGTTATTTTTTTAGCCAAGGCCTGATCGGCTTGAATGAACGCTGCGAGAGCCTTCCACTGGCGGGGAAAGTCTGAGGCGTTGCAAAGTATTATCCCGGGAGTTAGTTTATCGAGGTTCCCCAAACCATTGATAAAATCCTGGTAATGAAATACATCAAGGTTCGCCGTGTTGCAGAACGCTGTTATACGTTCGGTAACAGAATTCTCTGTTGAAAGTAAGAGTATCCGCATTATTCGGTTCCAAGGTTGCTGACAGTATATCCGGTGATATACCAGATCCCGTCTCTTCTCTGCAGCGTATAGATGTAGCGTTTTATCTCGATGTACGAATCCATTTGGTACCGCTGGATGACATCTACCTGAGCTGTGGTTGCATCGTAACTGGTACGTCGAATCTCGTATGAAAGGGGGATGCGACGAATGCTGTCATCATTTTCTGGCTCCCAGAGGGTTTCTTCGTATTGCTGGAGTATTTGGTGTTGTTCTGCTTCGGATAGTCTTCTGAACTGGCTATCCCGACGAGGGTCCATCCTATAAAGCTGTTCTAAATCCACGTACAGGAAAAACTGGGCTTTCCGACTATGCATACGGGCGTCCAACATATACGCAACTACCTCGTCAGGCGGCAGAGCGGCCTCTTGGAGCAGTTGCCGTTGTTCTTCTTCTACCCGGAACACGGTCCGCTCCTCTTGGGTATATTCAGGGCGTACTGAAAGGGTTAGTCTGTTAGACGATAACGTTCTACTACCTGCATTACCAACCAGCTCGGGATAGAACAATCCCTGTACAACGTAAATCCCTGGTTTTACCATTCGGTAATCGTTCAGAGTACTGGTGAATGAGAATTCTTCCCCTGGATTTAGGCTTACTTCTCGGAAATAAATACGTTGATTACTCGTTCTTGCTGTGGTAAATTCTGGGCTGGTCGGTAGGGGAGTATTCTTCAGATCGACTATGGTGAAGTCAAGGTTGAATTTTCGATCGTCAGCCAAACGGAAGCGATACACCCCCGGTGAATTGTTTAGTATACTAACTTTGACCTGTATTGCACTGTCAGGATAATAGATTTCTTGATTAAAAAAACTAATGGAGAACCGTACTTGGTTTGCCTCCTGAGGGTAGGCTCCCAACATAACTCCTGACCAGAGCAGTACCAATAGGATGGCTTTCTTCAGATGTGTCACTCGAACTTCTCCCTCTACACTAAATTTCGTTTATTTGGACAGCGCGTATGGACTCATTAATGTATCGGCGTATCTCGCAAAAATTAAAGGATCTCCCGTCATTTAAGGACCTTACCACCCTTTTAGGCCCCCCGCAATCCCATAAAAAACCTGTACCCGAATCTGGAGATTTGGTTGGTAATACCTTGGACCTCACGGTAAGCGGCATACAGGGGAGTTTTTTAGCGATTCTTCTTTCCCGATTAGTGGACAAGGGGCATCACGGAATGCTCCTGGTACTGCCTACTGAAAAGGAGGCTGAGCAACTCAGTGCGGATCTCGCTTCCCTCGGTGTGGAGAATCAGATATGGCCCTGGACGGGTACGGCGTCATACAGTCCCTTACCTAAAAACTCACCTGTTTTCGGTCGCAGGGTTCGATTACTTACCAATCTTGCCAACCGGGAGCGGCAGATCATCCTTACGTCGTTGCGTGGACTTGTGGGGTTCCTTCCTCCTTCAGATGTGCTCCGTAAATCGCTGCTGACGTTACGGAAACGGATGCATATCCAGCCCACCGAGACCGCCCGTGAATTGACCCACCGGGGATATACTCGAGTCTCAAAGGTTTCCCTGCCCGGTGAGTATGCTCTCCGAGGTGAGGTCCTGGACATTATGCTTCCTGGTGAAGATTATGGGTTCCGGATTGTATATAGCTTTGACCAAATTGAGGAGATACGCTCTTTTGATGTATCGAATCAGTCATCCATCAAAAAACTTGATGAGGTTACCATTCATTCCTCACGGGAGGTTATCTGGAACGAAGAACGCATTACCCAACTGGAACAAACCCTGGCCAGATTACCGGAACTGAAATCTGACACAGCCCAAATCCTGGAGGCTGTAAGGAATACTCCCGGTTTTGAGGGCGAGGAACTTTGGTACCCTCTTTCTTTTGAGAAACCCGTAAGCCTGATCGAGTACATACCTGATTCCTGGCCGGTATTTTTCCTCGAGTTCGAACGGCTTTTGAACGCCGAGGAGGCACTACACCGGGAGTTCGATTCTTTGTATAGAAAACTACGCCACTCTCAGCCTCTTCCTCGGCCCGAGCGGTTATTGGAAGGCTTTAACGATATTGTTACCAGGACACCGAGGAAGGTAACAATGCCTGTACTGCGTGATTTCACAAAGGATTCGGCCGGTCAAATCCTTCACTTCAATAGTGATGGACCACGCTCCTTTTTTGGCAATATAGAATTTCTTCAGGACGAGCTAACGGTACTAAGTAAATCTGGGTATGAGATATTTGTAATAACCGACTCCGAGGTTCAAAGCCTGCGCCTTAAAACCCTCCTTAATACTCAGGATATCCACATTGAGCAGTTGGGACTCCGTTCTGGATTTACTCTGCCGGATCTTAGAATTGTTGTTATCCAAGAAAATGAAATATTTGGCAGACGGAAACGCGCACCACGATCAGTTAAGCAGGTTAAAAGTGAGGCAATAGAATCCTTTGTGGATCTAGAGCCCGGTGATTTTATTGTTCATGTTAACCATGGAATCGGAAGATTTTTTGGAATTCAAAGGATTCAGGCAGCTGGAACAGAACGAGATTATATTAAGCTGGAATATGCGGATTCCGAGTATATTTTCGTCCCCATCGAACAGGTTAATCTAATACAGCGGTATATCGGAAGTCAGGGAAATGATCCTCGCCTCGATAAAATCGGAGGGAAAAGCTGGGAAAATCGAAAAGCCCGGGTAAGTAAGCGGGTAGAGGACCTGGCTGCGCATTTAATTAATCTCTATAGTCGTCGGCGCAGGGCCCAAGGCTTTGCTTTTCCGGAGGATTCGGAGTGGCAGATACAATTTGAATCAACCTTCCCATTTGAGGAAACCGTGGATCAACTCCGCTGCATCGAAGAGGTTAAGGCAGACATGGAGAAACCCCTGCCCATGGATCGCCTTATCTGCGGGGATGTCGGGTATGGAAAAACCGAAATTGCTATGCGGGCTGCATTTAAAGCGGTTGCATCGGGCAAACAAGTCGCCTTCCTTGCCCCGACCACTATACTTGCCGAACAGCATTTGGAGAGCCTACAAGAACGGCTCGAAGGTTTTCCGGTTAACCTAGGAATGTTGAGTCGGTTCGTTTCCAAGGCAGATCAACGGCGAGTTCTGGGAGGCGTGGAGGAGGGTTCCGTAGATATACTTGTGGGTACCCATCGAATCATACAAAAGGATGTTCGGTTCAAGGATCTTGGTTTACTGATAGTTGACGAAGAGCAGCGATTCGGTGTCAAGGATAAGGAACGGTTGAAGGAATTGAAGTACTCGGTGGATTCACTAACCATGAGTGCAACGCCGATACCACGTACGCTTCATATGAGTCTCCTAAAAATCCGTGATATGTCAGTACTGAAGACCCCCCCGCATAACCGAAGGCCAATAGAAACATATGTAGAAGCCTTTAATGATGAATTAGTAGCAAAGGCCATCCGTCGTGAAATACAGAGAGGTGGCCAGGTGTTCTTCCTCCATAACCGGGTTGAAACCCTGGAAAACATCCAACTCTTTTTAGAAAAACTCGTTCCCGAGGTATTAGTTGAAACGGCCCATGGCAAGATGTCTTCCAAAGAATTGGAGGATATTATGCATAGGTTCATTCATGGCGGTTTCCAGGTCCTTGTTGCAACCACCATCATAGAAAACGGGATTAACATTCCCAACGTAAATACCATTATCATCGACCGTGCTGATATGTACGGAATCAGCCAGCTCTATCAGCTCCGCGGACGGGTCGGCCGTTCTGACCGGCTTGCCTACGCTTACCTGTTCTATCCTGAGCAGAGTGCCTTAAGTGAACTTGCCATGAAACGTCTGCAGATCATATCAGATTATACCGAACTCGGCTCAGGCTTTAAGATTGCCTTGAAGGATTTAGAGGTTCGCGGCGCAGGGAATCTTCTTGGAGCAGAACAGAGCGGGGACATTTATTCGGTAGGATTCGATTTGTACCTTCGTTTGCTGGACGAGGCTGTTCGACGGCTTGCCAAAGAAGAAATCGAATCTCGGCGTAAAGCAGTTGAAGCGGGTGAGGATGTTAGCGGTCTACCTGAGCTTCCACCTATCGAGGATGAGCAGATACAAGAAACCTACCTGGAGCTTGAATACACCGGTTTTATTCCTGATTCTTATATCACCGAACCCATGGAAAAGATGGAGGTCTATAAAAAGATTTCTGCGGTAGCCTCGGATGAAGAACTCTCAACCATACAGGCTGAGATTGAGGATCGCTTCGGACCTACCCCTGAGGAGGTGCAGAGTCTTCTATCCCTTGCTGAACTTCGTGTTCTTTGCGCAAAATTGTACATATCATCCTTGAAAGAACGACGGGGTAGTATTGAGATTGAGTTTGGGAAAATGGCAAAAATAAATATCCAACGCCTAGTCGAAATGGTACAGACTTCTGGAGGCGCGATCAAACCGGTTCCCAATAAACTCAATGCGATACGCATGAAAAGCGATGGAATCGGACTGAAGGAAAAAAGCGAGTTTCTCCGTGGTCGGCTTTCGCAACTCTTGCGATAGCTGGTATACTCTATGGGGAGAGCGACATGCAGATCGATTCAATTAATCCAAATAAAAAAGACGCAAAAAACTTTGAACTCCTGTGTAATATGGCTGAGCTAACAGCCTTATTTGAGCAAAAAAGTTCAGTGTCTGAATTTCTTCAAGATGTTGTGCGTATGGTTGCCGGCCACATGCATGCCGATGTCTGCTCCGTGTATTTATACAATGACACCCATGGGGAACTATTATTACGTGCTACAAAGGGTCTCAATCACTCTCAAGACGGAAGCGTCAGGCTAAAACCTGGTGAAGGCATAACAGGTAAATCCTTTGAAGAAAGCCGTCCGATCCGGGAGGGCAGGGCATCCCAGAATCCCTTTTTTAAACCCATTCCGGGAATCGAGGAAGAACAGTACCAAGCTTTTTTAGCAGTGCCTATACGCCGGGGAGTAAACCGAATAGGTGTTTTGACCCTCCAAGATAAAAGACCTAATGTGTTTACAAGCCAGGATACTCGAGCACTTAAAGCGATTGCCAGTCAGCTCGCCTCAACCCTGGAGAATGCCGAGGTCCTCATTGAGCTTTACCAGGGACAGGATGCCTCTCTGAAAACTCTGACGGAGGTGGATGGGACTTCTCCTAGTAGCGGCATTGCCATCGGTAGTGCCCTAATCTTGCGTACCCGCACTGCATCCTTTCGAACCCTTCCCATCCCGCCGCGGGAGGCAAATTTTGAATTCTCAGAAACCCATGAACTAACCAGGTTTGCCCATGCCCTCAGCCATACCAAGACCCAGCTTGAGCAGATGCAGCAGGCCTTGGATAATCGTGTCGCTGAAGTTGCAGATCTCATTTTCAGTGCCCATCTGCTAATGTTACGGGATGAAAAGTTTTCTGGTGCCATGCAAGAAAAGATTCAGGCTGGGTCCACAGCTGATGAGGCCGTCATTTCGGTGGTAAATTCCTATGTGGAGTTATTCGGTCGTCAAGAGAATATACGGGTGCGGGAAAAGGCACAGGATATCTTGGATCTCGGTTACCGAATGGTAAGGAACCTTGCCAAGCTTGAACATGTAAAAGGTGATTATAGCGGTCAGATTATCATAGTACCCGATATATTTCCAAGCGAGGTAGTCAAGCTCTCAGCTCAGAACGCCGCCGGTCTGGTAGCCCTTGGAAGCGGCCATACAGCACATGTCGCCTTATTAGCTCGATCATTGAAGCTACCGGCCCTCTTTGTTTCCGAGGAAAGCGTTCTCTCAATTCAAACCGGAACGCCCCTCATCATTGATGGCAACCAGGATCGGTTGTATGTAGGACCCGGCAGCGACGTCATCACCCGATATGAAACGGCACTCCGAAACAGTATGGGCAGTAGTACTGCGGTAATTGAAGGCTGTAAGAAAGACTGTTTCACTACCGATGGGGTGGATATCCAAGTTATGGCAAACGTGAATCTTATCCAGGATGTGGAACTGGCGCTTTCCTGTCATGCCAACGGTATCGGTTTATATCGGAGTGAATTTCCATTCTTGGTGAGAAATGATTTTCCATCCGAGGAGGAACAAACCCGGTTGTACAAGCGTGTTGTAGATCCCATGGGTGATTACGAGGTAGTAATTAGAACCCTTGACGTGGGTGGTGACAAACTTCTCGGTGCTCATCAGCAGTATCGTGAAGCAAACCCCTTTCTAGGATTTCGTGGGATACGGTTTTCCCTAGCAAATATTGATATTTTCAGGGAGCAAATACGGGCAATCCTGAGAGCAGGACAAGGCCACAGATTAAAAATAATGTTCCCCATGATTTCCTCCTTGGATGAATACGAAGCCGCTAAGGACGAGGTATTCCGAGCTATGGATGAACTCTCGAAGGATGAACTTGAGTTTAATGATGCCCCACAATTAGGGGCAATGATTGAACTCCCTGCTGCCGTTGAGATTGCCGGGGAACTTGCTGAAAAAACTGATTTTTTATCAGTGGGCACAAACGATCTGATAATGTACACCCTGGCTGTTGACCGTACCAATGAGCATATCGGAGGAATGTATAAGTCCCATCACCCCGCAGTCCTCCGCGTGCTCTCTCGGTTATTCAAGAATGTGGGAACCTCAATTAACCACCTCAGTGTCTGCGGTGAGGCAGCGAACCATCCAGCACTCACGAAGTTTTTAATCGGCTCAGGTATCAGGAAATTATCTGTCGATCCCAATAAAATCCCGACCCTGAAAACCTACATCTCCGAGCAAAATACTGCTGCTGTATCAACATTTGCCCAAGATCTACAAACCCTTTCAAGTATAAGGGATATAGAAGCCTATCTTGATGAACAGGGAGTACCTTACAACCATGTCTGAATCCATCCATAAGAGAAAAATCGACGAACAAACCCAGCGACAGAAACGGAGGATACGGTCTTATGTGCTCCGGCAATCCCGTATGAGCAATCTTCAACAACGGGCCTATGATGGACTTTTCCCCCAATACGGTTTCACCTACGATCCGAACAAGGTAATCACAGGAGCGGATTATCCTAAGAACAATCCGCTAATCATTGAGATCGGCTTTGGTATGGGGCATGCTACTGCTGAGATCGCACGGAAACGACCTGATAGAAACTTTCTTGGCATCGAGGTTCACTCACCCGGTGTCGGGGCTTTATTGGCGCGAATCGAAGAAAACAATCTCCAAAATCTGAAAGTGATTCAGCACGATGCCATTCCAGTTCTCATACATATGATTCCCCAGATGAGTATTGAGGGGATCCATCTCTTCTTCCCAGATCCCTGGCCTAAAAAGCGGCACAAAAAGCGTCGAATTTTCCAATCCAGTCTCCTTTCCATCGTCAGTGAGAAATTAATACCTGAAGGATATGTTTATGCAGTGACCGATTGGGAAGATTATGCACAACAGATGTTAGAAACCTCCAATAACCACCCAGATTTCACAAATGCCTACCATGGCTCCTTTGCCTCTGATATTGAGTGGCGGCCGCAGACTGCCTTCGAACGTAAGGGCTTGGCAAAAAACCATCGCATCTATGAATTGTTTATCCAGAAAAGACGCATTAATATACAATAATAGTCTATATACTTGCAAAAAGGACTATGATAAGATCATACCATGGATGAAAACACCTTTTTAGACGAGCATGCAGCTTACGCAGGATCATTACGGGTGATCACCCCGGAATCTTACTCCCGATACGGTGTCAAACGTGGTCTCCGCAATGATGACGGCACGGGAGTACTTGTCGGCTTAACTGAAATTGGGGATGTTCATGGTTACATACTGGATGAAGGCGAAAAAACCGCCGTTGAAGGTAGACTACGTTATCGGGGAATCGATGTCAAAGACATAGTCAGCGGCTTTCAACAGGATAACCGTTTTGGATATGAGGAGACGGTATATCTTTTGCTTTTCGGCACCTTACCCACCCAGCAGCAACTCTCCGATTTTATCGAACTCCTAGGCGAAAAACGTTCCATGCCCACCGGATACTGGGAAGATATTATCATGCGATCCCCCAGTACGGACATCATGAATAAGCTCGGTCGTGCCGTCCTGGGTGCCTACTCCTACGATCAAAACCCGGAAGATTACAGCATTAAAAACATTCTACGGCAGTGTATCGAGTTGATCGCTCGATTTCCGGCCCTGGTAGCGTACAGCTACCAATCCAAAAGACGGTTTTTTGATAATGAAAGTCTACATGTCCACAGTCCTGACCCGCGATTATCAACTGCGGAGAATTTCCTCCAGATGATTCGCCCCGATCAGCACTTCACCAAACTCGAAGCCGAGGTTCTTGATCTGGCCTTGGTTCTCCATGCAGAACATGGCGGCGGCAACAACTCGGCCTTCACCGTCCACGTCGTCAGTTCTGCATATACGGATACCTACTCCGCAATTTCGGCTGCAGTAGGAAGCCTGAAAGGGTTAAGACATGGTGGTGCTAATAACCGCGTCATGGGTATGATGCATAATTTACAGGAAAAGATCTCTTCTTGGGATGATTCAGATGCAATTGCCAGTCATTTACGGCTTCTATTAGAAGGAAGGGAATACGATAACTCCGGTTTAATTTACGGAATGGGACACGCCATCTACACCCTCTCCGATCCCCGGGCCATTCTATTGAAGGCCAAGGCGGAAGAGCTTGCACAAGCCAAGGGCGGGAAACTCCTCGAGGAATTTGAACTGTATAAACGTGTGGAAATCCTTACCCCGGAAGTCTTCAGGCGGGTAAAAAAATCCGATAAGGTTGTTGCTCCCAATGTGGATTTTTATTCTGGATTTGTCTATAAGATGTTGAACATTCCCCCTGAGCTGTATACCCCTATATTTGCCCTAAGCCGAATAGCAGGTTGGGCAGCTCATCGTATGGAAGAGCTCTCTATCGGCAGCAGAATCTACCGCCCGGCATACAAGAATGTACTTGGCGGTCAGGCCTACAGCAGACTAAACGATCGCTAATCTCTTGGGAAGTTAAAAAAAACATGTTTATCCCGGCGTAATGCAGCGCAATCCGGATTTAGGGCCCAGAGCCGCAAAATCTATCCTTGGGAAGACATACTCCGCCTAATCCACTCCGGGGGTCGGCAATACCGAATCCCATAACATGGTGGGGTACGCACTAAACAATTGATAGTGTGCAGAAGCTGTAACAACCCCGGATTAAGCGTTATCATCGGCGGTCCGGCTCAAGGGGTAGCCCCAATCATGAGTAATGGCACAAAGTTGTGCACTCTACCTCTGAAATTCTTCAACAGCTTGTTCAGATCCCCGGCACTTCCTCCGGAAATCTGAACAGCGTAATGACCGAATGACCGGTATGCCTACTCCTGAGAATTAAGCAGCTGAGCCTGTTTTACCACATCATCCGCAGCCTTGCCGGAGATCGGGTTGTAGTACACAAAATTCATTTCGAAACTTCCCGTACCCGAGGTTATGGAGCGTAGGTCTATGGAATAGCGCAACAGCTCGGACTGGGGCACCTCGGCACTAATCTCCATTATTCCTCCCCCTAGCGACTCCTGGCCTAACACGCGACCGCGTTTGGAGGATAGGTCAGATAAGACATCCCCTAGATACTGTTCATCAATGAACACATGAAGTTCCATTATTGGCTCGAGAAGGGTACACTTCCCCTTACCAAGGGCTTCCCGGAGGGCTCCCCGGGCGGCAAGCTTGAAGGCCATTTCCGAAGAATCTACCGGGTGTTCTTTTCCATCGATGACTGTAGCTTCTACATCAACAACCGGATACCCGGCGACAATGCCTTCCTCCATACCTTCCAATAGCCCTTTTTCGATCCCGGGCATGTATCCCCGGGAAATGGCTCCCCCCTTAATCTCATTGGCAAACTTAAACTGCTCGCCCCGAGGTAAGGGGGCAAATTTCATAACGACCCGTGCATACTGCCCGTGCCCTCCTGTCTGTTTCTTGTGGGTATACTCCGCATCAGCCGGAATCGTCATGGTTTCCCGAAACGCAACCCTGGGGGTGGAGGTTTGAATTTCCATTTTAGTACTCTTTTTAATCTTCTCAAGCACCAAATTGATATGCAGCTCTCCCATTCCCGAGAATACCGTCTCATGGGTTTCCTTGTTGTAACTGAGGTTGAGAGTTTTATCTTCCTCGGTGGCCTTTTGTAGTAATTCTGCCAATTTATCTTGGTCTTTTTTTGTGGAAGCGCTGATAGCGATTGAATGGACGGGTTGAGGAAGCTGTAAGGGCTTATAGTACAGGTTCTTCTCGGGTGAACAGAAGCTATCATTCGTATGGGCGCTGGCAATTTTGGCGATAATACCGAGATCTCCTGCGAACAATTCATCCACTTCTTCCAGCTTCTTTCCCTGGCACATATATATTTTACTAATGCGTTCTTTCTTATGTTCCCGGGTGTTCAAGATATCAACATCAGACCTAAGGGATCCTGTTACAACCTTAATATACGAAAGCTTACCGGCATATTGATCAATGCTTGTCTTAAAGCTGAAGGCACTGAAAAAATCATCCTTATGAATCGCAACATGGTTTTCGGTATGTTCATCATCATAATAGATTTCGTCGATTCCAGCGGGGGAGGGCGCTGCGATATTCAGGAAATCCAAGATAGCTGATACACCGGTGTTTAGCAGAGCAGCCCCGCAGAATACCGGAGTTAGCTTATTATCTACCAGACCTTCGGTAAGCCCCCTGATGGCTTCATCAACTGTTAAGTCTTCCTCTTCAAGATATTTCTCCATGAGCTCATCATCACCGACAGCTGCAGCTTCAATCATCGCCTCATGAAACTCTTGAGCAAGTTCCCTCATGTCCTCAGGAATCTCTGATTCTCGTTCCTTCTCACCGGGAGCATGGACCATATACGCTTTCATATGTATCAGATCAATAATCCCACGAAAGTCTTCGCCGGCACCAATGGGTATGGTAATCGGGATGAAGGGTTTTTTATCATCACCAAGCTTGGTTCGGATATCCTCCAAAACAGTATTGAAATCGGCCCGAGGCTGATCCATCTTATTAACGAAAACTATCCTGGGTTTATTACGCTTATCCAGACGACGCCAGAGCTTCAAGGTTTCAATCTCAACGCCTGCCTGGCTATCTACAAGCATCACAGCACTCTCAGCCGTCCGAAATGCGGCTATCACCTCTCCGACAAAGTCACTCGCCCCGGGTGTATCCAAGATATTTATCTTATGACCTTTCCAAAAAATATGGGATAGGGTCGTGTGAATGGACATCTTGTGATCAATTTCTTCTTCTGTAAAATCGCTTACTGATCGGCCAGACTCAACCGGTTCAGATTTTTCAATCTGATCCCCAGAAAATAACAGGTTCTCTACGAAGGTGGTTTTACCCGTACCTCCATGGCCAGCAACCGCGATGTTTCTAATGTCTTCGGTGCTGTAGCTCATATACCCCTTCCTTTCCGATCCCTACCATGGGAGCGTTCCATCTATGTTGCTTCTATGATAGGGGGGGGTATTTTGAACTGTCAAATCTATTTTGGGGAGAAATGACTAAACTCCATAGCGAAGGTACCTCTCCCCTGGGTCATGCTTCGTAGGCTGGTGGAATACCCGAACATTTTCTCCAAAGGAGCCTGAGCCTTGATGTGCTCAATAGCTGTTCTGCTTTCAATCTGCTGTACCAATCCGCCGCGCATAGTAATTCCGGAGATTACCTCGCCAAGGTATTCTTTCGGCGTCATGATATCGATTTTCATTACAGGTTCAAGTAACACTGGACCGGCTAATTCCGCTGCCTCATCAAACCCCATACTTGCAGCCGCTTCATAAGCAAAGATTGAATCGGTTTCCGGCGTGAAATCGATACCGGTCAATGTGAAGGTGATATCGATACACGGATAGCCAAAGCGAATTCCCGATGAAAAAGCGGATGTAACACTCTGCTCAATACCCCGGATGAATTCCTCCGGGACCTGTCCCGGCCGGATTTTGGAAATAAATCTGTTTCCGGCGGCTTTCTCACTCGGAGCAATAGTGAACTGGATCCGGGCTGTTTGAACCTTCCCGCCAATCATTTTCTCGTAACTAAAGCTATGATCCACAGGGCTGCTAATGCTTTCCCGGTAACTAACCTGCTGTTTGCCCATTTTTGCGGCTAGTTTATAGTCATCCTTTATTCTTGTAGTTACAACATCGAGATGGAGTTCTCCCATACCGGAAATAATCAATTCCCCGGTCTCTTCATCCTCCTTCCAGAAAAATGTGGGATCTTCCTGGGCAATCAGTGATAGTACTTCCTTTAGTTTATCCCGATCGGATAAGGTTTTCGGTTCAATGGCACTTGAAATAACAGGTTCAGGAAAATGCATAGACTCCAGAATCACCGGCAGCCCCTCGGAGGCAATGGTATCTCCGGTTTGCGCAATCTTAAATCCAATAATAACCCCAATATCCCCGGCATTCAGAACATCGATTGATTCGGATCGATTAGAATGCATACGGAGAAGCCTATTTATTCGTTCCCGCTTTTTTTTGCTAGCATTGTATACTGCTGTCCCGGCTTTTATACTTCCGGAATAGACTCTCACGAAACACATGGGGCCGGCTTCTCGGTCATGGTGGATTTTGAAAATGAGAGCCACAGGGCTCTCATCCGTTGACCGGTTGAATAATACATTGGTTTGCTTTTTTATATGCAACCCTTCAATGGGAGGCAATTCATCAGGCGCTGGCAGAAAATCAACGATATTATCCATTACAAGCTGTACACCGATATTCCGCAAAGAGGCTCCACAGGTAACAGGTATCAGTGCCCGTTGAATCGTCTGCTCCCGGAGTATCGAATTAATCTCCGCTGCACTAACCTCCTGACCGTCTAATACCTTCTCGGTAAGAGAATCCGAAAACCGTGTCAGCTGATCAAGAAGCACCTCTCTCCACCGCGCAGCCTCTTCAAGGTGAGAATCACGTATCGGCCTGGTTTCAATATCCGAGCCCTTACTATCTGGATTCCAATGCCGCTCCTCCATGGTGCGAAGGTCGATAATACCTTCAAAGTTATTTTCTGCTCCGATTGGGAGGGTTAAGACGGCTGGCTCGCATTGGAATTTTTCCTTCATTTCTTCAATTACCGCGAAGAAATCAGCCCCAATCCGATCCATTTTATTAATATATGCTATTCGAGGTACATTGTAGGTATCAGCCTGGTGCCAAACCGTTTCACTCTGGGGCTCAACACCGCCGACAGCACAGAAAATTGCAACCGTACCATCCAAAACCCGCAATGAACGTTCAACCTCGGCAGTAAAATCCACATGGCCGGGAGTATCAATGATATTGATTTTACAATCCTTCCAATAGCAGGTAGTCGCAGCTGAGGTAATGGTTATACCGCGGTTCTGCTCTTGTTCCATCCAGTCCATGGTGGCATTACCATCATCAACCTCGCCAAGTCGGTGGCTGCGCCCTGTATAGAAGAGAATTCTTTCGGTTGTGGTTGTTTTTCCGGCGTCTATATGCGCCATGATGCCAATATTGCGTGTTTTCTGAGTTTCCATAGAGCGCAAGTATAGCAAAAAAGAAAAATTTTTTATAGCCCAGCTGAATACCCCCGTAGGAGTGGCCGGCTCATCTACTATCATGAGAACGGACTGCTGCACCGCTTCAAACGATTATCTCGGATGCTCATGGCCTTCCGCAGCCTCATCCGCCCATAGCGGGAAGCACTATCGGCGTGGAACGCTTCGCAGCGATCATCCAGGGGGTATGGGGATGCCGGCGGTTTAGGAGAACAGTGGCTATCTTATGCACGGCTTGTACAGTGTGCAGAAGCTTGTAAACTACGCCAGATACAGCTGTGCTGCACCGGATTCGGCCCCAGGAATGGTGCCGTATAGGGGCAGAGTTACAACCTTTTGCGCACTATGTACGGCTTTGTAAAGGATTGAACTAAAGATCTGGAATATACTGTTACGCACCCCCAGGATGAACCTCCCGATAACTGTAACGGTGTCCGTTATAATGTGGGGGAGTGGGTGCGTAGGAGCCAATGAACGTACAGGATTGTTCGTACCACTAACCGTAGTCAACATAAATTTCTTGTATAGTAATTGATTAAAAGTAATAGGAAAAGGGTATTATAATAAAGCAGAAGAGAAAAAATGGGCGATGACGGACTTGAACCGCCGACATCCTGCTTGTAAGGCAGGCGCTCTACCAACTGAGCTAATCGCCCGTGAACGATGCAGAACTTATCACGCTATTCAATTTATGGTCAAGAGGTTTCCGGTTATTATTGCAAGGATTTTTCAAGAGAAAAAAACCGGTCGGTGAATTCAGATCACCCATTCACCAATCATAGAAAACCAACTATACTTAACCTCTATGGCACAACAAATACGATATGTATTAACCTACAAAAAACTTGGCGAACTTATTAGTCTTGAGAACTTCCCTTCGGTATACGAGGCAATAAACTATTGTCGGACAGAAGGAATCGAAGACCCGGTTGAAATCAAACGGGTTGAGGTCATAGAAGAGCGGATGCTGAATCGCAGCCAAATCGAAACCCTACTTAACCGGAACTAAACTACTTGGAGTTACCATCTTGGATATCCTAATCAATACCGGCGCGGTCCTGTTGGGCCTGGTTTTTCTGTATGGAGGTGGCCACTTTCTGGTTGCGGGTGCCGGGGGAATTGCAAAAAAGCTAAAAATATCGGCTATTGTAATCGGACTCACTGTCGTAGCCTTTGGGACCAGTGCACCGGAGCTTTTCGTGAGCTCACTCTCAGCACTCAAGGGCTTGGCTTCCATATCCCTGGGCAACGTAATCGGATCAAACATAATCAATATTGCGCTCGTTCTCGGACTGTCTGCCATTTTTATGCCTATACCGGTCTCGAAAGCCATCGTCCGCCGGGACACGCCAATTATGTTCCTGAGCTACGGGTTATTGATTTTAAGTATACTCCTTTGGGGTTTCACCGAAGAACAAGCCTCCATTATTAACCGTGTAGAAGGGTTCATCCTCCTCGGCGTATTGGTGGTATACATACTTACCCTGTACCGAAAAAACAAAACTGCAGACCAAAACGGCGCAGACCTTGAGGTTATTGATCTGCATGAGCTCGATAATGTCTCTGCTGATGAACCATGGATACCGCTGTTAGGGAAAACCCTGGGAGGAATCGCAGCCCTTGCGTTCGGGGCGGAAATACTAGTTAATGGCGCAAGCTGGCTTGCTATCCATGTCTTCAACGTGAGTGAACGCTTTGTAGGGATTACTATTGTGGCGTTTGGGACAAGTCTCCCGGAACTGGTTACCAGCATCGTAGCCATGGCCAGAAAAGAAGCTGATATCTCCGTCGGTAATATCATTGGCAGCAATATCTTCAATACCCTTGCGGTAATAGGTGTAACCGCAGTCATACAACCCCTGCCGGTAATGTTCAGTCAATTTAGTCTAGATTTTCTAATAATGGTGGCTATTTCAACACTTCTCTATCTGGTTTTTATTGTGTTGGGAAAAATTCAGCGTTGGACTGGAGGTGTATTTTTGGCTCTCTATATTGGGTATGTCATTTTTCTCCTTCAGAATGCCTCGGTGTAAGGGCGGGTAGGTATGAGTCGAGAAATAGAGTTCGCAATTACAACCATCCCGGGCTTAGAAGATGTTGCAGCCCAGGAATGCGGTGGGCTTGGTATTACTATAGAGGCAACCTCCTCGGGGTTTATTCGATGCCGGGGTAAAAAGGAAAATCTCACTCGACTACTGCTGTTCACCAGGACGGTTCTAAGGGTTCTTGATCCTATTTTTCAGGGTAATTTTCAGTCTCAAGGAGATCTTGAAAAACATCTTTTTCGCTTTTCATGGGAGCGGTTTTTACGGCCCTGGCAAACCTTCAAGATCCTTACTATCGGGCGCTCCAGCCTAGCATCCGACAGATTCCTAACCCTTCGGATCAAGGATAGTATCGTTGACCGGCTTTCCCTAAAGCAGGGCAAACGGCCCTCAGTGGATACTAAAAATCCTGATGTTACCCTCACTCTTTTCCTAGGGGATTCGAATGTCACCGTCTACAGAGACGCTGCGGGCAAACCTCTTTCCTTCCGGGGTTACCGATCCCAGGCTGGTGAGGCCCCCCTGAACGAAGTCATAGCCGCGGGGCTCTGCAATATCCTCGGTTGGCAGGGCAGGGGAGTATTTATTGACCCGATGTGCGGGAGCGGTACTATTGCCATCGAAGCAGCCCTGATATCCAAGGGACTGTACCCGCAGCGATCACGTCCCCAAGGTTTTGCAATCTCTCACTGGCCGGATAAAAAGGCCTTCGGTTGGCAGGACTCAGCTGAGTTTTCCCCAGAACCCTTGCACGGAGAGTTTTGTATCATTGCCGCAGACCGAGATCCAAAAATGATCAAGTATGCACGCCAGAACGCCCGACGCGCCGGGGTAGAGATGGATATTCATTTCGTACATTCTCCCTTTAACCAACTTCATGAACGGACTGCCGGTATTCGATCAGGTCTATCATCCTCGGGAGAGAACCACCAGGAGTTCATCCTGATGAATCCGCCGTATGATAAACGTCTTAATCTCCAGGACGATCCAGGCCTTTATACGGATATTGGGGATACATTGAAGCAGCAATGGAGTGGCGCGGTTGCAGGGGTATTTACCGCCAATGGTAATCAAGCAAAACACATCGGTCTGCGCACTGATCGCAAAATCACCATAAAAAACGGACCTTTGGACGGCCGCTTTCTAATCTACACCCTGTATTAATTGTTGGAGGAATCAATGCAATCCATACCTGCCGAAGAACTGTCTGCAGCACAAAAACAGCTCCAGCATTTTATTACTGCCTGCCCGACCATGCATAATGCCCATGCAGAGATTGAGAAACGACTGAGCAATCTCGGCGCAAAACGACTTGAAGAGACTGAACGGTGGGACCTAAGCCCCGGCGGTTTGTACTACATCTCGAGAGAGCAAGGTGCAATTATGTCATTCCGTATGGGTATGAGATCACCGGATGAAACAGGATTTCGTATTGCAGCTGCGCACACCGATAGTCCGTTATTAAAGGTAAAACCCCAATCCATCCGAACCATGGGTGGGGGCCAGGTGTTGAATGTCGAGGTATACGGGGGACCGATACTTTCTTCATGGGTAGATCGTGAGCTTACCCTGGCCGGTAGTGCTCTGATTAAAACTTCAGGTGAAAAATCTCCCCGGTTGGAGAGCTTTTCCCTTCAGCATCCCGTCGCTCAAATCCCAAATCTTGCGATACACTTGAATCGGGAAATCAATAAGGGGTTTGAGTATAACCCCCAGACCCATCTTCAGGCGCTGTTATTTTCTTCAATTTCAGAGGAGCATCTGAGTAAGCCCCTAGAGTATCTCATCGCAGAGGCTCTTGGCATCGAGGTTACCCAGATCATTGGAGGAGATTGGTATCTCGTCCCCTCACAGATACCAGTCCTGTACAATGACCACACAATCTCTTCCGGAAGGATTGATAATCTAGCTGGTTGCCATGCTGTGTTACGCTCATTCTGCGCTACCCAAGCAGGGGATACTACACAAGTTGCGGTTTTTTATAACCATGAAGAGATAGGGTCCATGAGTCTTTCAGGCGCTAACGGACAATTCATCCACGGAAACCTACGCCGAATCTGTCTTCTATCCGGTGCAGATGAAGAGGGAATAACCATCAGCCTAGCTAAGTCCTTCCAGATTTCTGTGGACGCCGCACATGCAAATCATCCTAACTACCCGGAGAAATTTGACCCGGCGTATCCCGTTGAGTTAGGGAAGGGTCCTGTTGTAAAAATCAGCGCGCTCCAACGATACGCCACCACGCCGGTTACCATGGAACCGATACGCCAGATATGTGAAGATTTAGGCGTACCCTTTCAAATTATGGTAAACCGCTCTGATGTACCATCAGGGACAACCATTGGCCCGCTTTCCGTTTCCCGTACGGACATTCCGACCATTGATATCGGAATTCCCATCCATGCCATGCACAGCACCCGGGAAATAGGATCAGCTACCGACCATCACCATTTAATTCAGATACTTACAGAAATGTATAACCGAAACCATGTATGACTCAGAAATTAATCCACATCAGACAGATAAAACACGAATTTTTGAAGTGAACTGATAATTTTCCATGGTATATCCCCTGGAGGGTAACCGTGAAAATACCGCATAACCACAGATCCATGTGGATTCTTGATCTTCCCTGGTCAGAACTACCTTGGGATTTTCTTTTTAAACAGGTTCGGAGGATACGGGCCATGGAAAAATCCATGGTTTGGCTACTGTACCTTCTGATGCTCTATGGGATATCCAAATAACACCACACTCACACCAAACAATAATCAGTTCCGTAAGACCTGCCACGTATAGTACGCAAACGCTGTGTACCCTATTCGCCAGTTGTAGCAGCGTATTCGAGGCACTACCCGATGCAGTGAGGCTGAGATATCCCCTATAATTTTCCCCCTACATAAGCCTACTGGTGAAAACTGCTTTGTCATGTCCTTGGAATGCTGTGAATAGAAATAGATCAAAAAAAACAGTCGCGCCGGCGACTGTTTTTGGAGGTGGCGGGAGTTGAACCCGCGTCCTAAGGTGCATAGACTACGCTACTACAGGTTTAGTCTCTTTTTGTCTGTCAGAGCTAAGGAGGGGAAGAAACACACCTCTTAACCCTTAGTCTGCATGAATTTCCCATGGAAAATGCAGACGAAATTCCATGGTAAGCTCCGGGATCTTTCAGACCATCCTGAACTCAGAGCAGCATCCAGGTGATCCGTAGCAGTATTTAGGCTGCTAGTGCGTAATCTGCGTTATTATCGGCAGTTATACTGTTTGCCAATCAGGAGATGGCGCTCCACCTGCAACGTAGGCCACCACAGCCCCAGTCGAATCCGGAACACCCCCGGATATACTAGGATCCGTAGGATCCAACGCTCTAAACATAGTACTCATTTTTATTGAACAATTCAAGCACCTTCCCATGAAGGGCGGGATTGGCAGCTAATGCACTCGTTCCCAGACCAGGGTTTCCACTAAGATCCGTAATGCGCCCACCTGCCTCGGTAATGATAGGGTGGAGGCATGCCACATCCCAAAGGTTTACAATAGGATCAATCATGATATCGGCCTCCCCCCTGGCAAGCAAAGCATAGCCATGACCATCTGCCCAGGTCCGAGTGAACCCCACCGAACTAATCAACTCCGCTCCAGAGTCGGGATAGCGTCGTAGTAAATCGGTTGGATCTGTTACCTGAAGCCATGCTTTGGAAAGCGAAGCCTCTTCTGATACTGCTATTCTTCGCTGATTATAAAAGGCACCAACCCCCACACAAGCACTGGTTAATTCATTCAGTATTGGGTTATAGATTACCCCAATACTAGGCTTACCATCATAGAGGAGTGCTATCAACGTTGTGTACAAGGGGATTCCGTGAATGAATGATTTTGTACCATCAATAGGATCTACAACCCACTGGAATAGGCATCCATCCGTGGGATTTTTTTCTTCAAATTCCTCACCGATGATTCCATGGTCCGGATAGTGTTCGCTGATCAGCTCTCGTAACAGTTTTTCTGCATGGATATCTGCCTCTGTTACTGGCGATTCATCGCTTTTACGTGAGATATGCAGATCAGTTTTAAAAAAACTCTTTGTACTATCCCCGGCCTGTTTTGCAATATCCTGGGCAAATTGTAATAGAGACTCTTTTCTCATTGGAGGAAGATCAAAATCTACCACGTAGCTCCCTTTCAGATTCACGTCGTATATCTTTTTGTTTAATATCCTGTCGTTTATCATAGTTTTTTTTACCTCGGCAGATCCCCAATTCAATTTTAACCAGACCATGGGACAGTAAAAATGCCAGGGGTATTAAGGTGAAACCCTTCTCCTCGACCTTTTTTCGGAGCTTAGCCAATTCCGAACGGTGCACCAGAAGCTTCCGCTTCCGATCAGGATCATGATTAAATATGTTCCCCTGATCGTAGGTATTAATGTGAAGCCCTAGTAGCCACAGTTCATTGTCGATAATGCGAGCATACGCATCCGAAAAATTGAAATGATTCGCCCGCAGGCTTTTAACTTCTGTACCCTGAAGGGCAATCCCACATTCTAATGTTTCTTCAACATGATAATTGTGAAATGCTTTTCGATTTTTTCCGATTAACTTTTTTCCTGCTTGTAATGCCATAACCGGTGTAGTATATACCAGGGATTACGTGATGCACAGCACCTTTCTACAAACCACCGATGCATCTCATTGAACGCCCAAGGTCTACATGGTAGTATCTGTCTTCATGGCGATCCTACACTCCCCGCACCATACAGCAAGAAAAACCCAGGGATTTTCACGGCATGCCAGTCGCTATCGCCCCGAAAGTCCAGTCCTTATTTTTGGGAAACGACTTCTTGCCTTTCTGTTACTAACCCTACTATTACACAGCCTGTTCACCACTGTTGTAATACGCCCCATATCGATTACCACCGATAGTATGGGGCCGAGCCTTCAAGTTGGAGATCATGTCCTCTCAAGCCCACTGGCATATCAACTCACCCTGCCGATCCTGGGCACAATTATTCAGTACGGGAATCCTAAGCCAGGCGATCTCGTAACTCTTCTCGCCCCATATGAACAGGCTCAATCATTTGGAGAAAGAGTACTCTCTTTTTTCACCGGCCCCCTAGGGTTTCTTTCCTCCCTGGGTGATTCACCTCTGTCCGGTCTCCAAGAACCCCTGCAGATCAAACGCATCATCGCCGGCCCGGGTGATACGGTTCTATTGGAAGCAAATCGTTTTTTTATCAAACCGGCGGGGAGCAACAGGTTCATTACCGAGGAAGAATACCTACATAAATCGCGATACTACGATGCCTCTATGGCCTATGATCTGCCGCCAACCCTTCCGTTAAGCGGTACTCAATCTGAACAAATCCTTGGACCAGGTGAGTATTTTGTTGCTGCTGACAACCGCGGGAACACCATGGATAGCCGTCACTGGGGTGGTGTAAACCGGAAAAATATTCGTGGTAAGATATTTCTTCGGTACAAACCAATGGCTGATTTTGGATTATTACCCTAGCGCTCCCATCCCTAAGTAATACCTATCGCGCAAAAGCGTTATAAACGACACCAATATAACGGAACAACCTATGTTGGGTAGTGTCGCCAGGGGGCAATGGTACACCCTTTGCGCACTATATGAGAGATTGGGCGTTCATTGACAGCCAAGTTTTTGGTGTGCTATTTTTTAATCCCGAATTCATAGTATAATTCGTTCTAAGGAGAACCAATGTCAGGTCATAGTAAATGGGCAACGATCCGTCATAAAAAGGGCGCTGCCGATGCTAAACGCGGTAAAATCTTCACAAAAATTATCAAAGAAATAATGGTGGCAGCCAAAATGGGTGGTGGGGACCCTGAGACAAACGCAAAACTACGAACTATAGTCAATAAAGCCCGAGCGGCCAATATGCCCAAGGATAACATTGAGCGAGCCATAAAAAAGGGTATTGGAGATACCGATGGGGCGAACTATGTAGAGTTGGTCTATGAAGGATATGCTCCCGGCGGGGTTGCGATCATGATCGAAGCCCTTACAGACAATAAGAATAGAACCGCTGCCGATGTACGAAGCACCCTTACTAAGGCCGGAGGAAATCTTGGTGAGACAGGCTGTGTCGCCTACATGTTCAATAAAAAAGGTATAATTACCCTTGATGGAAATAAGTATTCTGAAGAACAGGTTCTGGAGATTGTCCTCGAAGCAGGTGCAGAGGATGTAAAAAATGAAGGCGAGTATATCGAAATTGAGTGCACCCCCGAGGATTTTGAATCTGTTACTCAAGCACTGGAGAATGCAGAAATTGCACCTGAGAACTCGGAGGTAATGCTTGTGGCCGACACTACCCTCAGTTTGGATGAGGATAGTACCAGGAAGGTACTACGCCTGATTGAAACCTTGGAGGATAATGACGATATTCAAAATGTGTCTACCAACCTTGATATCCCAGATGATTTTGATTACTAATCACGCATGAACTACACCTGCCATGGATGAGGTACTTATAGGAATCGACCCGGGTCTCGCTGCTACTGGTTACGGCGTCATTTCCGTCCGGGGTACCGCAATCGTACATCGTGACCACGGAGTCATCCGTACCTCATCATCTGATGCTACCGGGAAACGCCTCAATATCCTTTACAAAGAGATTTCTCGTCTCCTTGACCTCTACCAACCTACCGGGGTCGGGATAGAACAGTTATTTTTTGCCAAAAACGTCACCAGTGCATTACCCGTTGCAGAAGCTCGCGGTGTTGTACTGCTTTGTCTCGAACAACGGGCGCTGCTAACCCAGGAATTCACCCCCCTGGAAATAAAACAATCTATTGTAGGGGTGGGAAGGGCAACCAAGGAGCAGGTACAGGAAATGGTAAAATTTCTGCTTGGATTAACCCAAAAGCCAAAGCCTGACCATGCAGCAGATGCCCTGGCTGCTGCTATCTGCTTGTACCATAGGAGTAAGTGGCATGATTTATCGAATCCGCGGTACCATTGAAGAACTGCTGGAGGGGGTTGTGGTTCTGGAACAGGGGGGGGTCTCCTTCCAACTTGAGGTATCCCAGACAACCCTAGGTGTTCTGGCTCAGATACAATCCAAGCAATCAGAAACATCACTCTATACCTACCTTCATGTCCGTGAAGATCTGCTCCAGCTCTACGGGTTTGCGTCCCTTCAGGAAAAGGAGGTGTTTCTTGCGCTCTTATCGGTTTCTGGCATCGGTCCCAAACAGGCCCTTAAAATCCTCTCCGGAATATCCCCAGAGGATTTTATTTCCGTTATTGAACGTGAGGACATCAAACACCTTGAAAGTCTTCCGGGATTAGGAAAGAAAACTGCCCAAAAAATCCTACTCGCCTTGGCCGGCAAACTCTACCTTGAACATCCCGCCGGTGAGAAAAGTCCACGCAGCAAGTTGCCACAAACCATAGACGCCATAGCAACAGCATTGATAGAAATGGGATTTGAACGAAGGGTGGTGATAACAGCGCTCCCGGAGATTGGAACAACCATTCTAGGGGAACTCCATCCAGAACTTACGAACCTCGCAAGCTTAGAAAAGTTACCATCCGGTGAGCGGAACGCCTTTGAGGGAGAACTAATGCGTCGTGCAATCATCGAACTGAGTTAACAAAGCGCTTCTAACCTGATAGTCTATATCTGTGGAATCCTACGAAAGCTACTTAGACCCCAGTATCAACAACCTCGACCAGACAATGGATGATGGGACCTTAGCTCTACGACCTCTCCTGCTACGAGATTTTCAGGGGCAAGCAGATCTTAAAGAGAACCTTGGAATTTTTATTTCCGCTGCTAGGGAGCGTCAGGAACCCCTGGACCATATTTTTTTAAACGGCCCCCCGGGACTGGGTAAAACAACATTGGCCCAGATCATCGCCCACGAAATGAGCGGTGAAATCCGCATAACCTCAGCTCCCGCCCTGGAGAAACCAAAAGATCTCGCCGGACTCCTGACGAGTCTGACACCGGGCTCCATCTTTTTTATTGATGAGATCCATCGGCTCAAACCTGCTCTGGAGGAGATGCTCTATGTGGCGATGGAAGATTTTCAGCTAGATTGGGTAATCGGACAGGGGCCTGCAGCCAGAACTATTCGGGTGCCTGTGCCGGCCTTCACCCTCATAGGCGCAACAACAAAGCCCGGGATGGTCTCAAGCCCGCTGCACACCCGGTTTGGCATAAATCTGCGTATAGATCTATATCCACCTGAAGAAATTGCCCTCGTGTTACGGAGATCAGCATCCATTCTACAAATATCAATTGAAGAGCAGGCAGCAAAGCTTCTCAGCCACTGTAGTCGCGGCACACCCCGGGTAGCGAATAGATTGCTCCGCCGTATGCGAGACTTTGCTCAGATTTTGGGTGATGGCATTATCACCGAATCAATCCTGAAAGACAGTCTTTCCAGACTTGGAATAGATCTCCTAGGATTAGAGGAACAGGACCGCCGGATACTCCGATCTATCATCGAATTCTATCAAGGCGGGCCAGTCGGAGCAGACACCTTGGCTATTTCTGTTGGGGAGTCTACTGATACATTAGAGGATTTTTATGAGCCATATCTCATTCAACAAGGCTTCATCCAACGCACTCCCCGTGGAAGAATGGTAACCCAGCGAGCCTATACCCACCTGGGCCTTCCAGTCCCTGAAGCAAAATCCATTGAACAAAGAAAAGGACCGGATTCAACGCATGAAGACCAACAACTTCTCTTTTAATCTACCAGAACATCTCATTGCCCAATACCCGTCAGACAAACGGGGTACTAGTAGATTACTTGTAGCGAACATCACACCGGGTTCCGCTCCTCGGATGACCCATACTCGTGTTGAGGAAATTTCCCAACATCTACCAAGCGGTTCATTGCTTATTTTTAACGATTCCCGGGTGCGAAAGGCCAGAATATTCGGAACCAATCAAAAAACCGGAAGCAGGGTTGAGTTTTTGCTCGTGGAAGAAACCAATGACCCTACCACCTGGAAGGCTATGGCCAATAAATCAAAAAAGCAACGTGAAGGTACTGTTTACAGGTTTCCACAGGGCGTCCAGGGAACAATAATCGGAAATGATGCAAATCTGAAACTACTGCAGTTTTCACAACCGATATCGGATACCTACCTAGACAAGAACGGCCATATTCCGCTCCCCCCCTATATCGACCGAACTGATGAGCCCCTGGATGAAACACGCTACCAAACCGTCTATGCAAGAGCAGACCACACCGGATCCGTTGCCGCTCCAACGGCCGGCCTGCATTTCACCCCGGAAATCCTGGAAGCTCTAACGGCTGAAGGTCATACTATCGCATATGTGACCCTCCATGTCGGATTAGGAACCTTCCTCCCAGTCCGAACCGAAGACATAGAACAGCATAGGATGCATACCGAACACTATTCCATTCCGGAAAAAACAGCCCAGTTGGTCAACAAAGCAAAGGAAGAGGGTCGACCGATCATTGCCGTCGGCACAACATCTATACGCACCCTGGAATCCGCGTGGGATCCCCGTACCCAACAACTGAAGAGCGGCATGAGTAAAACAGGCATATTCATATATCCGGGCTACAGCTTCCAGGTGATTAACGGAATTTTTACTAATTTTCATACACCGGAATCTACGTTGCTCATGTTGGTAAGTGCCTTTGCCGGTTTAGACGCAATAAAACAGATTTATGCCACCGCAGTGCAGCTTGAATACCGTTTCTTCTCCTACGGTGATGCCATGTTGCTTCTGTAAGCTATAGACAGTGCGCAAAAGCCTGTAACTTTTTTGTGCCTCAGAAACCCCCAGAGCACAC